>CAZWYB010000070.1:0-7373 GCA_964637745.1 uncultured Pseudomonadota bacterium
CTGCTCGCGTATCTGGCGGGTAACGTGAAAATCTCCACTTATCTTCAGATTCCCTACATCGCGGGCAGCGGCGAATTGGCCATCTTCTGCGGGGCCTTGGTCGGAGCTCTCGTGGGTTTTCTTTGGTACAACACCTATCCGGCCGAAATCTTCATGGGCGACGTCGGTTCGTTGCCGCTCGGCGGGGCCCTGGGTTATCTGGCGCTCGTCACGAAAAACGAATTCCTTTTGGTGATCATAGGCGGCGTCTTCGTTCTGGAGACCGTGTCGGTGTTGACGCAGGTGGCCTCGTTCAAACTCACGGGCAAACGGATTTTTCTGATGGCGCCGATCCATCATCACTTTGAGCTGAAGGGTTGGGAGGAACCGAAGGTGATCATCCGCTTTTGGATCATCTCCTTCATTTTGGCCCTGGTCGCGTTGTCGACACTAAAACTGCGATGAAAAATGAATTTCAGAGGCAAACATATTTTGATCGTTGGGTTCGGAGTTTCCGGTCAGGCGGCGGCGCGTTTCCTTACGGCCCGCGGGGCGAAGGTGAGCGTCACCGACTCGGGGCATCCGGACGAAAGACTCATTCCCAAGGACTTGAGGGGCCTCGAGTTTCATTTTGGAGGGCATGCACCGGAACTCTTCCGGGGCAAGGACTTGATCGTCTTGTCCCCCGGAGTGCCTGCGAACCTTCCGGGAATCCAATTAGCCCGTCGCCGGCGGATCCCGGTCGTCGGGGAGTTCGGACTCGCGGCGAAACTTCTCAAATCGAAAATGGTCGCCGTCACGGGGACCAACGGCAAGTCGACCACCGTGACTTTGATCTACGAAATGCTCAAGGCGGCGGGAAAAAAGGCGGCCTTGGCGGGAAACATAGGGACACCACTCATGGAAGTCGTCATGGAAATTGAAGGGAGCGACAAGAATCCGGCTTGGCCGGTTCGAGGAGCGGGGGTGCGGGGGGCGCCGGAGGCCCACCCGCATAAAATCGATTGGGTCATCGCGGAAGCATCGAGCTATCAGCTGGAGACCGTCGTTTCTCCCTTCCGTCCAAAGATTTCCGTCTTGTTGAACATTACGGAAGATCACCTCGACCGTTACGCGACTTTTATGGATTACGCGCGGGCGAAATTCCGGATTTTCAGAGATCAGAAGTCGGGTGACGTGCTTGTCTACAACGAGGCCGATTCCGTCGTGAAGAAAGGCGCCCGGAAGGCGCGATCAAAGAAGATCGGCTTTCCCAAAGACATTCGCGACACAGGTTCGACGATCGTCTTCGGCAAAGAAATCTACCCGTTGGATCGCGTGAAATTGGTGGGCGCGCACAATCGGGAAAACATGGCGGCGGCGATCGCCGCCGCCCGCTCCGCCGGAGCCTCTCAGGCTGCGGTCCAGAAGACGCTCGAGACCTTTCGGGGATTGCCCCACCGGACGCAGCTCGTCTCGGAGCGGTCGGGCGTCCGCTACTACGACGACTCCAAGGGCACGAACGTCGACGCGGTCGTGAAGTCCCTCGAGGGTTTTCCTGACGGCCGCGTGATCCTGATCGCCGGAGGTCGGGATAAAGGCGGGAGCTACGAGCCGCTTCGCAGCGCCTGCGGTCGGAAGGCCAAGCTCGTGATCGTTTTGGGCGAGGCCCGAAAGAAGATCGCCGAGGCTTTGAAGGGAGCCGTTTCGGTTGAGGAGGTCGAGCGCATGGAGCAAGCGGTGCCCATGGCTGCAGAGCGTGCCGAGACGGGAGACGTGGTCCTGCTTTCTCCGGCTTGTTCGAGTTTCGATCAATTCAAGGATTACAAGGAGCGGGGAGACGTTTTTAGAAAACTCGTGCTTTCTTTATGAAAAAACATTTCGATTACACATTGTTTTTGACGACTCTCCTTCTCGTCGTCTTCGGGATGACGATGATCTATTCCGCTTCCGGCGTCCTCGCACGCGAGCGTTTCCACGACAGCACGTACTTTCTAAAGAAGGAAGTCGTCGCCGTCTTCATCGGATTCGTCGGCCTCTTTGCGGCGAAGACCGTCCCCATCGAGCATCTGAAGAAGGTCGTCTATCCGCTCTTCGGTTTTGCCCTTTTGCTTCTCGTCGCCGTCCTGATCCCAGGCATCGGCGTCAAGGCCGGCGGCGCGCAACGCTGGATGAGGCTCGGACCCTTTTCCTTCCAGCCGTCCGAGTTTTCGAAGATCGCGGTCATCTTCTTCATGGCCTATGTGCTCTCGAAGAAGCAGGAAAAGATCCAGGTCTTCCTGGTCGGCTTCGTCCCACCGATGATCCTGTCGGGCCTCATCATCATCCTCGTTCTGGCCGGAGACGATTTGGGGAATGCGGTCGTCTTGGGCTCGACGGTCTTCATCCTGATGTTCATCGGCGGGGCGCGCGTGTCCTATCTTCTCTCCGAAGTCCTTTTGGCCCTTCCGGCCTTTTATTACCTGATCGCCGGACGCAGTTACCGCAAGCAGCGCATCATGGCGTTTTTAAACCCGTGGGAACACAAGCAGGGGGCGGGATTTCAGATCATTCAATCGTATTTGGCCTTCCACGCCGGACAGCTTTTCGGCCAGGGGCTCGGAGAGGGAAAACAAAAGTTGTTCTATCTCCCGGAGGCCCACACCGATTTCATCTTTTCCGTTATCGCCGAGGAGCTGGGGCTTTTGGGGACTCTGGCCGTAATCGGACTGTTCATGGTGTGGCTCTACCGGGCGTTCGTGATCGCCTGGAAGGCCCCGGATCTTTTTTCGCAATACCTGGCTCTGGGCATCGCTTTGCTCTTCGGCCTACAGGTCGTCTTCAACATCGCCGTCGTGATGGGACTCCTTCCAACGAAGGGACTGGCGCTGCCGTTCTTGAGCTACGGCGGAACGGCGATGATCATTTCGCTCACGTGCGTGGGGGTGCTGTTGAATATTTCGTCGAGGATTGAGGTGTGAGGATGCTGATTGCGGCGGGAGGAACCGGAGGTCACTTGTTTCCCGGCATCGCCGTGGCGGAGGTTTTGAAGGAATTGAACCCTGGCGGAAGCATCATTTTCGTCGGATCGGAGCGCGGATTGGAGAAGGGCATCTTGGAACGGGAAGGCTTGGAACATCGGGCGCTGAAGGTGGGGCGCATCAAGGGAGAGGGGTTGGGGCAGAAGATGAAGACGTTCGTCGAGCTTCCAAAAAGCCTCCTGCAGGCGCGCGCTCTCCTGAAAGAGCTGAAGCCGGACATCGTCTTTGGGATCGGCGGTTACAGCTCGGGGCCCGTGATCCTCTCCGCCTTCCTGAAAAGGATACCGCGCGCGATTCTGGAGCCGAACAGCATCCCGGGTTTCACGAACCGGATCTTGGGGCGTTTCGTGAACCGCGTCTTCATCGCTTTTCCGGAGGCGGCCTCGTATTTCCCGAAGAAGAAGGTGAGGCTGACGGGGACGCCGGTGAGAAGGAAATTGTCTGACATTGGGGCGGGTCGGACCTCCCCCGACGGGGAGGTGTTCACCCTCGCCGTCATCGGCGGCAGCCAGGGCGCCACGGCCTTGAACAAGGCCATAGTCGATCTCTTGCCCGCTTTGGAAAATTCGGGGCGGTCCTTCCGTTTGATTCATCAGACGGGAGAGAACGACGCCGGCTGGGTCAAAGAGGCTTATGCAAAATCGAAAATTCCGCATCGCGTGGACGCCTTCATCGCCGAGATGGACGAGGTGTATGCGGAGGCCGACTTGGTCCTTTGCCGCGCGGGGGCGTCCACGATTGCGGAGTTGATCGCGACGCGGACGCCTTCGATCTTGGTCCCTTATCCGTTCGCTGCCGACGACCATCAGAGATTCAACGCCCTGTCATTGGTCGAGGGGGGAGGGGCGGAAGTGATCGCGAACAAGGATTTGGGCGAAAAACTCCAGGGATGGCTGATGCGTCTGTCGGAGGCGCCCGAGCCGCTTCGGATGATGCGCGAAAATTTGGCGAAAATGAGCCGCATTCCCGCGGCCGAGGTGGTGACGCGGGAGTGTTTGGCGATGACGATTCATCGATGAAAAGGAACTTGTGTACCCGTCGCTTCAAGAAATTCATTTCGTCGGAATCGGAGGGATCGGCATGAGCGGTCTTGCCGAAATCCTCCTCACCATGGGGTGTCGCGTGACGGGTTCCGATCTCAAGCGGACGCCGCTCACGGACCGACTGCGCCGGCGCGGCGCGAAGCTTCATTTTGGGCACCGGGCCGACAACCTCGACAAGCCCCAGGTTGTGGTGATCTCTTCCGCCGTCGCCAAATCGAATCCTGAAATCGCGGCCGCAGTGAAGGCGGGGATCCCCGTGATCACGCGCGGCGAGATGCTGGCCGAGCTGATGCGCCTTAAGTACGGCATCGCGGTCGCGGGCACGCACGGCAAGACGACGACGACCTCGCTCGTGGCGAGCGTCTTGGACGCCGGAGGATTCGATCCGACCGTCGTGATCGGGGGACGCGTGAAGAGCCTGCGCTCGAACGCGCGCCTGGGAAAGGGCGACTTCCTGGTGGCGGAGGCCGACGAATCCGACGGTTCGTTCCTGCACTTAAATCCCACGATCGCGGTGGTGACCAATATCGATCGCGAACACATGGAGCATTACCGAGACTTCGACTCGCTGAAGAAAACGTTCGCGGAGTTCGCCGCGAAGATCCCGTTCTACGGCCTGGCGGTTTTCTGCGCGGATCATCCTGAGTCGGGCGCCCTCGCGGGCGCCTTTGCGAAACGGGCCGTGACCTACGGCATCCGGGAAAAGGCCGATTATCAGGCGACTCAGATCCGTTTGAAAGGATGGGAGAGCGAATTTGACGTCCGCTACCGCGGCGCTCATTTGGGAAAAATCCGGCTGCATCACCCCGGGCTGCACAACGTCTTGAACAGCCTCGCCGCCATCGCCGTCGGCCGGGAGCTGGGGATCAAGTTCGCCGATATCCGCAAGGCGCTCGCGAAATTCCGCGGAATCGGCCGTCGGATGGAGGTCGTCTATCAAGGAGATGTCACCATCATCGATGATTACGGCCATCATCCCGAGGAGATCAAAGCGACCTTAAGCGCAGTGCGGACGATCGCGAAAAAGGCGAGGGTGCACGTCCTCTTCCAACCGCATCGGTACACGCGGACAAAGGATCTGTTCCCTGAATTCGTCAAAAGTTTCGGCGAGGCCGACGAGCTCGTTTTGACCAAAATCTATGCGGCCAGCGAGGAACCGATCCGCGGCGTGTCGTCCGAGCACTTGGCCGAGGAGATCCGAAAGAAAGAGAAAAAATCCGTCATCTATGTCCCGTCCGTGGATCGGATACCGGAAGAAGTTTTTCCCAAACTCGAAAAAGGCGACGTCGTCCTGACGCTGGGAGCGGGCGACATTTGGAAGGCGGGCAAGGAATTGGCGAAAAAATTGGAAACTCGAAATGGATGAGAAGGTGAAACAAGAACTCAAACAGATTTGTGAAACGGCCCTCTTCGAAGAGCCGATGTCCCGCTACACCAGCGTCCGAATCGGTGGTCCCGCCGAGGCCTTGCTTTATCCCAAGACGGTCGACGAGCTCTCCGCCGTCCTGAAATTCGGACGCAAGAATGGACTGCCGGTTTTTGTGTTGGGGGCCGGCAGTAATCTGCTCGTTCGGGATAAGGGGCTCCGTGGTTTGGTCGTGAATCTCTCTCAAGGCTTCAATCGCATCGAGGTGGAAGGGAATGACCCGGATGGGGGCGGGGTCATTCTCTTCGCCGAGGCCGGCGTCGGCGTCCCGCGTCTCGTCGACTACGCGGCGGAAGAAGGGTTGAGCGGGCTCGAGGCGATCTCGGGAATTCCGGGAAACGTCGGCGGCGCCCTCTTTATGAATGCGGGGACGAAAGAGGGAGACACGGCCTCAGCCGTCGTGAGCGTGACCTTCCTCATCCTCGACAAGAAGGGTGAAGTAAAAGTGACGACATGGCCAAAAGAGGACATCGGCTATGCCTATCGCGAAAGCCACTTTCCGCGCGGCGCCGTCATCCTCTCCGGACGTTTCCGACTCACGCGCATGGCCTCGGAACTCGTTCGGGGCAAGATTCAAAAGCATCGGGCCTATCGCCTCGAGACCCAACCGCTCAACGTTCCGAACTTGGGATCCGTTTTCAAAAATCCGGATGAGAAGAAGGTCTTTGCGGCGAAGCTGATCGAAGACGCGGGGCTCAAGGACGTGCGCGTTGGGGGAGCGCGCGTCTCCCCGAAGCACGCGAACTGGATCGTGAACGAGGGCGGCGCGACGGCCAAGGACGTCCTCGCCTTGATCGGCCTCATCCGCGACAAGGTGAAGGAAAAATACGGGGTATTGCTTGACCCCGAAGTGAAGGTGGTCGGCGATGAGTGATCCGAAGAAAAAAAAGGTGGGGGTTTTGCTCGGCGGTCTTTCCAAGGAGCGCGACGTGTCGCTCCGAAGCGGCAAGGCCATAGCGAACGCACTACGCTCGAAAGGTTATCCGGTGATCGAAATCGACGTCGGACAGGATATTGCGGAGCGCCTGAAGGCGGAAGGGATCGAGGTCGCCTTCCTAGCCCTGCACGGACGATACGGAGAGGACGGCTCGATCCAGGGTCTTCTGGAGGTGATGGGCATTCCGTACACCGGAGCAGGCGTCCTTCCCTCGGCGGTCGGCATGGATAAGGAATTGACGAAACGTCTCGTCGCTCCAGCGGGAGTCAAGACGCCGGAATGGAAGGTGATCCGCCGGAATGAGGTGGCCGCGATGAAGAAATCGCCGATTATCCTTCCCGTCGTCGTGAAACCGAATCGAGAAGGCTCGACCATCGGTATCTCGATCGTCAAAGACGAAAAAGATTTTCTCCCGGCCCTTCAGGAAGCGGCGAAGCTCGATGAGACAGTCTTGGTCGAGCAGTTCATCTTAGGAATGGAAGTGACGGTCGCCGTCGTGAACGGTCAGGCCCTGCCGGTCTTGGAGATCGTCCCGAAGAGCGGCTTTTACGACTACACATCCAAGTATACGAAGGGGGCGACGGAGTACATCGTCCCCGCCCGGATTTCCGACGACGTCCGCGACCGTCTGCAACAGACCTCGGAGAAAATCTGGAACCTGCTTCATCTGTCCGGCTTTTCCCGCATGGATTTCATTGTGACGAAGGACGGCGAATATTTTCTGGAGGTCAACACGATCCCCGGAATGACCGAGACCAGTTTGGTTCCGAAGGCGGCCGCCGCCTCGGGCGTTTCGTTCGAGGAGCTCTGCGAACGCATTCTGAAAGGAGCGTCGCTTAAAACATGAAAAAAATCCTTTCCATCACGGGCAGCGCACTGGCCTTCGTCCTCACTGCGGGGGGAATCACCTGGATCGTCTTTCATCCGCCCGGATTTTTGCGGGTGAAGGAGGTGGTGGTTACGTCGCAGCTCAAACATCTCACCGACTT
>CAZWYB010000070.1:7383-11478 GCA_964637745.1 uncultured Pseudomonadota bacterium
ACTCCTTCCTCAACTCTGTGTTCCAGCGATTCGGCACACGCTGCGATCGTAGCCTGCTTTCGGAGGTTCGAAAAGCGGACAACTTCGTTCGCTTAAGCCTCGCCAAAGTTCGGACCAATCTCCTCCGCTATCCGTGGGTCAAGGACGTCAGCCTCTCGAAGCGAATCCCGGCGCGACTCTTCATCTGGGTGGAGGAACAGGAGCCGGTCGCCCTGTTGGATCTGCAGGAGGGGGATCAAGGATCGGCCCTGTATTTGGTGAATCGAGAAGGAAAGGTCTTCAAGAAGGTGGAGGCCGGCGATCCCAAGGACTTTCCGATCATCACGGGCCTTTTGCCCGCGGACATCCCTTCAACTCTTCCCAAGATGATGAACCTCGTGAAGGCGGCCGAGGAGTCGGATCTCTTAAACAACCTGGGGATATCGGAGATCCGTTGGACGGACCGGGCCGGCGTTTCGCTCTTCACCAAGGAGCCGTGCATCCGTTTGGAGCTGGGCGAGGATCATTTTGAGGAGAGGCTGGAACGCTTCGCGAACGCGTGGGGCATGATCAACGCCTCGTCGAAGAATCCGAAGGTAGTGGATCTGAGCATGGACCGTCGCATCGTCGTAAAGCAAGGGGTGAAACAAGGGCTTTAGATTTTTAACTGTATATAAAGGAGGCAATACTGATGGGGAAAAAAGACAACACCGTGGTCGGGTTGGATATCGGGACGACCAAAATCTGTGCGATCGTTGGAGAAGTCGTTGAGGATGGGGTGGACGTCATCGGAATCGGGACCGCGCCCTCACGGGGTTTGCGAAAGGGGGTCGTCATCAACATCGAAAGTACCGTTGAGTCGATCCGCAAGGCGGTGGAGGAGGCGGAGGCCATCTCAGGCGTCCAAATCAGCTCCGTCTATACCGGCATCGCCGGGGGGCACATCCGGGGCATCAACAGCCACGGCATCTGCGCGCTGAAAGATAGGGAGGTCCGGTCCATGGACGTGGAGAAGGCGATCGATGCCGCTCAGGCGGTGGCGATCCCGCTGGACCGAGAAGTCATCCCCGTCATCCCGCAAGAGTTCGTGGTGGACGAGCAGGACGGGATCAAGGACCCGATCGGGATGTCGGGCGTGCGGCTGGAAGCCAAGGTCCACATCGTGACGGCGGCTGTCACCTCCGCGCAGAACATCGTCAAGTGCTGCAATCGGGCGGGACTGAACGTCAACGACATCATCTTGGAGCAGCTCGCGGCGGCGGAGTCAACGCTGACGCCTGAGGAGAAGGACCTGGGCGTCGCCATCATCGACATCGGCGGCGGTACGACGGACCTGGCAGTCTTTTCGGGCGGGAGCCTCGTTCACACGTCGGTCTTGTCCATTGGCGGCAACCACATCTCGAACGACATCGCGATCGGCCTCCGGACGCCGCTTCTGGAGGCGGAGAAGATCAAACAGCGTTACGGCTGCGGGCTCTCGTCGCTCGTCGGGCGCGAGGAGACGATCGAAGTCCCCTCCGTCGGCGGACGGTCGGATCGGATTATCGCTCGCCAGATCCTGGCCGAGATCATCGAGCCGCGCGTGGAAGAGATTTTCACCTTGATCAAACAGGATATCGCGAAATCGGGCTACGAAGACATGATCGCTTCAGGTGTTGTTCTGACCGGCGGAAGTACCCTGCTCGAAGGAATGCCGGAGCTGGCCGAGCAGATTTTTAACCTTCCCGTCAGACGCGGAGTGCCGAAGGGGATCGGGGGATTGGTGGACGTCGTGAAGAGTCCGCTGCATGCGACGGGCGTGGGGCTTGTCCTCTACGGCAGCCGAAATCAAGGCAGCAAGATCTTTAGAAACCGGGACGACAACGTCTATCACAAGGTGAAGGAGCGGATGCGGGAGTGGATTGAGGAGATTTTCTAAAACCAACCTCACCCCGACCCTCTCCTTATTAAGGAGAGGGTGGCCGTAAGGCCGGGAGAGGTCTCATGTGGAGGCACAAATGTTCGAACTGGTAGAAGATGAACAGGCGGTACAAGGAGCCAAGATCAAGGTCATCGGCATCGGCGGTGCGGGTGGCAATGCCGTCAATACGATGATGGAGAAATGGAGCCTCAGCGGTTTGGAACGCATCATCAATACGGGGGGCGTGGATTTCATCGCCGCCAATACCGATCTCCAGGCGCTGAAAGGCAATCGCGCGAACGTGAAGCTCCAATTGGGGCAAGAGCTGACGCGCGGCTTGGGCGCCGGAGCGGACCCGGAAGTGGGACGCAAGGCCGCGATCGAGAGCGAGGCGGAGATCACGCGGCTCTTGGAAGGCGCGGATATGGTCTTTATCACGGCGGGCATGGGCGGTGGGACAGGCACCGGGGCCGCGCCGATCATCGCGCGCATCGCCAAAGATCTGGGGGCGCTTACGATCGGCGTCGTCACCAAACCTTTTAACTTCGAGGGCAAGAGACGGGGCCGCTTCGCCAACCAAGGGTTGGAGTCCCTGCAGGAATCGGTCGACAGTTTGATCACGATTCCGAACGAACGCCTTTTGGTCGTGGCTGGAAAAGAGATGGCTTTGACCGAGGCCTTCAAGATGGCCGATGAAGTTTTACTCCACGCCGTTCGCGGCATCTCGGACCTGATCTTGGTGGAGGGCCTCATCAACCTGGACTTCGCCGACATCCGCGCCGTCATGGGCGAGATGGGCATGACCCTCATGGGGAGCGGCGTCGCCCAGGGTGAACATCGATCGATCGAGGCGGCGACGCGGGCGATCTCGTCTCCTTTATTGGAGAACATCTCTATTCGCGGAGCGACGGGCATTCTTTTAAACGTAACCGGAGGCAAGGACCTGACCCTTTATGAAGTGAACGAGGCCGCGAAGCTCATCCAGGAGGAGTCACACGAAGATGCCAACATCATCTTCGGGGCGGTCATTGACCCCGCCATGGGCTCCGAGGTGCGCGTCACCGTCATCGCCACCGGTTTCGAAAAACTGACGAAGCGTTCTTCCGAATTCGTGCCCTACCAAAAGAAAGTCCCTCTGGAAGAGGTCGAGACGAAAAGTGAACGGAGACCGGCTCTGCCGGACGAAGTGAACGATACGGTCTTGGCCCTGCAACAGATGGAGGGTGCGGGGTGGAGAGCGGGATCTCCCCCCGCTCAAAAGATCCCCGTGGCCACCGACTGGAAGCGGATGATGGGGGATTTGAGGGCCCAGGACTTCGTGGGGAAGGAGTCGGATGCCGATGAGTACGACATCCCAACCTTCCTTCGCAAGCATGCGGACTAAAAGGAGAAAATAATCTTTGACTTCGTCGCAAAAGACCTATTTAATAGGGGTTAATATCCCAAAAAACAGGAGAATCCCAAGTGGTGCTCGGCGATATTTTTCTGCGATCCCGATGATGATGAAGACTAAACTCATTCGATGCCTCACATTGGCCGTTCCTGCCCTTGCGATGTTGTCCGCCTGCTCGTCCGCTCCGAAACATGCGAGAACGAAGACCATCCCCCAAGATCATTTTGCCGAAATCCAGCGACCGGGAATCCCGCTTGTCATGAACGACCGCGTTCAGGATTGGCTCAACTATTTTCAAGGGCCGGGGCGGGAGCATTTCGAGCGTTATCTCCAACGTTCGGGGAAATACATTCCGATGATGCGTCGGGTGTTGAAGTCGCAGGGTATGCCGGATGATTTGGTCTATCTCTCTATGATCGAAAGCGGCTTCAATCCCCATGCTTATTCGCGGGCCCGCGCGACCGGGGCCTGGCAGTTCATTTATCAGACGGGTCTCCGTTACGGGTTGAAGGTGGATAGTTGGGTCGACGAACGCCGCGATCCTGAGAAGTCGACCATCGCCGCCGCCAAGTATCTGAAGGATCTCTATGACCGCTACAACAACTGGTATCTGGCGGCCGCCAGCTACAATGCGGGTGAGGGCAAAATCGACCGCGCCATTCAGAAATACGACACGGAAGACTTTTGGGAGCTGTCGGAAGGGCGTTATCTCCGGGCGGAGACCAAGGACTACGTTCCCAAGCTGATCGCCGCCGCCTTAATCGCCAAAAATCCGGAAAAGTACGGTTTTAGGAACATCCAATACGAAGAACCGATTCCGTTC
>CAZWYB010000071.1:0-11441 GCA_964637745.1 uncultured Pseudomonadota bacterium
CAGCGGATCCGACTGGCGACGCAGATCGGATCCTCGTTGGTCGGCGTCCTTTATATCTTGGACGAGCCGTCGATCGGGCTCCATCAGCGAGACAACGATCGCCTGCTGGCGACTCTGATGCGCCTCCGCGACTTGGGCAATACGGTCCTGGTCGTCGAGCACGACGAGCACATCATCCGCACCGCGGATTACCTGGTGGACATGGGACCGGGCGCGGGCGTCCATGGAGGTTACGTCGTCGCCGCCGGAACGCCGCCGGAGGTGATCAAGAATCCGAAATCGCTGACGGGCCAGTATCTGTCGGGCAAGTTGCAAATCGCCGTCCCCGCCAAACGGCGTTCGGGGAGCGGGAAGGCGATCCGCATCCTCAACGCCCAGGAAAACAATCTGAAGAACGTCACCGTCGATGTCCCGCTGGGCGTCTTGATCTGCGTCACCGGCGTCTCGGGATCCGGCAAGAGCACGCTGATCAACGATACGCTCTATAAAGGAATCGCCCAGAGGCTCTACGGCTCCAAGGAACCGGCGGGCAAGGTGGAAGCGATCGAGGGCTTGGAGCACATCGACAAGGTCATCAACATCGACCAATCGCCCATCGGCCGCACGCCGCGCTCAAACCCCGCCACGTACACGGGGCTGTTCACGTTCATCCGGGACCTCTTCGCCGAGTTGAACGAATCGAAGGCACGGGGCTACAAGGCCGGGCGGTTTTCGTTCAATGTCAAAGGTGGTCGCTGCGAGGCCTGCGAGGGCGACGGCATTATCCGGATCGAGATGCACTTCCTCCCGGACGTCTACGTCGAGTGCGAGGTCTGCAAAGGAAAACGGTTCAACCGCGAGACCTTGGAAATCCTCTACAAAGGAAAATCGATCTCCGACGTCCTCACGATGACGGTGGAACAGGCTTTGGAGTTTTTCGATCACCTCCCGGCGATCAAATCCAAACTCGCAACCCTCGTGGAAGTCGGATTGGGCTACATTGAGCTCGGGCAGTCGGCCACGACGCTTTCCGGCGGCGAGGCCCAGCGCGTGAAACTCGCGAAGGAACTTTCACGACGATCGACGGGACGCACGCTCTACATCTTGGACGAACCGACCACCGGCCTTCATTTCGCGGACATCCAAAAACTTTTGGACGTCTTGAACCGCTTCGCGGAAGGCGGCAACACGGTCGTCGTGATCGAGCACAATCTGGATGTCATCAAGACCGCGGACCATCTGATCGATCTGGGTCCCGAAGGCGGCGACAATGGCGGAAAGATCGTCGCCCAAGGGACGCCGGAAGAGGTGGCCAAGGTGGCCGCCTCCTCCACGGGCCAGTATCTCAAGAAGATCCTTGGGGAAAAGGGATCGCGGCTGGCAAAGGCTGTGTAAGTCCTATCCACCCCTCGTCCCCCCATGTTAAACTTAATCAATGTACAGGGAGATTCTTAGGACAAGTCTCGTCGTCCTGATCATGGGCGTGTGTCTTGCGGCATCCCCGTTCGCATGGTCGAAATCATCTTCAACCTCCACGAAGGCGGCCCGAACCGATTCAATCGGCCAGGGAATCTCCGCGGCCGTGTACGTCCACCCTTCCCCCGCCGCCAAATCTTCTCCGGACAGCGCCATCAAAAAGGCCTTCGAGGAGGCCAAACGCCTCTACAAGGATTTGGACGCGAAATCCTCGGGCTCGGTCGGACAGATCAATAAGAACGCCGGCCAAGGAGCCGTCAAGGTGGACGGACCGTTTCTCGCCCTGCTCAAGGTCTGCATGCAGATTTCGGATTGGACCAAAGGCCTCTTCGACGTCGTCCGCGGCAAGAATCCCAACCTGCGCGTGAACTTCGAGACGGGCGAGGTCTCGCTCCCGGATAAGAAGGCCTGGGTCGATTTCAGCGGGGTCCGGAACGGTTACGTGGTCGACCGCATGGCGGGTCTCTTGCACGAGCAGGGTTTTACCAACTTCATGATCCAGTCCGGAGACATCGTCAGGACCATGGGCCGAGACGGCCAAGATTATTGGCGCCTCAACATTCCGGACCCCAAGGGCAAAGGAAATAATCTTTGCCGCGTGTCTCTGGAGGCCTCCAGCGTCGCGACGGCGAACATGCGCGACTATAAGGGAGCGACCGCCCGCTTGGGCAAAAACCCCGAAGGACCGACGGATCTTCAGAGCGTCACCGTCGTAACCCGAAACGCCACGAACGCCACCGCCTTGGCGACCACCGCCCTCTTGATGGGAAAATCCAAAGCCCAAGCGATGTTTCAGGGGATTGGCCAGGAAGGCTTCGGCGCCATCTTGGAAGACCGGAACGGCAAGATCCAGACGGTCGGCGACGTCACCGCCGCGTGTTTTGAAGAGTAACCGATGGCGATGGATAGCATCTTGACGCCCTTCCTTTTAAGTGTATACTTCAAAATGTCTTTTTGAGGACGCCATGGCCGTATCGATGAAAGATCTTCGCTATAGGACCAAACAGGTTCTCCAAAGCCTGAAGCGCGGCGAAAAGCCCGTCATTACCTACCGAGGCCAGGCGGTCGCCCGGATCGTCCCCCTTACTTCGTCGGAAAAGAAGGCCTTTCGCGATATAGGGTTCGGCATGTGGAAAAACCGCTCCGATTTGAAAGACGTTTCCCGATGGCTCGACGAACAAAGAAAGCCTCGCTTCGGCCGGTAATCTTCGACACCGACGTCCTCATCTGGTATTTCCGAGGCCATCCGAAAGCCCGTTCCTTCGTGGAATCCGTCGAGCGGGACCATCGTTGGCTGACCTCCCTGAGCCTGATGGAACTTTTCCAAGGTTGTAAAAATCGATCGGAAGCCCTGGATATTCAAGCCTTCGTCGCTGAAAACATTTCACGCATCCTGCATCCCAGGACGGCCGTCTCCGAAAAGGCGATCCATCTCACGCAGGAATTCTCACTCTCTCATGGGCTCCGGGTCATCGACGCCTTGATCGCCGCTTCCGCCCTACTCCCCCGGGCCCGGCTCGCCTCCGGCAATGAAAGACACTTCCGTTTCATCCCGGGACTCGAGATCCAAATCTTCCGGCCATAGACAACCTGCCCGGTGAATTAAAAATCCCGAACCGTCGCCCCTTCCCGGGTCGAAGCTAGGGTCGTTATGTTCCAAGCTCCCATGCTCCCCGCACCCCAGATGTCCGTCACGCGCCAACTCGCCGCCGCCTTGACGGAACTCCGGGCCACCGGGGCCACGATCCATCACTTGGGCGCCGGATATCCGAATCCCCAGGTCTCGGACCCCACGTTCTATCGGCTGCAGACCGACCGTTACCTCGAGGCCCAAGTGGATCTCTGGAACATCAATCCCGCCAAGCTCTACGGCGAAATCTACGGCTACACGGACACCATGGGCCCGCGGTCGGCGCGCGAGGCCTTTGCGAAGGTCTATGGAAATGATTTCGGCGCCACCATCGACCCGGACCACGTGGTCCCGACAACGGGTGCATCGGGCGGAATCGATCTTTTGTGTGCGCTCTTCGAAGCAAGGGCCCCAAAACTTGCCTACATCGTGGACGCCCCCACCTATCCGGGTTTTCTGACACGGGCCGCGCGTCATCGGGATGTCGCATTCTACAGCGTGGAGATGGATGCGGAAGGCCCGATCCCGGAGTCGCTCCGGGAACGAATCCGCGCCGCGCGCAGCGACGGCTTTTTCGTCCCCTTCTATTATACGGTCCCCGACGGCCACAATCCCGCCGGCATCTCCTTCTCGCAAAGGCGCCGTGAGGAAATTTATCGCGTCTTGCAAAACGAGAATATCCTGCTCGTAGAGGACTCTCCCTACACCTACATCAGCTTCACGCCTCCCGGCGAACGCCCAAAGCCCTTCCTCTCGATCGACACCGACGGACGCGTCGTTCATCTCTTCACGGCCTCCAAGATCGGCCTGCCGGGTCCACGCGTGGGTTTCGCCATTGCCCAAGGAAAAATCGAGATCGCGGGCCAGAAAACCGTCCCCTTAAGCCAATTGCTCGCAACGACCTCGGCCTCTTCGATCCTCATGCACAACCCCCAGGCCCTTCGGGGTTTCGAGGCCTACCTGCATGACCGGAACCTCAACCTGCGCGCGAGCCTCTGGCCCGTGGCCGAGGAAAAAATCCGGGTCTACGGGGAAAACCGCGCTATCCTTCTGAACGGCCTGGTCGCCTTCTTCGGGGTCGGAAGCGACATCGCCCGATGGACCATCCCGGGGGCCGGCTTTTTTTCCGTCATCACGTTCCTGGACGGCCGCCTGCCCCCGTCTCCGCAATTGGCCGAGCGTCTGCTCAAAGAGCATCGCGTAACGACGGTCCCGATGGTGGATTTTTATCCTCAAGACGCGCGGACAAGGGATCCTCAGGCGGGGATGAACCAGCTCCGCCTCGCCTTCAGCTTCACGGAAGGCGTCGGCGATGCCCGCCGTCGCGAGATGGAGACGGCGGTCGAAATCTTCTCCCGCGGCATCCATTCGATGGTCGCTGTCCCTTGACAGAATGAAGTTTTAAGATTCGAGTGGCGTCATGCGCCGCTCTCTCGCCTGCCTCGCCGCCCTTCTCTCGTTGCCTGCAGGCCTCCAGGCCTCAAACCGGTTTGAACGCACCCAAATCCTCATGGGGAACGTTTCGGTCACCCTCACCGTCGAAGCGCCCGTTGCGAAAAAAAACAAAGCCGTCGAGGCGATGACGCGCGCCTTCGACGAAGCGAAACGCATCGAAAACGAAATCAGCGAGTGGCGGCCCGGAAGCGAGGCGACGCGCCTCAATCAAAACGCCGGAAAGAGACCCGTGCCGATCGGGCGTGATATGACGGCGATCCTTCTGAAGGCGAAAGAGGTTTCGGAGATCACGGACGGGGCCTTCGACATCACCTTCTCCTCAAAAAAGAGGAAAATCTCGTATCGGGATGTCCTCCTCTTTCCGGAAAAAGGTCTCGCCTACCTGCGACCCGGAGTGAAGATCGGAGTATCCAGCGTGGCGAAGGGCTTCATCGTCGATCGCATGAGCGAAGTCTTGAGAGGAGCGGGATTTCGGAAATTTTTGGTCAACGCGGGCGACCTCTACGCCGCGGGGCGATGGCGGATCGTGATCCGGGACCCGGACCGTCCCGGCGGCGATCAAGGCGTCTGCGAAGTGACCGTCCAAGACCGGGCCGTCTCGACATCCGGGCAATACGAGCGCGGACCTCACATCATCGATCCGAAGACCGGTCAGCCGGCGGCGGGATTGAAAAGCGTGACCGTCATCGCGAAAAAATCCATCGACGCTTCGCCTCTGGCCACCGGTTTTTTCGTCTTGGGAAAAGAGAAGGCCGAGACGATTCTAGCGAAGAGAACCGACGTCACCGCCATGTTCGTTGCGAACGACGAGAAGAAGATTATCCCTTCCCCCTGCCTGTCAGAATCCGTTCAGTGATGCCTTAAATTAAGACCATCGTTTGAAGTCTATCGGCAAACTCTTAGCTGGGGCCGCTGGCGGCTGTGCTTGGGAGGGCGACTTCACTCCACCAGCTGGTTTCTTTCCATCAATGAGTTGTTGCATTTTTTCACCTAGCTCTCGTGCTTCTTCATGTGCCTTTAGTAATGACCGTTCTGTCTTAAGCGCTTTTGCGGGCGGCGGATTCGTTGTGATCTTAGGAGCCTGTTTTGGTTGCGAAGACTCTCCTTCGAAAATATCCACGCGAAAATTATCTCGCACATCTCCGGACTTCTGCGCCTTCTCACTCGTGAGGCCCGAGTGGGCATGAATCTGATACCCTGCCGGCACCTCCAGATTCATGATGGAATGCCCTTTTTTGAGGTTGAATTTTTTGAGCGTTCCATCGGGATAGAGCACTTCGATATAGCTCGGATCTTTCACATTGAAGGAGTTCACATCATACGCCCGAAGCTGAAGATGCTTCATCGGGACCGAAACAGGTTCCGACGAAGCGCCTGAAGCAAGCTTACCTAGGTGATGAGAATTGGCCCAGGTTGGATATGGTTGAGAGGGGACATCGGGAACATATTTTTGGCTTAGTAGTGCCCACTCCTCTCCGGGCAGCATCTTTGCCGGCAAAACCATGGAATCAAAAGTGGCGTCCGTTTTAATAAGATACTTCGTCGCCCCAACGGTCAGCTTCGAATTATTATTAAGAGAGGCTCGTCCATCTCCGACATTTAACGTGGCAACTTTGCTCCATTTCAGATGGTGATCTTTCCGAGTCACATGGTTCAGTTTCTCGGAAGCGCACTTTGCCTTCTCGCAAGCCTTCTGCGCATCGTGTTTCTGCTCCGTTTCGACAACCACCTTTGCAGGTTGGTCTGCGATCGGTGGAGGAGGCGTGTTCGTTTCACCGGCGGATACTGTGATGTTCATAAGAAATCTCCTTTTGACGAGACCTATTAAGAGCAAGGAGAATGCCAATTCGTAACGAAAGACATTTTGATTGATAACTACCCAGGAGGACCGAAGAATCTAGAGAATGATAACTTATGTTAACATAATAATAATATTTCGATTAGATCACATTTCGTGATGCAGTTGATCATCGACTTATTACTCTTATCCGGAACCTCATCCCAAATCATAAGCCCCGCTGCCGTCCGTCTTCGCCCCCAGAAGCTTGAGGCCGGGAAAGAGCCTCGTCCGCAAAACGTGGCTCAAGACGATGATACCGCCCAGCAGGCCGAGGTCGATCGCCGTCCCGATGACGCCTTCCGAGGCGAAACGGGCCAGCACGTTCAGCACATTGATGCCGGCGAGAATAGTCAGAAGCCCGTACAGCTGTCCCGTGAAACGGTTGACCTCGAAGGCGAAGAGCCAAGGAATCGCGAGCCCCAATAGCGCCACCCCCGCGGCCAAACCTAGGTTGGTCGGAGACAAGGAGAACCAAATGCCGGCCGCCTTCAACAGACCCGTAATCCCCAGCAAGGCCACGAGAACCTTGTTGAGGACTCCGAATTGTTTCTTCGCGTCGTCACGGGCAATTCCCGAGATCACGGTGGCCAACTGCAGCGGCTTTGAAAACTGCGCTTGATGCTCCTCGAAGACCTTCCGTCGGTCCTTTCCTTCCTTCACTTCGTTTTGCACCGCACGGATCAACTCTCTCTTGGTCATAAACGCTCCTTTAGTAACCGTTCGGCGTCGTTTCCGGCGTCGGGGTCCTCATGCGGCTGATTTGATATTTCTTCACCGCCTCTTCGTGCTCTTCCTTCGTCTTGGAGAAATAATGAGTCCCGTCGTTTTTGGAGACGAAATAGAGATAGTCCGACGGCGTCGGATAGAGAACCGCCCGGATCGACGCGGCGCCCGGATTGGAAATGGGCGTCGGCGGCAGGCCGACGTTCAGATAGGTGTTGTAGGGCCCGGGCGTCGTCAGGTTTTGCTTGGTGAGGTTTCCGTTGAAATTGGGGATACCGTAGATGATCGTCGGATCCGTCGCCAGCGGCATCCCGATCTTCAGGCGGTTCAAAAAGACGCCGGCGATCAAGGGCCGTTCGGATTTACTGCCCGTCTCCTTTTCCACAATCGAGGCCAGCGTCATTACGTCCGCCTCGCTCATGCCGACCTCTTTCGCGCGTTGTTCGAATTGCTTGGCATAGACGTCCTTGAAGTGGTCCACGAATTTTTTCAGGACCTCCTCTTCGTTCTTGGGCTTGAAGATCTCATAGGTGTCAGGAAACAGGTACCCTTCCAATGTCGACGACGCGATGCCCAAGGAGCGGATGAACTCCGTATCCGAACACTTGAGGAGAAAGCGATCCGGATCGGCAAGCTTGAGGCTCCCCAAGAGTCCGGCGATCTCCTTCATCGTCCAGCCCTCCGGAATCGTCACCTTTTTCGTGGCGAATTCGCCCTTCATCAGAAGATCGAGGACCTCCGAAGGCGTCGCGTGAGGCGGGAAGATATATTCCCCCGCGCGCACCTTCGATTCGGCGCTGCGTAACACGACGTAAGCCTTGAAGAGAGGAATATTGCCGATGACGCCCTTCTCATAAAGTTCGTCGACGATATGCGAGAGGTGCTCCCCTCGATCCACGACGATCGTTTGGGCGATCTCCGCCCGCGAAGAGGGCGTATCGATGAAGATCCAGAGATTGACGAGAAAAACCCCGGCCCCCAGGATCACGGCTATGGACAGGATTGTAAAAAGCCTCATCATGAGGAAGCGGCCTCCGTGCGATGGGCCTCGAGGTATCCCTGCAGGATGAAAACGGCCGCCATGTGGTTGATCACGTCCTTGCGTTTGGCGCGGGAGAGATCCGCCTCCAAAAGTCCCCGCTCTGCGGCGACCGTCGAAAGCCGCTCGTCCCAAAACTCAACGGGCACGTCCGGAATCACCTTGGCCATCTCTTCCGCGAAACGACGGATGTTGGCAACCTGCGGTCCCTCCGTCCCGTTCATGTTCAGCGGCAGGCCGACGACGATCTTTTTCACTTCATTCTCTTCGATCATCTTCCGAAGTTCGCGGCAATCCGCATCCGTCGGCCCGCGCCGGATGGTCTTGACGCCTTGGGCGATCCAACCCATCGGATCGCTCATCGCGACGCCGATCGTCTTCGATCCCACATCCAGACAAAGAATGCGCATTTAATGAAACTAATCGATTTTGATTGCCGGTTGCAAGCTCAACACAGCCGGACTAAAAGGAGCTGATGACGGAAGGAACGGAAAAAGTCCGAGCGCGAGTTCTGATCTCGGGCCGTGTCCAAGGCGTTTGTTTCCGGATGTTCACGGAAGAACAGGCGACCGAGCGCGGGCTGACGGGGTGGGTCCGCAATCTGGCCAACGGCCAGGTGGAGGCGTTGTTCGAAGGCGACAAACCGTCGGTCGACGATATGATCGCGTGGTGCCACCGAGGCCCCACGGCGGCGCGCGTCGGCTCCGTCGAAATTTTCTGGGAGGACTATCGGGGGGATTTCCCCGATTTTCGAACCGTCGCATCCGCCTCAGGAAAATCTTGACTTAGGGCGGCGAAAGATTAACTTCTTACGACCATTTTGGGGGTCCACATGAAAGCTACCGTTAAGATACCTGGCCTGTTCATTCTTTGCGCGGCCCTTCTGGCCGTAACCCTGCCCGCCTGCGGAGGCGGAGGAGGAGGCAAAACCCTGGTGAAGGTCGGAAACGCGTCGATCACCGAAGGGGATTTGGAGACCCTGGCGAGGGTCAATCCGCGTCTGAAGCCGAGGCTGTCGACGCCCGCCGGCCGGGATAAGATTTTGGAAAATTACGCCGAACAGGAGATGCTTTATCAGGAGAGCGTGAACCGAGGACTCAATCGCTCGAAAGACGTCAAAGACAAGATCGAACTCTACGAAAAGATCCTCGTCGCCCAAGCCCTCTTGGATGACGAGCTGGAAAAGAAGGTGAAGGAGTACTACGACAACCACAAAGACGAATTCGAAAGGGTCAAGATTTCCCATATTCTGGTCCGCACGACACCGCCGGAGTCCGCGCCTGTGAAGCCGGAAGCCGACGCCAAGGGCGGGAAGGACAAAAAGGCCGCAAAGAAGCCGGAAGCGCCCAAGGGTCGGACGGATGAAGAGGCCTTGAAGATCATTCAGGGAATCAAAGACCGGATCGCCAAGGGAGAGGATTTCGGCAAGGTTGCGAAGGACACGTCGGACGATGAGCGCACCAAGGCCGCAATGGGCGACTTGGGTTACGTCACCATCAAGGATAAAAGACTGGAGCGTTGGGGCTGGTTGCCCTTGGCCGAAAAGGCCTTCGCCATGAAGGTCGGCGAGGTGTCGGACCCCATCAAGGTCAAGGACGGCTATGATCTGGTCAAGGTGACCGAAGAGAAAAAAGCGCAGTCCTTCGACGAGGCCGAACCGGGCATCAAATTCCGCCTGCAGGCCGACATCCGGACCCAGATCCTGGACGACCTGAAGAAGAAATACAAAGTGGAATACGCCGAAAAGGCCCCGACGCCTGAAACCGCTCCGGCGACTCCGGCACCGGGAACGCCAGCCCCGGCAACCCCTGAGCAGGGGGCGTCGGCCACTCCGCCGACCAACCCTTAACTTTTACGGAATTTGTAGGGAATCTCCCACGCGGATCCCGTGGTTTTTCGCATATCCGCCAGGAACCTCTAAAACCCGGTCATAGTCATGATCCGGGGTGAGGATCGTCTCCGAATAAGGAGCAGCCCTTTCGATCAAAGAGACGATGGTCGTGCCGCGGATGAAGATCATATCCAGAGTGATCGGCGTGTTCTTCATCCAAAATGATTCCCGCGTGACGGCGGGAAAGAAGAACAACATGCCCGTTCCTTCAGGCAGGCTTTGCCGGAACATCAACCCCTTCTCGCGTTGCTCCTGAGTTTCGGCGATTTCGACGTGTATTTTTAACCGGTCTCCCCGAGAAGTCGCGATGGTGACGAAACGATCCTGAGAGGAACCGCAACCGGTCAAGCCGACCGACAGCGACAAACACAGAACAACCAGAAATCGGGCCCTAGGCGTTGGCGCCTTCTTCATCTTTTTCGGCTAGCTTGGCAAAGGCGACGACCTTCTCGTTCTCATCCAAATGAATGAGACGCACGCCCTGGGTATTCCGTCCCATGACCGAGATCTCCTTCACCTTCATACGGATGACCTTGCCTTGATTGGTGATGATCATGACGTCGTCTTCGTCGGTGACCTGCTTGACGCCGACGACCGCGCCGTTCCGGTCCGTCGTCTTGATGGTGATGATGCCGCTGCCGCCGCGCGACTGGACCCGATACTCCTCGATGTCGGTCCGCTTTCCGTATCCGTTCTCCGAGACGGTCAAGATGGTGGCCTTTTCGCGCAGGACCTCCATGCTCACGAGCTCATCTTTGGTTTCCTGGGTCTCCAAACGGATTCCGATGACGCCCGTGGCCGTGCGGCCCATGGCGCGCACGTCGCCTTCCGCAAAACGGATCGCCTGCCCTTCCTTCGTGGAGAGAAGGACTTCCTGCTGCCCCTCCGTCAGGGACACCTCGATCAAGGCGTCATTCTCCTCCACGGTCAGGGCGATGATGCCGCCCGCCCGCGGGTGCGCGTAGGCCGAAAGATCCGTCTTCTTCACGATGCCGTTCTTGGTGGCGAAAATCACATATTTCCCTTCGACGAACTCCTTGACCGGCAAGACCGCCGCCAGTCCCTCGTGAGGCGCCATTTGGATCAGATTGGAGATCGACTTGCCCTTGGCCGTCCGTCCCGCCTGCGGGATGTCGTAGACTTTCTGCCAATAGACGCGGCCGAGGTTGGGGAAGAACATCAGGTAATCTTTGGTGCTGGCGATGAAGAGGGTCTCGATGAAGTCGCCTTCTTTGGCGTCGGAGCCGACGATGCCGCGGCCGCCACGGCCCTGCTTGCGATACGTGTCCAACGGCATGCGCTTGATGTAACCTTCGTGGCTGATGGTGACGACGCACTGTTCGTCGGCAATGAGGTCTTCAATGTCGATGTCCGTGGCGTCGTTGGTGATCTTGGTGCGGCGGTCGTC
>CAZWYB010000072.1:0-11152 GCA_964637745.1 uncultured Pseudomonadota bacterium
GGCGGATCCATCATTCCCCGTCTCATCGATGAGATCCCCATCCTGGCGGTCGCCGCCGCCGTAGCCCAGGGCAAGACCGTCATCCGGAACGCCGAAGAGCTCCGGGTCAAGGAGACGGACCGCATTCGTGCCTTGGCGACCGAGTTGCCGCGCTTCGGGGCGCACGTTCGCGAAAGGCCCGACGGCCTGGAGATTGAAGGGGGCGTTCCCCTGCATGGGGGAAGGGGGCAGAGCTATGGAGACCACCGCATGGCGATGTCTTTAGCCGTCTTAGGAGCGGCCGGACTCGTTAGCTCGGAAACCGTTCCTATCGACGATACGGATTGCATCGCGACCTCCTTTCCGACCTTCGTCTCGCTCTTGAGAAAAATAGGCGGAAACATCAAAACCCTTTGACATTTAAGAGGTTTCCAACTATTTCCACAGCCTTTACGACCGCTCCGTGAGCCTTGGCTTTGCCTTGGACGGAGGCGAATCGTATGGGAGGCGCAGTCCGTTATTATGGATACAGACACACGATCATCCACGAAGAAGAACGTAGGGGCGGAGGAGGATTTTGCCACGCTCCTGGAGAAGAGCTACGTCGGCCATTCGGAGCTCATCCAGGAAGGCGAGATCGTCAAAGGCAAGGTCATCGACATCACGCATGACTCGGTCATCGTCGATTTCGGATTCAAGTCCGAGGGCCAAGTCCCCTTAAACGAATTTGAAGGACCGGGCGGAGAGCCGAACGTCAAGATCGGAGACGAAGTCGAAGTTTACCTGGAAAACGCCGATTGCGAAGACGGCCTCGCGATCCTCTCCAAGGAAAAGGCCGATGCCTTGAAGATTTGGGACCGCCTACAGGAAGTCGTCGATAAAGACGGCGTCATTGAAGGGGTTATCCTGAACAAGGTCAAAGGCGGGCTTTCCGTCGACATCGGCGTAAAGGCCTTTCTGCCGGCCTCTCAGATCGATGTGCGCCCGCCGACCAACCTCGATAAGCTCATCGGCCGCCGATTCAAATTCAAGATTTTGAAGCTTAACAAGCGCAAGGGGAACATCATCATCTCCCGCCGTTCCTTGGTCGAAAAGGATCGCGATTTTGCGCGCCAAGAGATCCTGCAGAGCCTCGCGGAAGGCCAGGCGGTGACCGGTACCATCAAGAACATCACCGACTACGGGGCCTTCGTGGACCTGGGCGGCGTGGACGGCCTCCTTCACATTACGGATATGACCTGGGGCCGGATCGGCCACCCCTCCGAAGTATTACAAGTCGGACAGGATATCAAAGTGAAGGTCCTGAAGATCGATCCGGAGACGGGAAAGATTTCTCTGGGTCTCAAGCAACTGACGCCCGATCCTTGGGAAAAGGTTCCGGAAAGTTATTACGTGGGCGTACGGGTCAAGGGAAAGGTTGTGAGCCTCGCGGATTACGGCGCCTTCGTCGAATTGGCGCAGGGGATCGAAGGGCTCGTCCATATCTCCGAGATGTCCTGGAGCCGGAAGATCAAGCACCCCTCCAAGGTGGTGAATGTCGGCGATCATGTGGAATGCGTGATCCTGGATGTCGACGTCGTGGCGCGCCGGATTTCCCTCGGCATGAAGCAGATCAATCCGAATCCTTGGGAAGTCATCAACGAAAAATTCCCCATTGGGACCCGCCTGCGCGGTCCCGTGAAGAACGTCACCGATTTCGGTCTCTTCGTCGGATTGACGGAGGAAGTAGACGGTCTTGTGCATGTCTCGGACATCGCCTGGATCCGCCCGGCGCGGCCTCTTGCCGCGGCCTTTCCGAAGAAAAGCGACGTGGAAGCCATCGTTCTCAGCATCGATGCGGAAAACGAGCGCGTTTCCCTCGGTATGAAGCAGCTGGCCGACGATCCGTGGCCCAAGGTGGAAAAGGAATGCGGGATCGGGACGCGCCATCAGGGCAAGGTGGTTTGGGGCGGAGACAAAGGGTTGGCGATCGAGATCCTGCCGGGCGTCGAAGGTTTCGTGGCGAAACCCGAGCTTCCCGAAGAGATTCAGGAAAATCCGACTCAACAGTATCCCGTTGGACAGGAAGTGGATGTGATCGTGCATTCCATCGACGAAAAGGAACGCCGCATCACCCTGGGATTGGTGATTAAGTCCGGCGAGGGTGGTGAGGAAGGCGGGAAGGAGAAGAAGAGAGGCAAGAAGTGAAGGGGAGATATTGGGTGCTTCTGACCCTGGTCGCTTTTGCCTTTCTCGGCGGATCGTTTTTCTTATTTCTGGGAAGCGTTTTCTCTCTTTTTCCCGGCCGTTCTAAGTCGGGGAACGTCGCTGTCGTTGAGGTGTTGGGCGGCATCTTTGATTCCCGTACTGTGGTTGAGATGCTGCATGATTTGAAGAAGGACAAGTCCGTGAAGGCCGTCGTTCTTCGGATCGATTCCCCGGGAGGCAGTGTGGGCGCCTCCCAAGAGATCTTTGAGACCGTGAAGGACCTGAAGGCCGTGAAACCGGTCGTGGCGTCCATGGGGACCGTGGCGGCGTCCGGTGGGTATTATATCGCCGCCGCGGCCAACAAGATCCTGGCCAACGCCGGGACGGTCACGGCGAGCATCGGAGTCCGGATGGAGTTGGTGAACGTGGAAGATCTCCTGAAGTGGGCCAAGGTGAAGGCGATTACGCTCAAGAGCGGCCGGTTGAAGGACGCCGGCTCATCGACCCGGCCGATGACGCCCGAGGAGAAGGAATACCTGGAAGACATTCTCAAGGATATGCACAAACAGTTTAAACAGGCCGTGGCGGAGACCCGGGGTTTGAGTCTGCAAGAGGTGGATTCATTCGCCGATGGGCGCGTGATGACCGGAACCGAGGCCCTCCAGCACAAGTTGGTCGATGAGATCGGTTCCTTGGACAAGGCCGCGGCGGTGGCTGCCGAGCTTGCGGGGATCAAAGGCGAGCCGGAGATTTTTTATCCCCGTGCTGAACCTCACAGCATGGTTGATTACTTGATGGATGGATTGGTCGACCGATTTTTTCAAAGAGTCAGTCAGGTCTTTTTTTCACCGATCAACTTTAAATATCAGGGGTTCTGATGACTAAAAGTCAACTTGTTCAAGAGCTCGTTACGCGCGCCTCTCATATCTCCCAAAAGGATATGAGCCTCATCGTCGACACCGTCTTCGAGAGTATGATCGACGCCTTGGGGGGCGGAGACCGAATCGAACTGCGGGGTTTCGGGACCTTCGAGGTCCGCGTTCGCGAACCCCGGACGGGACGGAATCCTAAATCCGGGTCGAAGGTCTCTCTGGGCGTCCGGAAGGTACCCTTCTTCAAGGCCGGCAAAGAGCTCAAAGAGATCATCAACAACAATCATAAAAAGTAGGGGTCATGGACAGGAATCTTGCCCTGGAGATGGTGAGAGTCACCGAAGCAGCCGCACTAGCGGCCGCCCGCCTCATGGGCCGCGGGGACAATCACGCCGCGGACCAAGCCGCCGTGGACGCCATGCGGCGCGCGCTGAATTCCATCAACTTCGCCGGAACGGTTGTGATCGGGGAAGGGGAGAGGGACGAGGCCCCGATGCTCTACATCGGTGAAAAGGTCGGGAGCGGCAATGGGCCGGCCGCCGATATCGCCCTGGACCCTTTGGAGGGAACGACGCTCACCGCAAAAGGCGAACCGAACGCCCTCTCCGTGATCGCCATCGCCGAAGCGGGGCATTTCCTGCACGCACCCGATACCTACATGGAAAAGATCGCCGTGGGTCCCATGGCGAAGGGCGTGATTGATATCACGCAGTCCGTGACATGGAATCTCAAGGCCGTCGCGAAGGCCAAGAAGTGCGAAGTGGGTGACTTAACCGTCGTCATCCTCGAAAGGCCCCGGCATGAAGACCTCATCAACGAGTGCCGGGCCTCGGGAGCGCGCATCCGGTTGATCCCCGACGGAGACGTCTCGGCCGGAATCGCGACTTGCCGGAAAGAAAGCGGTATCGACATGCTGGTCGGCATCGGAGGCGCCCCGGAAGGCGTGATCGCCGCCGCGGCGATCCGATGCCTCGGAGGCGACATGCAGTGCCGTCTTCGACCCCGCAATCAGGAGGAGATCGAAAGGGCGAAGAGGATGGGGGTCAAGGATATCAACCGCGTCTATCACATCGAAGATTTGGCGAGCGGACAGGACGTGATGTTCGCCGCAACGGGCGTCACCAACGGGGATCTGCTGAGCGGGATCCGTTTCTTCGGAGGAGGGGCCGTCACCCACTCCATCGTCATGCGCGCCAAGACCGGCACGGTGCGGATGATCGAGGCAATTCATCATTTTGAAAAGAAACCCGTCTATTAGGAGAACCTCATGCCCGGCGCGAGCACTTCGATCGTCATGGATGTCCCGGTAAAAGTCATCTACGACGTCGTTTTGGATTTCGACAAATATCCGGAATTCCTGCCCGACGTGAAGAAGGCGAAGACCGTGAAGAAAGGGAAGCAGATGACGGCGGAGTTTGAGATCTCCGTCATCCGGAAAATCCATTACGCCCTGGCCTTTCAGGCGGTTCCGAATAAGAAGATCACTTGGACGTTCGAGGGAGGCGATGTCTTCAAGGACAACAAAGGGTCCTGGGTGTTTGAGGAGCTGAAAAAGGGACAGACCAAAGTCACTTACACGATCGAAGTCGATTTTGGGCTCTTCGTTCCGTCGATGATCACCAATAAGCTTGTGGGCCACAATCTCCCGACGATGATGAAACGTTTCAAGGAGAGGGCGGAAGGCCTTGGCTGACGACGTCATTATGGGGACTCTGAGAAAGATTCTGACGACGGGTGTCGGCGCCGCCCTCATGACGGAAAGCAGTCTCCGCAACGCGCTTTCCGAGATTAAGCTCACCCAACAGGCGCGCGAATACTTCGCCCGGCAGCTTCACGAAGAGATCCAAAAGGCGCTGTGTGGACTGACCCTCGAGATTCAGGCGACCGTCAAAATATCCCCAAGGGACTCCGCAAAGAAGGAAAACCGATTTACCGTCAGACGGTTGAAGATCCGAAAGCTCTCAGGACAAAAATAGCCTATAAATTCAAATAGTTATAACTCTCCTTTTTCAAGAAATTGGCATTGAGTTTGTATATACTAGCGATTGGGAGCGACTATGAAATCACCTATCGCCTGGGTCGTTCGTTTTGCCTTTGTCTTCCTCTTTGGTCTCTTGTCGTTTCGAGTGCTCCAGGCGGCGCCCAGCGATGGATACGGAGCGGGAGGCGGGGGATGCGGCTGTCCGGCGGCGAAAGAGGATACCGGGAAAGGCGCGACGAAGACGGCGCCTTCGGGGGCGATCCCTGTAGGGCCATCGGCCGGAACCGGAACGACGGGAGGTACGGGCGTGCCGCCGAAGAAAGAAGGGGGAGACGGTTCGACAGGAACAACCGGCGCAACCGGAACGACCGGAACCACAGGTTCGACCGGTGGAAGTGCCAGTACGGGCGGAGGAACTCCCCCTCCCGATAAGACACCTCCGACAGCGACCTGCAAGTCACCGACGGCTGGCCAAAAAGACGCCGAACCCAAAACGCCGATCACGGTCGGCTTTACGAATGACATGGATCCGGCAACGATCAATTCCACGACGTTCGTCGTTTCAAAAGCAGGAGGGGGCGCTATTCTAGGATCCGTGACCTATGCGGCCAAGACGGCGACCTTTACCCCTTTCGAGCGCATGGATTTGGCGTCTTCTTATCAGGTCAAGGTGTCCTCATCCGTGAAGGACAAGACGGGCAAGGGGTTGGATAAGGATATGTCCTGCGATTTCTCCACGCGTGATGGGAAATGGGATTCATCGAAGCCTTTGGAAGGCGTCGTCGGAAACGCCAACTTCCCGAGAATCGCCGGCAGCTTCAGCAAGGGAGCTATGGTCGTTTGGAAACAACAGGCGACGGAGTCGGTCACCAAGGTGGATCACTGGCATATTTGGGCTAGTTACTTTGATCCCGATCCGACCGGCAAATGGGATGCTCCGGTACGTCTCGACGGTAACGATTCTTCGGACGGCGATTTCGCGCAAGTCAGTGTTGATCCGGATGGAAGCCTTTTTTCGTTTGTCTGGCAGGAGGACGAATCCCCCAAGGTGTCAAAAATCTGGGGGCGAAGTTGGGATCTGAGTGGCGGAACGTCATGGCTCGACTCAAAGCCGATCATTCTTTCCAATCCGCTCGGGAGCCTGAATACGAAACCGCAGATTGCTATCGATCAGAAAGGTGAAATGGCCGTGATTTGGCAATTGGGATTCACTAGCCCTGCCTATTCCATGATAAGGGCAAACCAATACATGCCGGAAAAGGGATGGTTGGGTTACTCGGGCATCCCCTCTGTTTCCTATATGAAGACCGGTCAGTATGGGCCTCAAATTGTCCTTCCGGAGTACGGCACCCCCAAAAACTCGGAGGCCATCGCCGTTTGGTACCAATTCGATTACGACGCGACAGGAACCACGGACGTATTCTGGAGTCGCAAAAAAGACTGGGCGGCGAAGACATGGACGGATGGGCGAAAGATCGCCAAGAGTACGGGGGATACGTCACCACAACTCGCCCTGTCTTCCACGGGCGTCGTTTTTGCCGTCTGGAAACATTTTGAAGCGACGAAGTATCAGATTTTTGCGAGCTCTTTGAAGCCAGGCGCGATGGATTGGGAAACCCCCGTACGCCTCGATAATTTAGACGGCAAGGACGAGGCCGTGTCGGATATCGATATAGCGGCGGGGCGGGATGGGTCAGCGATCGCCACATGGAGCCAGCATAAAGAGGGCAAGCTCATTCAGATCTTTGCAAGGGCCTTTGATCCGATTTCCGCTAAGTGGGGAGAAGTAAAACGCCTCGACACCACGGACTCCGATGCCCGCTACCCACAAGTCGCCATGGATGATGAAGGCAGGGCTTTCGTCGTCTGGGAGTCGGTTTCCGGACCGACTTCGCAGATCGAGAGCAGCCGATTTATTCGTGATTCGTCGGGGGCCTTTACGGGTACTTGGGGTTCGCCCCAGGTTGTGGACAAGGATGTGACTGCGGGGGATGAGGGTCACTTCCCGCATATCGTCGTCGACCCAAAAGGGGCCATTGCGGTTTGGGAAGGTTGCGGATCTACGGCCTGCACTATCTACGCGAATCAGTTTGAATGATTTTATACGGAACCGGCCAGCGCCTTGAAATACCGGGCCAAGGCCAAGGTCGGAAAGTAATAACGATAACCGTGGTAGCGGAGATAAAAGTGTCCGGGAAATCCGGTGCCCGTGAAGTAAGGTTCGTCCCATCCTCCTTCTGACGTTTGATGCTCCTTTAACCACTGGACCCCATGAAAGACCGCCGAGGAGTTGGTCTCTCCGGCGGCGACGAGTGCCATGACCGCCCAGGCCGTCTGTGATGCGGCGGAGACACCCAACGGAACGTAGTGGTTCTCCTTATCGGAAAGACAGGATTCGCCCCAGCCTCCGTCATAATTTTGGATAGACTTCAACCAATCCACGGCCTTTTGGATCTTTTCGGATTGAAGGTCGGCTCCGACCGAAGCCAAGCCGGTCAGGACGCACCATGTCCCGTAAATATAGTTGACCCCCCATCGTCCTCTCCAGGCCCCGCAGGGTTCCTGGGTCTTCCAAAGGAAACGGAGGGCGCGGCCGATCTCCTTTTCAAAAAGCGAGGTTCCAAAAGAGGCGAGCAATTCGATCATCCGCCCCGTGATATCGGGCGTCGGAGGATCGAGGCAGGCGCCGTGATCGGAGAAGGGGATCTCATTCACCCATTCGGAGACGTTGTTTTTGTCGAAGGCGGCCCAACCGCCGTTATCACACTGCATGGAGAGGATCCAACCGAGACCTCTTTGAATGGGTCCTTGAGTCTCGTCGGACGGTAATCCGACGCCTTTTAAAAAGTGAAGGGCTTCGATCGTGTCGTCGACATCGGGGAAATAATCGTTCTCGAATTCGAATGCCCATCCCCCCGTCGGCCCCTTGCGGTTCTTGACCTTCCAGTCGCCTTCGAAATTGGAGACCTCTTTGGAGATCATGTAGCGGGCGGCTTGAAGCAGGCGTGGGTCATTCGGATGGACACCGGCCTCGAGGAGGGCAACGGCGGCCCACGGGGTATCCCAATTGGGAGAGATGCAACACTGCTGGTGAATAACCTCGGAGGGAGCCAGATGTTGTTGAAAACGTTTCAGTCCTTCGAACCCCTTTTTGATCGTCGGATCGTCGTTCGGATAACCCATAGCGCTGAGGCCCAGGACGGCGTAGGCCATGGCCGGATAGATGTCCTCGGTGCGCGAGATGTGTTCGCGCGTCCACATTTCGGCCTTTCGAAGAGCCTTCTTTTTTCCCGGATGCCAGGGAAGGCGCTCCGCCAATTTTAAGACCTTGTCCAAGAGTAAGAAGAAGTTCTCCAAGCTGAAGAAGGTCCGCGCCTCGTTGAACTGAAAAATTCTTTGATCAGGCGCTTCGCAATACAGCTCATCGAGATCAAAGGGGACTTTCCGGACCGGTTTCGCCGCATCGAGCAAGAGGAGGGGGACGATAGAGGCCCTCGCCCAGGTGGAAAACTCATAGATCGAAGCGCCGCACCAGGAGGGCAGGAGCATGAACCAAGTGGGCATGGTGGGGCAAGCAGACCAGGGGATCAGCCCGAAAAGGGCGAGATGGATGCGCGAAAAGACCCGGATCTTCATGAGTCCCCCTTCGCGGAGGATGAACTCGCGCGCGCGGATCAAGGGAGGCTCGGAGGCGGAGTGACCCGCGAGCTTCAAGGCAAAGTAGCATTCGATGGTCGTGGAAAGGTCTCCCGGGCCGCCATAGAAAATGGCCCACGATCCATCATTTTGTTGTTCGGACAACAGGCGCCGGACAAGGCCTGATTGGATGGAGTCGTCGACGTCGCCCAGAAAGTGCATCAGCTGGATAAAACCGGCGCCGATGGTCTCATTCGCCTCGAGTGTGTACCACCAGTAACCGGCCTCGTCTTGCTGAGAGAAAAGGAGGGAAACCGCCTTCTCCAGGGCGGATTCCTGGAGATCCGGTACGAGGACGCGAAAGGCTTGTGAAATCGGCGTCATTGGCGCGAAAACATACTGATTTCCTAAGGAAATTGCAACAAAACAGATAGCCTGCGCAAGGCCGCCAAATCAGGGCTATTGAGCGGGAACTGACTCGGCAAAGGATGTGAAGTGGTCGGATCGTCCCAGGAGTTTGTTTGCAAACTCCCACTCCATCTCATCGAGATAGACGCCGGTTTCAATGAGAAGCTCATTGAAACGGTTTCCCCCGATTTCTCCCTTGGCGATGGCGATGCAGAGATCTCTCAGAATTCGTTCCTCTTTTTGCATGTCTCCTCCCCCAGAAGATGCAAATGAAGTGAAACTAATTTGATGACTATTTGTAATCAATTAATCAAATATTGTAAATAAAAAAATATAATTATGCATAATTCATTTTAACTATACCTCTCCTACGGCCTGGCTTGATCTTGTGGAAAACGTCTGCTAAGTGATCGATCTGATGACGGAAATTGATCCTAATCGGCGGATCGGGCGGTATTTTCTGATGCGAAGGATCGCCAGCGGGGGCATGGCGGAACTCTTCCTCGGTAAGCTAGTCGGACCGGCGGGGTTTGAGAGGGAAGTCGTCATCAAAAAAATCCTTCCTCAATGGTCGTCCGACTCGGATTTCGTCGCCATGCTGATCGATGAGGCCAAGATCGCCGTCCAGCTCAATCATCCCAACCTTGTTTCCATCTTTGAGCTCGGCCGGGAAGGGGAGGTCTATTACATTGCGATGGAGTTCGTGAACGGCGTCGATTTGCGCAAGCTGATCCAGCGATGCGCCTCGCGCCGGACGGAGATTCCCGTCGGCATCGCCGTCGGGATCGCTTCGCAATGTCTGCAGGGGCTTGCTTACGCCCACCAGCGGACGGATGGAAAAGGTCGGCCGCTTCAAATTGTTCATCGCGACATCTCTCCTCAAAATATTCTCGTTTCCTACGACGGGCAGGTGAAGATCGCGGATTTTGGCATCGCCAAGGCCGCGTCACGCAGCCAAGAGACGGTGGCGGGCGTTCTCAAGGGAAAATTTGCCTACATGTCTCCTGAGCAGGCGAATCATGAGGATCTGGATGGACGGAGCGATCTCTTTTCGCTCGCGGTGGTCCTCTACGAACTCTTGACGGGCGAGAGGCTTTTCTACCGCGGATCGGATTTGGATACGCTGGATCGGGTGCGGCGCGGGGTGGTCGAATTTTCGGCGGCCGCCGTGGCGAAGATTCCCGACGGCCTTCAATCCATCTTGAAAAAGGCCTTGGACCGATCGCCCGCCAAGCGGTTCCGGGATGCGGCTGAATTTCGGGACGCCTTGCGCGATTTCGGCGAAAAATTGCAATTGCCCTCCGGTCAGGAAGAAACGGCCGCCTTCGTTTCGCATCTCTTCCAAGAAGAGGCGCGACCAAAGGAACCCACACCCCCGGAAGAGACGCGCGTTATGACGCAGGCGACCGGTCCCCTTCTGGATGAGACGAAGACGGTCCGGGAAGAAATCCTGGCGCAAAGCGAAACGGTTTTTCTGCCCGAAACCTCGCCGCCGGCACTCCGTGTTCCGAAGACTTCGAACACTTCGTCAACGTCTGCATTTCGAATGATTCTGGGCCTGGCCGTCGTCGTCGGCCTGTCGGTTCTTGTTTGGAAGTTTTTCGCAAAACCGGAAAAAAGAGACGTTCCAATCGCCGCTCCGCCCGTGGCGGTCCGGCCCATCCAACCCGTTGCCCGACCCATTCCAAAAGACACGCGTCCCGTGCCGCCGGAGGTTCCGCCCCCAATTCAGCCCTCTGAGCCCGCTCCAGAACTTCCTTCGGATATGCCAAAAGCGGAAGACCCTCTCCCGGCCTTGGCGAAGATCGAAACACCCGGCCAAGGCTACTTGAGCGTTCAGGCGATCCCGTGGGGGACGGTGACGGTCGATGGGGCAGGGCGCAAGGAGACTCCGGTGCGGCGCCTGACTTTAAAGGAAGGTCCCCATACCGTGAAGGTGAGCTACGAACCGGACGGATCGGTTGTTTCTCAAAAAATCCAACTCAAGCGCGATCGAGAAATTGTTTGCATTGCCAAGTTTCGTGGGGGAAAATGTTTGCGATGCGCCGAATATTTTTCCTTCTGTGCTTCATGTTGTGTGCCGCCGTCT
>CAZWYB010000073.1:0-9872 GCA_964637745.1 uncultured Pseudomonadota bacterium
ACCAGATTGCCGATACTGGAGACGACCGCGTCGCGATCCTTGACGGTCAGGGTATTGGTCCTTTCATCGGAGACGACCGCCCCTCGGTCCGAAAGAAGCGGCTTGATGCGTTCCACCAAGTCCCGGGCCGTCGCGTACCTCAACCGATAATGCTGGGTCCGCAGATCCGTGCCTCCGGCGAAGGCGTCCGGCTTGCCGACGCGCACGATGCCTTCCTCCACGGCGTACTCGTAACCGTTCACACGCAGGAGGGACCGGATGGCCTCCATCAGATCCATGTCGTGGAAGGAAACGCTCGTGCGTCCCGCGATATCCTCCGGCAGGACGATATTGAGGCTTGCCGCTTTGGCGAGGAACCTCAAGGCATCGCGGAGGGCGGCGTTCCGGAACTCGATCGAGTAGCCTCCGCTTTTGGAGGATTCGAATGGCGCGACGTAGTTCTCGACCCTTAAGGTATGGGCGACGGATTGGTAGGTCAGCACCACGCGATCAGGCGCAACCGACGTCACGTCATAGCGCCCCAATTTTTCACCTTCCTTGATGATCCGGCCCGACAACAACGCCATCTTAAGTTTCTTTCCGCATACGACTCCTTGCACCAGCAAGGTGTTGAGATCCACGTCGTCTCCCGTCTGATAGCCCGGTATGAACGGGCTCCGGGGAATGGGGGCCAGGGCGGACGGGCCTTTCTCGAACTGGTCCTTCGCGATATCGGATACGGGCTCCCCGATGGCGCCGGATCCCGGACAAAAGAGCATGAAGGAGGCAACGGCGGCGGCGAGCGCCGCTTTACGGATCATCATGATTTTCCTCCGGCGGCGGCCGTCACGGGCGGTGCGACCGGAGCCTGATTGGGATTGGTTTTTTCGATTTTAAAAAAATGCCCCATGATTTCGGCTTCGACCTCCTGAGGTTGTCCCTCCACGTCTTGGATAGTAACGCCTCCCAAGCTGAACAAAGCGGGGAACTCCTCCATTTTCTCCAGATAATGGAGAATTTCGGCGAAGCTCCCCCTTAATTTCATGGTGAAGTCGGTCCTTTCGTATCCCTTTTCCTTGATGGCCGGCGCGTAACTGAGGGTCTGGGTCGGGACGCCTCGCCTAAAGTCCGACTCAGTCAGGCGGGTTGAAAGAGTGGAGACGTTTTCATGAGGGGAACCGATATCGCCGGAAAGGACCTTCATCTTCACGTCCTTCCGGTGGGACAACGGCTTTATTTTTCCTGGGGAAAGAACGTTCAGCTTCGAAAGGGCTTTCTTTTCGAGTTCGAGAGACGCCGTCTTTTTCTGGATCTTCTCGAGCCGCTCCGTTTGGGGGTGATACAGGATGTGAACGAAAAAAAACACGAAGGCCAGGAGAAAGGCCGCGAAGAGGGCCTGTTCGCGTGTGTTGGCCGGCAGATTCCATTCCACCCTGTTCATGCTAGAGTCCTTTTCCTTCGGGGGAGGCGACGGACAGATCGATGATGAACGAATAGACATCCGCGCCCGCCATGCTTTCGTGTTTGGAAGTGGCCAAGACGACGTCTTGAAAGAACGTCGATGACGTCAGCGATTTCAAAAATTGGGCCACAGACCCAGCCTCTTCGGAACGCCCGCTCATTTCAAGACCGGGCATCCCGGAACTGCCCGGGGACGGCCTAGATTTCAAGCTCACCAACCACACCGAACGCGGCGCCGTCGCCGTCAATTCCTTCAGCATCGTCGCCCACGGAGCCGTCTTCTCGAACAAATTCGACAGAACCTCTTTCGCGCTTTGCGCCCCTCCCAAGGCCGCCATTTGCTTGAAAAGGCGGTCGCTCTCCTCCCTCAGCGTCTGGACCTCCGCCTCCGTCTGTTGGAGTTGTTTGTCCGCAAAATGGACGCGCAGGAACTGGATGCCGAATAAAATGAGGAAGACCGCCGCCAGCACCCCGCCCCCCTCCAACATCCGTCGATAGGTCAGGACGAACGGCTCCCGTTCGATGAAATTGATCCTCTGGACGCTCGGCTCTTCCGGCTTCATAAAGTATATTGGGCCAATCCCGCCGCGATGCTGTAGAGATGGGGCGAATCAGCCTGCACTCCGAATTTGATCGAAGGATCCAGGACGCGTGCCTGGATCGCCAAATTTTCGCTGAGATATTCTTTCAGGCCGCGCAACGTCGCGCCGCCGCCGCAGAGAAAGAGTTGATCGATTTTCTGGCGGCGAAATGTAATCGCGAAGGCATCGATGGAACTCTGGATCTCGATCGCAAATCGGGTGAAATACCCCACCAATTTCGCTTCGGCCTTTTCCAGAAGGGGCGCCAGCGTCGGCTGCAACACAGGTTCCCCCACGAGGAGGCGCGCCAGGGCGTCCGCGACATCCTCGGGTAGATCCATTTCCTTCCCGAGATATTTTTTCAATTCGCGGCCGGAAACCTCCGTCAGGTGTCTCGTAAAAAGGAGCCTCCCCTCTCCGATCGCCATGAAGACGGCCTTCTGATCCCCAGATCGATCAAACCGTAGCGACGATCCTTGGGGAACCCTTCCACTTGCGCAAAAGCGGCGACCAGAGAGACGGGCGACGGCTCAAGTGCGACGGGCTTGAGCGAGCATTTCCTTAAGAATTGAACGAGCTCGCGCACATCGTCGGACTTGATCGCGAAACCGAGCAGAGAGAGTTTGGTGCCTTCGCTCGAGCCGTGTTCCTCGACCACCAAGTGCCGGACGACGTATTTTTCCACCGGGCCCTCGATGACCTCCCTCATCTCCCATTTCACGGCCTCGCTCAGGTCGCTCTCGGGCATTTTGGGCAAATCGAATTTCTTGATCTTGAAGGCCTCAACGTCGACGGCGCAGGCGACCGAAGCCCCGGAGAGGCCGTGCGCCCGGAGAAATTCCGAGAATTCCTTGGCTTCCCCCCCTGCCTCATTCAGGATATTTTTGGGATAGCAGAAGACCTGGGAGGTTTTCTTCTCTCCGATCCAACGCAAAAATTTCGTGGAATGGGCGCCGATATCCATCCCGACGACGTCCTTTTTCCGGAAACGATCCAGAGTGGGAACGTTCATTTCACCTCCGTGGCTGCCATGCGCTCCTGTATCTTCAAAAGGAAATCCGCGTTCACGCCGTGCGCGAGCTCGGTATAGCGGTTGTAATAGGTTTTCGCGGCCGTCAGATCGCCTCGCGCCTCCATGAGGAGAGCCATATGGAAATAAGGCTCGGCGTAATCGGGCTTCAGTTTCATCGCCTCCTGAAAATTGGATTCCGCCTCGGTAAAATCGCGGCTCGCCAGATACAAAACCCCCAGGTTGTTCCGACATTCGACGCATTGCGGGTTGAGCGACAGGGCTTTTTGATAGTTCTGAAAGGCCTCCTCGTTCTGACCGAGCTTCTTCAGGACGAAGCCCAAGTTGTTGTAGGCCTCCGCGGCCTTCTCGTTCGGAAGGCTCGTGACGACGGCCTTTTCCAGATTTACCTTGGCCTCACCGTACCGTTCGTCCTGAATCAAGCGCGACGCCTCTTGCATCAGTTTTCCGCCGTCCAAAATCACCACGGCCGGAACCACCGCGGAAGCGTACGGCAGGGGCACAGGGGCGGGGGACGTTTTTTTCACGAAGCGTTGATAAGCGAGAAAGAGGAGAAGGGCCGACGCCACCGCGGACAAAAGGAAAACCCGAGAATGGGAGCGGCCGACTGGCTGTTCCGAGTCCACATAGACCCCGTCGCCGCTCTTGACCGAGCTTCCGTTCTTTTCCGCCTTCTTCAAGGCGTCATGGAGAAGTGACACGGAAATCCCCCTTCATTTTTGAACCGATCCACTTTTTCCAACCCGTCAACCCGCGGGCGCGGGACTTGTCCTTCATCTCCCGGAACGCCGCATCGACGACGCCTTTCGTAATGACGTGCGTCTCCCCGACATAGGCCGCCATGAGCGACAGCTCACCCAGCGTGTTGATGAGTCGCGGAATGCCTCCGGTGTAGGCATGCATGCGCTTGATCGCCGACGGCTCGAAGACCAGGCAGCATTGCGGCGCCGCCGTTCGGACACGGTGAAGGACGTACTCCTGGGTGTCCTCCACACTCATGGGCTTCAGGTGGCACTCGATCTGGATCCTCTGTCGAAGCTGGCGGAGCTCGTGGCGATTGAGCTTGTCCAATAATTCCGGCTGTCCGGTCAGGATGATCTGAAGCAACTTGTGGCTCTCCGTCTCGAGGTTGGAGAGGAGTCGGATCATCTCCAGGGAATCGGGGGAGAGGTCTTGCGCCTCGTCGATGATCACGACGGCGTTTTTCTTCTCCCGAGCGCGCCCCAAAAGGAAGGCGTTCAAAGAGGCGATGGTCTCCTGGATCGAGTCGGCCTTCTCATTTTTAGGCGTATCAATCCCGAAGTCGTGCGCAATCGACTTCAACAGATCCAAGGTCGATAGAAGAGGATTGATGACCAACGCGGTCTCGGTCGTCGCATCCAGGCGATTGAGCAAAACGCGCAGCGACGAGGTTTTTCCCGTCCCCACCTCGCCCGTGAGAAGTAAGAAGCCCCTCCTCTCGCGAATCCCGTAATGAAGCGTGTCGATGATCTCCTGATGTTGGGGTGAGAGATAAAAGAAGCGAGCGGCCGGGGTGATGTCGAACGGCTTCTCGGCGAACGAAAAAAAGTCTAGATACATCCCCACCCCCCGATACGGATTATCAGACTGAATGTTCCTGATAATAGTCGTTTTTTTAATGACCGCCAATCATTATCGATCACTTTAGACTTGTTCTGTTTCAAAATCATTGAATACCAATTAAAATTTAAACACTTTAATACGCTTTCCACCCATTAACTCCCAGCGAAGTCAGGGTGTGGCTCCCACCGGACAAACCCGGGATCCCCACCAAGTAATCCCAATCAAAGGTGATCTTCATGTGCGTCGAAGAGGACAGATCGACATTGCCTCCGGCGATGAAAGATCCGGTCAGGTCCAGATTGTTCATCTGTTTCATGTTCATCGGGTTATGCGGATTCCATAGGACGCCGTGGACCGTCATGTTCTGCGCCTTTTGAAAAGTGAAGGTGCTTCCGTTACCCAAGATCGCGGGCATGTAGGTACCGTCGGCGGACGGCTGGGCGTTGAATTGAAGGTGATTCAAGCCCGCCCCGCCCTTGCTGCCGTCGACGCTCCCTTCGGCCACGATCGTCCCGTTCACGGTCAGATTGTTGCCGTTGAAGGTGATATTTCCGTTCGTGTAGAGAAGGCCCGTGTAGGTGAGATTACCGCTGAACGTCACGTTGCCGCCGAGCACGCAGAGATTGCCGCTATAATTGGAGCTGACGGTATAGTTTCCGCTCACCGTCGTCGTGCACATGTTTTTGTAGACCAACGAATCGATCGAAGGAGGCACCAGGGTCGGATCCTGCGCCAGCGTTCCATGAACGACGACATTGGTCCCCAGATTGATGTTCCCGCTGATCCCCGCGTTGCCGTAGATGTCCCCGGTTGAAGTCGAGGCGCTGGCGATGAAGTTGCCTCCCATCATCGTGCCGTCTTTGTACCCGCTCCCCGAGCGGTCGATGGTCCAGCGGACCACGCGGACGGAATTTCCCACCTTGCCCGTCACCTTGACGTCGATCCCGTTCTGGGACTGATTGGAATACTCGATCCAGAATTGCCCGGGATTGAACGAGACCGGCGTCCCGCCGAACGGTGCCCCCGTCGGGGAGACGTTATCCGAAAAATTGCTGTCTCCGTTCAGCTCCTTCATGATGGTGTACTGCATCCCTCCGTCCGCCACGTAAAAGGCCTGCGCCGTCTCAAGATCATCCGTGGACCCGGATAGATTGTCCGAAACCACGCTCACCAGGGACAGACCCATCGCCCCGAAGAGAAGCATTCCCAGAACGGAGGCGATAAAAGCCATGTCAGGACCTCTTTAAATTCCTCGGGTGGATCTGCGATTCCAAATTCACCGTCTGACCGTTTTTGACGACCGTGATTTTCACCGCCATCCTCCACAGATTGGTCGCCGAAGGAGACAAAGTCGGGGACGCCAGGGCCGCGTTGTTGATGTCCCAATACGTGAAGGTAAGCCCCGTCACCCCGCGCGCGAAGATATCGGAATTCCTCAAAAGCTGATTCCCGCTCAGGCGGTAGCGGATGCTGTTGCTATTGATATCCGTGAATTGGAAATCGGAGGCCCCGGCGATGACGACGCTCGTCGCGTCCTTCATCTGCGAAATCTCCTCGATCATCCGGCTCAAGGAAACCGCCAGCGTGTCGGCCGCCTCGCTCCGGGATTCGCCCTCGTACCAGGAGTCCAGGACGGGGCCGAATCCCACGGCGGCGGCCGCCGCGAGAATCCCCACGATGGAGATCACCAAAATCATCTCGATCAATGTGAAGCCCGCAGATTTCATAAAAACTGAACCTCCGTCACGACCGTCACCAGTTGGAAGCTGCTCGACAGACCCGCATTGGAGACGGTCACGACGATCCGTTTGTAGCTCGGGGTCCAATTGCTCGGCACGGGAGACGGGAGCGTCAGCGGTGTGTTGAGATTCGTGTTGGAGACGTAGGCCACGCTCACCGTCGCCGAATAACTGGAGAACGGGGAAGCGAAATTCTGCGTGTAGCCGTTGAAATCGTCCACGTCGTCAAAGCTCGCCTTGGTCGTCTCGCCCGCGTCGGGCCCCAAAGCCGTACTCCAATTCCCGCTGACCTGCGTACTCAGCTCGTCGAACTTGCGCGACTTGATCTCTTCCATGAGCTCAGAGGCAAGCGCGGTGGCGACGGGCAGGCGGTCCACCTGAGCGGCCGTAACCGCGGTCTCGGAGAAAAGTTTCATCAAGGCCGGAAGCGTGATCGCCAGAAAAAAGATCGCCAGCGCCAATTCGACGAAGGTGACGCCGCGCTGATTGTCGATTCCCGTCTTCAATAAGATTCCCGGCGTCATTGAATGCTAACCTCCCCCGTGTTGGGCTGCACCACGATCGTGTAGATCGTCCCTCCGCGCGAGACCTTCACCGATCCGGTCCCGGTCAAAAGCGCATTGGAGGCGTTTCTCGGAAAGCCTTGGGCGTCAAAACGGATTTCGGTCGTCCCGCCGAAACTAGGAGTCTGAATATCGATCCCTTTAAGTCCCGGCAGCTTCTTGAAATCAATCGCCATGGACGCCTGTGTCGTGGGATCGGTCATCGTCGTCTTCGCCGTACAGGTCGTGGACCCATTGCATTGATAGACGGTGTAGGTTTCCGCTGCGGCATCGAAACTGATACCGTAGTAACCGTTGCGGTTCTTCGCGAGTCGGCGGACGTAGGAGAGATCCCCCAAGACCTTCTGGGCACCGGCATCGGCCGTCACGGCGCCGACATCCGTAAAGTAAGGGATGGCCACGACAGAGACGACCGCAAGGATGACGATCGTCAACGCCGCTTCAACCAGGGTAAAACCGCTTGTCCGCCCGATGATCGTCATCGCCCTCCCCCCGAAAGGCGAAGGGGAAGAAAGCCATCCCGCGCTCCCTCCCCCCTCTGAATTCATCACGCTCTGTCAGCCTCTCTTAAAGGACCGCGCGGACTATGGTCCGCCCGGGCTGCTAAACTGACCGGTCGCGGGCGTGTACGTGTAAGTAATCGTCGTCGTGCCGTCGTTATACGTATAGTGAGTGCCGTCGACCTTGACCCACGCCTTGTCGGCCACGCCCTGTTGGAGAACGGTATCGAAGACCGTGGATCCGGGTCCCGCCGTTGTCCCATCGGCGAGCGCATCCAGCGTCGCGGGATAGTTTCCCGGAGGGCCGTTCTTCACCAGATCGTTGGCCCTAAAGAGATTGACGCCGGCCCGGACCGATCCGACAACGCCATCCCGGGCGGATTGCCTGGCGTTTGTACTCACGTTGATGAAGTTCGGCAGCGCCATCACGGCCAGGATTCCCAGGATCGTGATGACGAGTACGAGCTCGATCAACGTAAACCCTTTGTTGTTTCTCATACCCGCACCTCCTCTTGTATTTGCGACCGATTGTAGCACCAAGATTTTCCAATCAATATAAAAAGTGTGTACTTTTTTATTTTTTTAATCAGATGTGTATCACAATGATACAAAATTGCTATTAAGTAGGGGTCTAAAATGCTCCATTTTTTATCCATGATTCGGAGCGTCACAAAATGAAGCGCTGCGTCTTAGTTTTTTTGGAATTGAGAAGGGGAATAACCCTCCCTTCGGAAATTTTAATCTATAAAATATAGTTTACTTTAAATAGGTTTATAATAAACTATATTTTATAAGTGAGTGGCATATGTATCTCCCTAGTTCTGCGGAACAAGCCTTAAAGGCATTAGGAGTCGAAATTCGCTTGGCCAGAAAACGCCGGAATTGGACCATCTCCGAGCTGGCCTCCAAGATGAGGGTTTCCTCGCCCACCGTTATCGACATGGAAAAGGGACGGCCCACCGTCGGCATGGGCATCCTCTTTTCCGCCCTTTGGATTTTGGGTCTCGAGACAGAATTGTACGCCCTTTCCCATCCGAAAGACCAAGCAGGGTCGGAACTCATTAATCGAAGGCTGCCGAAGAGGGTGCGCCATTCCGGGCGAAGGCTCGACAATGATTTCTAAGGAATGTTTTGTCTATATCCAACTTCCGAACTCACACGAAACCGTAACGCTCGGCCGATTTCGATGGGAAAAATCAAGGGGAACTGGGATCGGCACCTTCGCATACGGTCGCCGCTACCTGGAAAATCTCAATGCGATCCCGCTAGATCCCTTCCATTTGCCTCTGGAAGAGAGGGAGTTTGAATGTACGACCAATGACGGCGTCTTCGGCCCCATACGCGACGCCAGTCCCGATAAGTGGGGCCGCTATATCATCGAGAAGAACACCCCCAGGGAGGAATGGAACGAAATCGGCTATTTGCTTCACTCGGCGGAGGACCGGGTCGGCGCGCTCTCCTTCGGAAGAGGCAAGGTTCCTCCGGCGCCGGTCAGGAAATTCAATCAAACGGTGCAATTGCAAAACCTGATCGCCGCCGCCCATAAACTGGAACAAGACCAACCCATCGACGAAGCGGAAAAGGCGCTCCTCATAGAGGGCGGAACCTTGGGTGGGGCGAGACCCAAGACCGTCGTAGAAAGAGGCCGCAAATTGTGGCTGGCAAAATTCCCCTCCTCCGGCGACCGTCATAATTTTTCAAAAATCGAATACGCTACGATGAAGCTAGCGAAGGACTGTGGTCTCCGCATCCCCGAAATCGACCTGATCCAGGTCGGCCGCAAGGACGTCTTCCTGATCGAACGATTCGACCGAGAATGGAATACAAAAGCGAACGGATATCTTCGCCATCACTTCGTGAGCGGATTGACCCTCCTGAACCTTGATGAGAAGGATTTCGGCAATTGGTCCTATCTGGATTTAGCCGATCAGATGAGACGATGGATACGAAAGCCTGCCGACGATCTCCGCGAGCTCTATCAAAGGATCCTATTTAACGCATTCATCTCGAACCAAGACGATCATCCGAGAAATCACGGCTTCCTTCAGCATGTGAAAGGGTTCCGCCTTTCACCCGCTTATGATTTAGTACCCGGTCCGGCAACCGGAATATCGAGATATTCGGCGATGACCCTAGGCGCTTATGGAAGGGGTTTTACGAAAAAAAATCTTCTCTCGAAATGTGAAATATTTGAGCTTGATCGAGCGCAAGCGGAAGGACTTTACCAGAATATGAAAAAAAAAGTTTCCGGTTGGAGGCGTTATTTCGCCGGGGTCAGCTTAACCCGCGAAGACTTCAGATACCTGGAAACCGCTTTCCAGCAGGAAGGACTTGAAGTGTCGTGAGGTCAATGCCGGTTGACGATGGACGACATGTTCCAGATGGGCAAAAAGATCGCGAGCGCGAAGCGGGTCCTCATGCCGAAGATGATGAAA
>CAZWYB010000073.1:9882-11033 GCA_964637745.1 uncultured Pseudomonadota bacterium
TCGCAAGATTTTTGACCGTGTGCTGGACCTCCGCGTCGTAGTGGCTGCCCATGGCGGTCAGCATGTCGTCCAAAGAACCGGTCATCTCGCCCACCGCCGTCGCATCGATGATGACGGGCGTAAAGTACTTGCAGGAGCGCATCCCCTCCGAAATCATCCGGCCGCGGGTCACCTCGGCCATCAAGACTTCCAAGTCCTTCAGGACCGCGCCGTTCTCGATCGTCCGGGCCGTAATCTCCAGACACCGGTTCATGGGCAGGCCGCTGCGGTAGAGGGCGGACAGGATGTGGCAAAAGCGGGCGTTCGCGACTTTGATGTTCAAGGGACCGAAGACGGGGACTTTGAGCTGTAGCTCGCCGATCTTCAATTTTCCGCGAGACGTTCTCGCATAACGTCTATAGACCGACCAGGCCACAAAGGCGCCTATCAACACCATGTACCAATAGCCTTGCACGAAGGCGCTGATGCCCATGAGAATCCGGGTCGGAAGCGGAAGCTCCGCCTTGAAATGCGCGTAGAAGGACGCGAACTTGGGCATCACGAAGGTCATGATGACCACCGATGCCGCGATGAGCACGAAGATCACGATTTTGGGATACAGCATCGCCGATTTGACCGACGACGTGATCTGGATTTCCTTTTCCAAGAGCTCGCAGAGGTCGCCCAAGACCTCTTGCAGGATGCCCGCCTCTTCGCCCGCGGCCAGCATGTTCACGTACAACTCCCCGAAGATCTTGTCGTACTCGCCGAAGGCCTTGGAAAGACTCATGCCGGAGGAGACGTTGCCACGGATGCGGCGCAGCGCCTCGCGGAGCGTCTTGTTGCCGCACTGGCGCTCCAAGGTTCCAAGGACGCCTTCCATGCTCATTCCAGCCTTAAACAAGGTATAGAACTGGCGCGTCGTGACCAGGACCTCTTCCGGCTTGACCTTCGGCGCGAGAAGCCGCTGGACGGCGGCTATGTCCAAACTCTGTCTCCGCACGGAGATGGGGATCAAGCCACGACGCGCGAGGTTCCCCCGCATCTCGTCGGGATTCGACGCCTCTTGCTGGCCCGCAATGAGAAGGCCCTGAGGATCGCGGGCCCGGTAGTGAAAGGTTGGCATTAATCCTCTTGTGATTCATTCGTTTATCCGCACAAACCGCCATTGC
>CAZWYB010000074.1:0-10798 GCA_964637745.1 uncultured Pseudomonadota bacterium
TCAAAGAGGTTTTTACGGGGAGGGGGGCCTCATCCCATGATCCCTTCGTCAGCCCCGTGTTTCAGCCACGTTTGCCGGAAGCCGCACCTGACCCTGTTTCTTCGCTTCCTCCCCCCATGCCTTTCAAAATGAAGGCGAATCAGTAAGGAGCAAAAATTGCGCACCGTTGCCTTCATCTTGAAGCAGGCCGTTTCCTTCCCGGTCACCTTGTTTCGGCTTGTTCTCGTCGGGGTCCAAAACAAGCTCTGGAAGGTCGAATGAAAAAGATCGGGATCGTCACCGAATATTTTTATCCCCATCTGGGTGGCATCACCGAGCACGTCTATTTCATGTCCCGGGAATTGCTGAAAAAGGGATTCGAGGTCGTGATCCTCACGGGTTATAAAGGAAGGGAGGCCGGTGTGACCCTTCCGCCCTCCCTCCGCGTCGTTCATTTGGGCGAGAGCGTCCCTTTTTTCCTCAACGATTCGTTCGCGGAAGTCACTCTGGGGGGCGGCCTTGGCGAGAAAGTGAAGTCGGTTTTGGAGAAGGAGAATTTCGACCTTCTCCACATTCATTCGCCTTTTCTGATGGTCCTGCCGATACTTTTTCTCAAATACAGCCGCACCGTGACGGTCGGGACCTTCCATACCTATTTTGATTCCTTCGGCTCTCACTTTTTCTTCCGTCTTTTTCGAAGAACGATTCAAAAATATTTGGATAAGTTGCATGGCTGTATCGCCGTCGCCCCCGCCTGCGTGGAGGCGATGAGCCGCTATTTCGATGCGGAGTACGAGATCATTCCCAACGGCGTGGATACGGAATGGTTCGCTCATCCTTCGGGTAGGATCGAAAAGTACGAAGATGGCGCTCCGAATGTCCTTTTTTTGGGTCGCCTGGACCCGCGGAACGGCCTGGACACCCTTTTGGACGCCTTCCCCCGCGTCTTGGAAAAGAAACCGGAGGCCCGGCTGGTGGTCGTCGGAGACGGACCGATGCGCTCGATGTACGAGAAGCAGGCGAAGGATCTTCTGGGGAAAAAGATTTTCTTCGAGGGACAGATCAACGGCAATCGCCCTGATTATTTCGCCGCCAGCAAGGCCTTTTGCTATCCGGCTACGAAGGCTTCGTTCGGGATTACCCTGCTGGAGGCGATGGCCGCTGGGACTCCCATCGTGGCCGCCGACAACGAAGGGTTTCGGGACGTCATACGCGACGGCGTGAACGGGCTCCTGGTCCCTCAGAACGACCCGAGGGCCTTGGCGAAGGCGCTCGTGACGATCATCGAGGATCCGTCGATGGCCCAACGCCTTTCCATCGAGGGGCGGCGCAAGGCCGAACAGTATTCTTGGTCGCACGTCACCGATCGGGTTTTGGCGTATTACGACCGCGTTTACCGGAGGCAAAAAGGGGTCCCTTTTGCCGGGTAAGGTGTACGCGGAAATCTCCCTGCTGGTCTTTGCCGGCTGCGGGTTGTGGATTTTTCTGCTTCGCCGGTTCGGCCGCTCGCTTCGATCGGGATCTCAGCGGCAAAAAATCGTCTGGGGCCTTGTTCTCGTGTCTTATCTCGGTGCGGCCCTTGTCCTCTGCGACGCCTTTCTTCCGTGTTTCCCACTTTCCGGCGACCCCGTTTGTCATGGACCGCGCTCCGGGAAACGGATTGCCTTGACCTTCGACGACGGACCGAACGAGCCCTATACGTCCCAGATCCTGGACGTTCTCAAGGACAAGGACGTTCCCGCGACGTTTTTTTTGGTCGGGCAGAACGTCGAACGTTATCCGGAGACTACGCGCCGGATTCTGCGTGAGGGTCTCCCCGTCGGCAATCACACCTGGGATCATCAGCCCCTCGTTTGCCTTTCTCCAGCGGCCGTCCGCGAGGAACTGGAGGGATGGGAGAAGGCGATGGCCCCCGTCGGCCTTCCCGGCGCGAAGATTTTTCGGGCGCCTCACGGTTGGAAAACGCCGATCGTTTCTTTCATTCTCAAGGAAAAAGGTTATCGCTTGATCGGGTGGAGCCGCGGGGTTTGGGACAGTGATCGGCCCGACGCAGACGTTCTTTTTCACCGTTTGACCGACCGTCCGCTCAAGGACGGCGACATCCTCCTCCTGCACGACGGGGCCGAGAACCGGCCGGGGATCGATCGGAGCCAAACGGTTGCCGTCTTGCCCCGAGTTATCGATTATTATAAGAATCTGGGATTCCGGTTCGTCACCATTCCAGACATGCTGAAGGAAAGATGACATTCAAAAAACTTCCCAAGCTTTATCGAATCGGGATCCGATACCCCAAGACGGTTTTGGCCGTCTCCCTCGTTCTGAGCGTTGTTTCCCTTTTTTATGCGAAGGGCCTCAAGATCGAAACCAGTCTGACGGCGATGGCGCCGAAGAATTCGGAGAGCATCCGGACCGAGGACGAATACACGCACTACTTCGGCAGCACCAGCCTGTTGATCGTCACTATCGAGAACCCGGATCCCGCCGTCGCGGAGCGTTTCGCCGACGGCCTGTTCGAGCGGGCGGAGAAACTGCCGGCCGTCGCCTTCATCGATTACCGTCGTCCGGTCGACTATTTCAAAAAGCGCCAGTGGCTTTACTTGGATTTGGACGACTTGAAGGAGATCGACCGCCGCGTCGAGCGCGTGTTGAAGCTCGAAAAGAAGGGCGTCAGCATGGCCTTCGGCGACCTGATGGATTTCGGTGACGAGGAGGACAGGCCCGAGCTCAAATTCGACGACCTCCTGAAGAAGTACGAAAACAGGCCGTGGAAGATCTCCAAATTCGACGCCGACGAAGGCGGCAACCTCATCGCCATGAGGGTGAAGGTGAAGCAGGGCGGAAAGGACGCCGAATCGGCCTCTCAAGTGGTCGACGCCTTCAAGTCGATCGAGCGGGACCTTAAGGCCCAGGACACCGCATTCCGGAGTGTCGAAGTCGGGTATACGGGAACGCTTCAGGCCACGATCGAAGAATCGGATCAGATCAAGCGGGAGATGGCCATCGTCGCGGCGGCGGTGGGTTTGGTCCTTGTCTTCATTATTCTCTTTTATTTCCGGCGATGGGAGTCCGTCCTTTTGGTTGGATTTCCGTTGGTAATCGGTATCGTTTGGACCGGCGGTTTTGTCTTTCTCTTCCTCAAACACCTGAATCTCATGACGAGTTTCGCTGGAGGCATCTTGGCGGGATTGGGGAGCGACTACGGCATTTACCTTCTCACGCGTTACTATTCCGAGCGCGGAAACGGAAGGAGCTTCGCCGATTCCTGCCGGCTGGCCTTTGAAAGGACGGGGACGGCGACATACGCCTCGATGGTTACGACCGTCGGGGCCTTCGCCGCTCTTTTGTTCTCGAAGTTCGGCGTCTTTTTCGAGTTCGGCCTTTTGGGCGCGCTCGGGGTGATCCTCAACTACATCGCCATGATGACGGTCCTCCCGGCGATCCTCGTCTTCTTCGACCGGTTCCACGTCCGGAGCAGAGAGGGCGTTTCGCTTGCCCGGAGCGATTTTTTTTCGGCTCAAAACGGTCTTTTCGTGAAGGCCCCGGTGACGGTCATCGTCTTGACGGCTCTCTTGGTCGGCGTCGCCGCATTCACCTTGCCCGCCGGTTCGAAGATCCATTTCGAAGAAGACATGATGGTCAACCGGGCCCTTCCCGCCAACCGTCTCTATGACAAGATCGACCGGATCAAAGGGGCGCCTCTGGCGCCGACCATCCTGATCACCAAGGGAAGGCGGGAGAACGAACGGATCATCGCCGCGCTGGACGATCGGGTTCGGAGGGACGCGGATCACAAACTCGTTTTCGACCAGGTGATCGGCCTCTCCACGTTCTTTCCTAAGCAGGCGGAGGAGAAAAAAACAGTCCTCTCCGACATCGCCAAAAAAGTCTCTCGATTGCGATGGCTTCCCAAAAATCAAAAGACCGATTGGTTGGCGAGTCTCGGCGATTCGATGACGGCCGAGCCGGTGACCGACGCGAATCTGCCCAAGGAGGTGAAGCGCGTCTTCACCGCCCCGAACGATCCGGACGTCTTCACGGTGTATCTCTTTCCCTCCGTCTCGCGTTTGACGTCGCAGGAACTGACCCGCTATCACCGCGAAATCCTCGATCTCAAGGCGTCGTCGGGCTTCGCGTTCGACGCGACCGACGGGACGTTCGCCTACGACGACATCGTCAGGTTGATCACCCACGAAGCGCCGCGCGGCATGATCCTCATTTGCGTCTTCTTGGCGGCCGTCATGTATGTCCTCAGCCGATCAGTCAAGAGGACGGCCATCACGCTTGCGAATCTCCTGGGCAGCTTGGTCCTGCTTTCGGCACTCCTCGTGATCGCCAAGATCCGGCTGAACGTCATGAATATCGCTACGATCCCGGTCATTCTGGGGACAGGCATCGACAGTTTCATCCATTTCGCCCAACGTTTCGACGAGAGCCACAGCATGGATCTGGCCTTACGCGAAAAGATCCCCGCCATCGCGAGCTCGAACTTGACGACGATCGTCGGCTTCGCCGGTCTCCTGCTCGTTTCCAATCCGGGTTTGAGGTCGGTGGGATGGGTGGCGGTGCTCGGGCTCGTGCTCGTCACGGTTCTCTGCGCCTTCGTCTACCCTCGCTGCCTCGGGCTTGAGGGAGGCGGGGACAGAGAACTGTCTCCGGACGCCCTACCGTCCTCGAACGGTGCCAGGTCCTTTCTCCTATAGACATCCGCGTTCCGGAACGGCGTCTCCTTGACGTAATTTCGCTTCAGGTAATCCATCAAGAGGGGCGAGCTCGTCATGGGATACAGACGGAAATCATGCAGGCCCGTCGGGGCGGTGTCCATGATGTACGCCGGCGGATGTCTCGCGACGTCCTCAAAGAACATGTCCCACGTGCCGGCGACCACATAACGCTGAGGTTCGAAGGGTTTGCCGGACGAAGGCTCATAGCCCGGAACGCGCCCCGCCAGGACGTCGGTTCTTAAGAAACGCGTCGCCGGAAGGCGGTCGGCGTAGAGATACACGGCGGGGGCGCAGCCCCAGACGAAAATGGCGTCTCCCGGCTTCGTGCGTTGCCGGAGATAATCCGCATAAGGTCGGTAGTCGTTCATGTCCTCGCCGTCGAAACGGTGATTGAGCGGGTGAACGGCATACCGGGTGATCGTAAAGGCCAAGGCGGGCACGAGAACGGCGGCCGTGAGGGCCGCGCGCCATCGAAGCCGGCGTTCAAGAGGCCACGAAGACAGCGCCGTCGCGGCCAGGACGCAAAGGGCGGGGGTCAAAAAGAGAAAGTAATGGTCCTCAAAGCGCTTGCCCACCGAGACGGGGATCCAGGACAGTAGGAGCCAGACCCAGATCAGGGACTCATAAGCGGAGGATTCCTGGGCGAGGTCACGCCTTTTCCTCCAGAGGGACAGGAGCCGATCCGCCGCCAAGAACCAGAGAAGGGCTGTCGAGGCGAGGTAGCGAAAGACCTGCGTGACGATCTTACGTCCGAGGGCGACGACCGCGTTTCCGTCGCTGATGTACTGGGCGTTCCCATAGACGTTCCAGAAGACGAATCCCTCCCAAGACCCCCGGTGGAGCAGGTAGGCCAGCATGAGGATGGGCAGGGGAAGGAATCCGAGTCCGAAGAGAAGGGAATGCGACAGGGCCTTTTTGAAACGCCACTCCGGAAACCACCTCCAGAGGATCACCCAATAATAGAGGGCGACGATCGGAAGCAGGATGCCCGCCTGGTATTTGCAGAGGAATGCGGCCGCGGCCATGAGCCCGGAGAGGACACTCCGAGTCGGCGTTGCGGATTGCGGGTCTGTAGGCAGTAGGAGGATGCACAGGCACCACGGCAGCAGCAGGACGACCTCGATACTGACGGAGACGATCGTCGGATCCCAGAAGGTCGAAAAGAGGACGAAGGCGATCGCCGCCATCGCCGCCCGTTCGTTTTTCTTCTCCGGGGCGACGCGGATCTTCAAAGCGATTCCATACAGAGCCCAGGCGGTGAGTAGGGTCCAGAGGAGCGTGATGAAATGGACGATACGTATATCTCCCAAGGAATAATAAAGGTAGACGCCGAGGGGTTTGGTCTCGAACCACGTCACGTAGGGAATGCCACCGAGTCGCCACAGTTTGGAAGATAATAAGAAAAGGGCCTCGTCCGAATGCATGTAGGTCTCCCACAGCATCGGGGCGCGGGTGATGAGGATTAAGGCTAACACGATGAGGAAGATAGTTCTCGTTCGCGCGGTAATTGGTTCCATAAATTATTACTTACGAATGCTTTTGAACCAAAACACGGTCTTTTCGAGGCCAAGGGCCAGAGGCGTCGGCGGCGTCTGAAGAGCGCCCGGCTTGACGGAGCTTCTTCTCTGGTCCCCCATCCTCTCCGGGCCGTGTTGAGGGATCGAAGACGAGCGTGTCAGCCTCACAAGAGATTGGGCGATCGTCAAGACGTCGGTTTCGACGCCGGTTCCGACGTTGAAAACGCCGCGGGCCTCGGTGTTCAGCGCCGCGACGTTGCATTGCACGACGTCCTCGACATAAACGTAGTCCCGCGTCTGTCCGCCGTCTCCGTTGATGACCGCCGGTTTCCCTCCGAGCAGGCGTTCCGTAAAGACGGCCACCACGCCGCCCTCTCCGCGCGCATCCTGACGGGGTCCGTAAACGTTCGCATAACGCAAGGCCACGAATGGAATTCCCCAACTTCCCTGATAGAAACGTAGATATTTTTCGATCGTCAATTTAGCGATGCCGTAAGGGTTGAGGGGTTTCTCCGGATGGCCTTCGTCGGCGGGGAAATAATTTTGGTCTCCATAGATGGCACCTCCCGACGATGCGAAGACGATCTTTTTGACTGAAGCCCGCCGACAGGTTTCGAGCAGTCGGAGCGTAGCCAAAATGTTGATCTCGGCGTCACGGACCGGATCCTGGATGGATGTTTGAACGCGGATCTGAGCCGCATGGTGATTCACGACGTCGGGCGATTCCTTCTCGATGATGCCTCTCAAGGTGGGATCTTCGATGGACGTTTGATAGAAAGGAACTTCACGAGGGACGTTCTCTCTACGGCCTGCGCTCAAGTCGTCGACGACCACGACATGATGCCCCTGCCGACGATAGCCGTCGACCAAGTGGGATCCGATGAAGCCCGCTCCGCCCGTCACCAGGATTTTCACCGGGAATCCTCTTTTCGCTTGAGCATGCGTCTCCCTCCCAAGCTCATCAAGGCGATGCTGCCCGCGCACGTGCCCAGGACATAAGAGATCGCCCGTTCGAGGATCGTGATCGCGATCGCCGTCGGGAGTCCCACCCCGAAGAGATGAAGGGCCGCCGTCAGGCCTCCCTCCGTCGGTCCGAGTCCCCCCAGACTGGGCATGAACCCGCAGAGGAGGACCACCAAGGAGAGGGTCGCGGCCTGAAAAGGATTTAAGAGGACCTGGAAGGCCGCTGCGACGATCATGAGTCGCAGTACGTCCTGAACCCAGATCAAGACTCCGCATGCGACGGCCTCTCCGAACATCTTCTTATTCATTCGAAAGGCATGAAGAATCTGCATCCGGTCTTTGAGCCATAAGCGCAAACGGTCGAATTTCCAGAAGGCGACCAGGACGGCGATCAAAGCTAAAAAAACAATCGTCACGACAGGCAAAAGTCTCGAATACCCTTCGTCGTTATGTAGAAAGTGGCGGATGACGGGAAATGCAAGGGCCAAAAGGGCTGCGGTCGGGATCAGCATCGCCAAACGGTCGTAAAAAATGGAAGCGGTGGCCTTTTTGAGGTCGATCTTCGCGAGTTTTCGTATCAGCGTAACGCGCGAGACCTCACCTCCGAGGCGGCTCAAGGGCGTCACGTTGTTCACGAAAAGACCAACCAAGTTTCCGAGAGACGTGTCGATCAGACGGCTGCGGCAACCCAGTCCCGTCAAGACTCTCTGCCACCGCGCCCCTCCGATCACGATGCCCACCGCGTACAAACCGATGGCGGATAGGGCGTAGACGGGCCGGACCTCCATCAAAGCGGAAAAGGATACGGACAGGGTGCTGAGAAAGTGATTCCACATCGTTTTTGAGTGTCAGGTGTGGAGGATTTGGCCACGAAAAACAAGCAGAAAGCGAGCAACCGGTGTCGAGGTCCCACGATAAGGGCGCATGCTGACCCCGGTTTCGGGCGCGCTTCTGGCCCATCAGATGTACGGAGCCTCTTACGTTGCGGCATCGCCGTCGTTGCAGAGGTTCTTGCAGACGGTCGGTCAGGTCGTCGGATCCCACCCGGAACTCTCTCGCATGGCTCCTCAGGAGGCTCGAGATTATCTGGATCGCCAGGCGGACTATGCCACGGCCCTGATGAGATTGACCCTTCGCGTGCGATCGGGATGGCATCCGGTCGGCGTGCCGTTGTTTTCGAAGCCGGTGGCGCTTGAGGATTTGAAGCCGGACGGAGACCAGACTTTCGAGACCCTTTCGGGACAAAGACTGCACATCCCCAACCGCATGCCCCTGGTCATGTGGAAGGAGGAGCATCTTCGGGAGCTTCTCTCGGCGTGGGCCTCGAGAACCCGGATGCTCGAAGAATGGATCGCCGGCCGGGAGCATCTCTCGCCGCGGGAGAAGGCCCTGCTCGACCTCGCGATCTACAAACACGATACCGCCGAGGCGGCCATGGGCCTCGTGAACTTCGACTCGCTGACGGGGCTTCGCAACAAGCGGAATTTGGAGGCGCTGATCCCTCAGCTGGAATTCGATCTCCAGCGAAAAAGGAAGAACGCGCCCAGCGATTATTTCGTTTCGGTCGACATCGATCACTTCAAGCGCGTCAACGATAACTTCGGACATGCCGCGGGCGACAAGGTCCTTCAGGCCGTCGCCAAGGCGCTCTTCGACGTCCGCAAGGGAGACTATGTTTTCCGGAACGGAGGCGAGGAATTTTTGATGTTCTTGGCCAATATCGGTGAGGAGGGCGTTCGCAGGGTGGCGCAGCGTTTCCGCAGGCGTATCGAAGCCTTGAGCATCGAGGTCTCCGACGTTCCCGAACCGATCCGGGTGACGGCGAGTTTCGGTTATTCCCGCTTCCGCCTCCTGGCTCCGTCCGATCTGGGCGTTGAGGATTTGCCGAAGACGCCCGCCCTCCGCGCCATCAAGGAAGCGGACTGCGCCCTTTATGCCGCGAAGGAGAGGGGTCGTAATCGGGTCGTGAGCTTTCAAAGAATGAACCCCTAACGATGCAGCGCTTTCTTTCCCCAATACCTTTTTTGAATGCCCCTTTGCGCTTTGACTTGCCTTCTCTGCGCCAAATCCATGAGGCGGGTGTTGGGCAACAGGCCCTTGCGATTCTGCCCCAGTTCGAGGCCTTCCGGCTGCTTCCTCCGAGGGCCGCGGATGCCGTGTCCCGTTTGTGGACCGAACACAATCGCCTCGTCGGATTTGTCGGAGGACGTTGGGGAGAGCGTCCGGAATATGTGGATCCCGAGCAGCCCTTGTTTTTCGATCGGCAGGTCGCCGATGACAGCGGCATCGCGCAAGGACTGCGCCGGTTCGCCGTGACGTTTCATCATCAAGTGCGAACGTCGCTTGCCTGTGAACAGATGGTGCTGGGGCTTCGTTATGTGATCGACACCGGCGACATCCCTGTGAGGGACGGTATTCAAGGGATTCAACTGGCGGCGATCGATCGGGCCGTCGCCCTTTTGGAGGCCAGCGAAGGCGGTTTGGAGTCTCAAGAAGCGGAGTGGCTTCGGAGCGCGTTGATCCGTCTGGAGATGGCGGCCGGATACCGGGACATGAGAGGTTGGTCTTGCCCGAGCGGGAGCGACCGGCTCTCGATCAGGCTTTTTTCGGGGGAGCCGACGCAGAGGATCCATCGTGCGGCCGTTTTGCACGCCCACCTTGATTTTTCTCGTAAGAACAAATCCGGAGACGAGGTCTTGGCTGATTTGCCTCCGAAAAGTCGTGTTTGGGATTTGCTGCAGGCCGCGGGCGCGGCGTTGGACATCCCTGCCGTCTGTTTGGTGTCGGCTCGGTTGGGAGATCGTCGCATCAACCATGAGCTTCCCCTCGACCTGGATCGGCTTTCCTGGGCTGTCTTTGTCTTGAATCTTCTGAACATCCAAGATCCGGCGCGTTTCCTGAGGCGCCAGTTTCCGGAGGAGTTCGACTGGGCCTTTTCCAAGGGCATTCCCGCCTTCGGAACGTCCGCTCTTGAGGGCGGGTTGGGACGCATGCTCACGGAGGCCCGGGAAGAGAGAGGATGGAATTTGGACGAATTGGCCCGCCGTGTCGGCGAAAAATTGGGGCGCAGCATTCGGCCGGATACCTTGGGGCGCTACGGGAACAACCGCCAACGTCCGGAGCTCGATGTCTTGCAGGCGATGGTCGCGGCCCTCAATGATTCCAAGGAAGCTGCTGCAGTGCAGCCCGCCCATGCCTTGGTCGCCGCGAATCCGACGCTCGCTTCCTTAGGACAGACGCCCATTCGCTATGTCTCACCGGTCGTCAATGAAACGGAGCTCAAGCATCGAAGACGCGGAGGCTCCGATCCTCAAGGACTCGCCTTTCTGATTCGTAGGAAGCGTGCCCAATTGGGTCTGACCTTGGCGGAGGCCGGGGAGAGGCTTTCGACCAATCTGAGGACCTTGTCGCTCTGCGAACAAGATGGAAATGCGGGAGAGGGCGGTGCGGTCGTTCCCGTCGGCAGAACCTTGCTCCGAGCCCTCGCCTCGAGGCGGGGGTACCGTCTGGCACCGCACAAACTTTTAGAGGCCCATCTCCATAGCTATTGGAGACGCGATCCGGCCGTGCAGCTCTTGATGAAGAGGACCTTTCGGGGGGCCGCCTCCCCCGTTTTTA
>CAZWYB010000075.1:0-10719 GCA_964637745.1 uncultured Pseudomonadota bacterium
ACACTGCGGCTGCTCGACGCGATCCGCGAGGAGGGCGTTCAGTGCCGCTTCTACCAGGCGTCGTCGAGCGAGATGTTCGGCCTGGTGACGCAGGTGCCGCAGAACGAGGAGACCTCCTTCCATCCGCGCAGCCCCTACGGCGTCAGCAAGGTCTTCAGCTACTGGATCACGCGCAACTACCGCGAGGCGTACGGCATGTACGCCGTCAACGGGATCCTCTTCAACCACGAGTCGCCTCGGCGCGGGCCGACGTTCGTGACGCGCAAGATCACGCGGGCGGTAGGCGCCATCCTTCGCGGTGAGCAGGACGAGCTCCGGCTCGGCAACCTCGAGGCAAAGCGCAACGGGGGCTCCGCGGGGGATTACCGGGCCCTTGATGGCGTGCAGATTGCCGCCGTCATGATTCATCAAAATGGGGGCGGCGATGTTTCCAAACGTCTTTCCGACCAAATGCGGCCAAACCCGATCGAGGGCGGGCCGCATCAATTCCGAGTGGAAGGCGGCCGTCGTCGGCAAGACCCTCACCTTGTATTTGTCGCTGGCGGCGGAGATCCGACGGGCGAGCTCTTTCAAACCTTCGGTCGTTCCGGAGACGATGAGGGCGGTCTCCTTGGTGCCGGACGTCGGTTCCCAATTGTCTGGCAAAAGGTCGGAATGAACGTCTCCCGCCTCGACGTTCTTCAAGCTGACCTGGGCCAACTCTCCCGGAAGGTCTTGGGTCACGGCGGCGGCGATCTTCTGCAGTTCGTCCCGAGGGACGCCCAAGGTCGTCACCATGGAGATCTTGCCGGTATAGCGCTGGATCATCTCCACCTGCTCGGCCGTCTTGGCCGTGGCGATCTTCATCAAGTTCAACGGATCGCCGACTTCCGGATCGAAAAGCGGATCAGCCTCCTGCATGAGCTTGCCGTTGATGGCCAGAAACTCGATGAAGGCCTCTTCGGAGATGTCGCTCACCGCCTGAATCCCTAAGACCTGGCCCTGCGAGTGGCCGATGATGGCCTTGGCCTTGGAGACGTCGTAACCCATCTCGCGGAGTTGGGCGTTGATGACGATTTGGGTGAGTCCGATCAACGGCTGCGAAAAGGCCGAACTCGCCAGTTGATCCAAAGAAATCTCTCCGGACCGGATCTTTCGGAGATCGATCCCGTGACGGTAGAGGACCTGACCCAGGCGATCGATGATCTCACGGGCCGTCGGGCTGGAGGCGTATTGCTCCATCAGGAACGACGCGTATTCCGAGGCCTGACCGGGCAGGGCGTAAATGAGATTGACCTCGTCGTTCTCGATCATCTGGGCCAGCGCGGGTCGAGTCTCGAGCGGCGCCGCGACGGCGTTGACCGCCGGACTGGGCTTCACCGACTGCACGGGCTGGGGCTGTTGCGTCTGCCGCTGCTGACCTTGGCTTTGGCCGTGTTCGGCCGTGGCGTCGGTGGAGGATTCGAGCGTGCCGCCTTGAACAACCGGCTCCTCATCTCGGCGCACGACGTCGGCCTGAGACAGCAGACGTCCCTTCGGAGAGCCGTAGACAATGACCAGCGATCCGACGAGATCCTCGACGTGGACCGCCGCACCGACGGCTTCTTGTCCGCCCAAATTCTGCATGGCTTGATGGGTCGTTCCGGTAAAATTCATCCGGCGCCGACCGGGGGCCAAGACTTCACCCGCCTCGACCTGAGAGGTCACATTGCTCATGTAAAAGTTATAGTGCCCGCCGAAATACGTGGCCTTATAGGCCGCCTCGCCGTCTGCGTGGTATTGGGCCTGCTGGGGATTCGCGAATCTCCTGGCGTCCGTGATGTCGAAGCCGATGCTGACGATGCCGCTCGCCTGCGGATCTTTAGCAATTGCAACGATGGCGGCGCCGGTCCAGCCGTCGTCGGTGAAGTTCGCGAAAAGTCCGCGATCGCCGAGGGCCTTCTCCGCCTCTCCACGAAGCGTGCGAATGCGTCGGTAGCGCTGTCCGCCCTCTCTGTCGCGGTAGGCCTCGCGTGCGTATTCGACATCCGTCCACTTCAGATTTTCCGCGCCCTTTTCGCCGGGCAGGGGAAGACCCAAGGCCCGGAAGGTCGCCGCCTTCAAAGACAGGATGCCTGCGATCCGGGAATGGAATTTGCTGCTCCGGTCGGTCGAGGCGTCCATGTATTCGCCCAGGTTGTTCTGGTTCAATTCCGTTTCGGTGAAATAGTGTGAGAGGACGCCTTTCAGATTTCCCGAGTTCAAGGCCCATGCCGGAATGATGACCTGGGCATCCAAAGAGACAAGCGCAACGGATTCCAGGGCACCGCCCTTACGACTTCCCACAACGCTCACTCCGGCCCCCAAATCATGCCGCACGGCCTCGGTTTTCCACTCATGTCCGTCGACCAAACCGCTTTGGAGGAGTGTCTGATGTAAAAACTGTTCCCGCTCCTTTGGCGTCAAGGAAAGAGGCGTGGCCCGTACCGTGTCGGCGTCGGACGTCGCTTGGTCATGCCCGCGGACGATCGCGGCTAATTCTTCGGGGTGCAGTTGAATCGCGACGTTCTGCAAGGCCATCAAATGTCCGAGATGAACGGCGACCTGCTCGGTGAATTTTCCATCGGCGGCGAATTGTTGGAGCGTCTCGGCGGTTCCCTGAGGGATCGCAAGCCCCGAGAAACGTCCGGTTTGAAAGGCCGTTTGAAGCTGCTGCTGCAAGGCCGGCACATAAATATGGCCCGTCGGACTTAAGGCCGAGGAGAGGCCGAGGGACCGAAATCCGCTCTGAAAGCCGGACTGCAAAGCGGGAGGGACGAAAAACGTGTTTTGCGAAGCGACGAGGTTGGAGCTGGCACGGGAAGAAGGACGGTTCACAATCGACATAGAGATTCACCTAAATGTTTGATTTTGTTGATGGCTCAGTGTCGAAGCGCGTTACCTAAAAGTTGCTAGGTTTTTTTCAAAGGATCTCCAGGGTCTTTGGTGGGACGCTGCGTTTCTTTTGGCTCTGGGAGGTCCGTGAAGGAGGGAGTTCCCTGGGAATCAAAATGCGGCGCCGGTGCGGGACGCGTCGTCCTCTCTTTCGGATCAACGGCCTTCATGTGTTGTACGGATTCACGCGTCCGGCGGGCGATCTCATCCAAAATCGCCTGCGCGATGTTTGCCCCCGTGTGCACGAGCACGACGGGCTTGCGGGACGGTAACGCGTCGATAAACGCACCGCTCAGCAACGCCGCGACGGGCAAGGTCGCGGCGCCTTCGGACATGAATCCCGCCTCGTCCATATAGGTCATGGCCTCGGCGATCGCGGTCTCCGAGACGGCCTTCATGCCCGTCACAAGCCGCAGAATCGCATGGAAGTTCCGAGGTACCACGGCCTGAACGGCGACGCTCTCGGCCAAGGACTCAAGATCCGGCATCCGGGGGGCCGTCGTCACGATCGACTTTTGGGCAAAGGATCGGGTCAGATTGGAAAAGGCCTGGGACTGGACACCGAAGAGAGCAATATCGCGTGTATTCAGGTAGGTCCCCAGACCCATAAGAAACATGCCGGTACCGGCCGGTGCGATGACGTCATAATCGTGAAAATTATAGTTCCGATTCATCTGGACGTCGATCTCAACGCCCACCGTCCCGAGCCCCATGGAAAACATCGGATGGTCCAGACACGAGAGATAGAGGGCCTCCGGCTTATCTTCCATCAGATAGCGGGTGATCTCATCGGCCTGCTCCAAAGTCTCTCCCACTCGGCTGACCTTGGCGCCCAGACTTTGCAGTTGAAGCGCCTTTTCCTGACTGACCGTCGTCGGTAAGACGACCTCGACATTCCGATAATTTAAAAACCGGGCGGCCATGACCAGTCCCCCGGCATAGTTACCCAACGAAGCCGTGACCACAGGCGTCCGTTCGGGATTTCGGCCCAACAGACGCGCCGCAATCAAAACGTAGACAGAACCCCGGACTTTGAGGGATCCCGCCCTTTGCCGTCCTTCAAACTTAATGAAGACCGGCCGTTGAAGATGTTCGGCGAGTTTTGGGAATTTGACGAGCGGAGTCACCTTGACATCCGACCGAAGCTCCTCTCCGGGCTGGAGGACGCCTTCGATGAACGGGCGTCGAATCCAGCGATGGGCCTCGAAGACGTTGAAGACGGAGACCTCTCCCCGTCCCGCCACCAGTTCGCTCAGTCTCTGCCTCTGCTCATCCGGAAGCGAGTCATGGGATGCCAAGGCGCCCCAGATACGCCCCTCCGTTCTGAGAATCGAATCGACGACCAGATCCTCGGAAATGGGTTCTTGCGTTTGAAGGGCCTGAACACTTTGGACCAGTTCCTGATGGGGGATGGCTCCTCTTTGGAGAAGATTGAACCGCTGGGAGAAATGACCCAGGACATCGACGGAACCGCCGAGCTGGATATTCGTGGCCGTCGCCCCCAACCGAAACGCCAAATCGGTCAAGCCGGACGCAAGGACCGGATCATAACGAAGCACGGAGACACCCTCCCAACGCACGCAGTCATCGACGTTTGATCCGGGATGTTGTGGGCTAAATCGCTTTCAACGGATCACGCTGGGCAATTGTTTCCAAAGGAAGGGATCATGACCGGGAATGATCAGGATATCGGGATACATCTGGGAAAATTTTTGAATCTTCAGGGTCGTCTCCCAGGCCTCGGCGCCGTTCTCCTCGAAATGACGGACCGCCCAACCTTTCGGCGCAGGCACCCGGTAATTCTCCTGGGCCCAGACGGCGTCTCCCGTCAGCAACACCCGCCTCCCCAAGCCTGTCGTGACCAAGAGGGACTGATGGCCCGGCGTATGACCGGGCGTGGAAATTAAAATCAGCGATCCATCCCCGAAAAGATCGCCGCTTGCATCGAACGGCCCGTAGGCGGTACCCGGTTGATAGTCGACGATCCAAAGGCGTTTTTCGATCCCTTCGAGCTGTTCGGTCATGACCCCACGGAACCGCGCGAGCCAGCGGCCCACGTTCGCGTACTCCCACTCGCCCCGAGAGACGACGATCGTCGCGTTAGGAAAGTCGCGCAAGCCCCCCGCGTGGTCATAATGAAGATGAGAGACGACGATGAAACGCACGGCCTCGGGCGGAATTCCCAGCTTCTTCAATTGCTCGGCAGCCGCGTCGCTTTTCTTGAACTCGTAGGGAAGGGCCAACTGAAAGAGGCGATGGACCCACCAGCCATGCACCTGTTCCCGAAATTCCTCGCCCAACCCGCTGTCGAAGAGGATGATCCCTTGAGGATGGGTGATGACATAAAACGGGATGGGGATATGGACGGTCTCCGAGGCCGCCCCGTCCACCATGTGCTTGAAATTGGTCTTGAAGGTGCCCGTCTTGTGGGGAAAGATCATCACGCGGTTTTGCATGACCTCTTGGGCCCGCGCAGGCCCCCAGAATCCCCAGAATCCTAAGACAAGGGCCAACAGGCTTGCGCGTCTTCTCATGGCTGTGATTGAATCGCACACTCCATGGGGAAAATCCATCGCCTCTCTATTCAGGAACTGCCGGCCGATTTGACCCCGGACAACCTCCCGGAGTCCCTTTACGACCTGCCGCACTTCGTCCTCCTCGAATCCTCTCTGGGGGGCCGGTACACGATCGCCGCGTGGGAGCCTTCGAAGGTCCTCGCGGTCTCCGGAGATTCGACTTCGTTTTTTAAGATGCTGAGAGACGAGCTTCTTCAATCGCCAGCGGTCGAAGCGACTGACTGGCCCTTCACGGGCGGATGGATCGGGTATTTGGGCTACGGGCTTTATTCCGAATTGGAGCCAAAGGTTCCGCCAAGAAAATCAGATCTGATCCCAAAGGCCGTGATGGCATACTATGATCATTTTTATCTTTTCGACCACCGAGATCAAAAGGCGTTTCTATGTTCGGCGGCGATGACACCGGCGGCTGATTCCTGGAGCCCTCGAGGACTGTTTGACGCAGCCTCACGGGTACAAGAGGGTGCGGATCGACGGGCCCCTGCTTTTGGGTGTCGTCCGCCTTTAAAGGACGCGGGCGAGGAGTTCCGCAGAGGGCGTAAGGAATCAGCCGCCGGGGTTTACCTCGACCAGATACAGCGAATCAAAGATCTCATCGCTGCCGGAGATTGTTATCAGGTGAACCTCTCACAGAAATTCACCGTTCCGATCGAAGAATCCGCCTTCGAAATCTATCGCCGCCTCCGCCAAGCGAGCCCGTCTCCTTACGCCGCCTATTTGAATCTCGGAAACGCCCAAATCCTTTCGTCCTCGCCCGAATGTTTCCTATCGGTCGACGGAAGACGTATCGTCACGCGCCCCATCAAGGGCACGAGGCCACGGGGCGAAACCGACATCGAAGACGCCACCCTTAAAGAAGAATTGGCGATGAGCGAAAAAGACCGCGCGGAGCTCTTGATGATCACGGATCTGGAAAGAAACGACCTCGGCCGCGTCTGCACGCCGGGAAGCGTCCGTGTGACCGATCTGGCGAAGGTGGAGACCTATCCCCAAGTCCATCACTTAGTCTCGACGATCGAAGGCGAACTGGCGGAAGGACGCGACCTCGTCGATCTTCTCCAAGCCACTTTCCCGGGCGGTTCCATCACGGGTGCCCCCAAGATCCGTGCCATGCAGGTGATCCGGGATCTGGAGCCCCACGCGCGCGAGGTCTATTGCGGGGCGATCGGCTATCTCAGCACGAACGGCAAGTCTCAGTTCAACGTCGCAATCCGCACGATGGTGGTGAAAAACGGAGAAGCGCACTTCTGGTCCGGCGGCGGCATCGTCGCCGATTCCGACCCTGAGGCGGAATATCGGGAAATCTTAGTCAAGGCCGAAGGCCTCAAAAAAGCGCTCGGCAGATGAGGGGCGAAGCCCCTTATATCAAATTAAATACACACCATCGGGGTCGCTTCGACTTGCTGAACCTGCTCGAATGCGCCGGGGAACAGCACGCCCATGACGATCCGGGCCACCAGGAACATGTGATAGATCCAGATCGGCTGGAAGTAGGTGTAGACCATCAGGAAGCCCATCAAAACGAAGCACGTACCGACCTTCTTATGCGCCTTGAACAGCTTCATTTCGAAGCGTTCCATCTTCTTCCGGAACCAGGCCTGGATTTTCTTCATCTTTCGGGGCTTCAGGATGAAGCCCAGACCGAGCACGATGGGACCTAACGCGAACAGAAGGAAAAGGGTGTTGATCATACTTCGTCTCCATCTTTATTATCGGTCGGGAGGCAAAAAGGATGTGCGTTTTTTGCGAAAAAAAGCGATGGTCATGACGCAAGGAGTCGCCCTCTGATGCCCAAAAGATCTCGATTAGCCGTTTGGATCGACGGGAAAACGGTCCCGGAAACGCGGGCGGCGGTCCCCGTTTCGGATTCCGCCTATTTGTACGGCATTGGGCTCTTCGAAACCCTCAAGTGCATTGACCGAACCCCTCTCTTCTTCGATCTTCATGACGCGCGGCTCCGGACCAACGCCGGCCGGATCGGGCTCAGGATGCCTCTCTCCACCCGGCAATTCTTAAACACTATGACGGGCCTCCTTCGCCGTAACCGGCTTCGGGAGGCCACAGTCCGCGTCATGCTGTCGGAAACCCCTGAAGGGCGGCCGCGTCTGGTCATCACCGCCAAACCCTTTCAACCGTATCCGGAACGTTGTTACAAAAAAGGCGCCCGACTTATCTTCGCACGAACGTTTTCTTCGGACTCGAAGTCCCTTTCGGCGATCAAGACGACGAGTTATTTGAGCCGGATGATCCCGCGCCGCGAGGCCCTAAGGCGCGGGGCGGACGAGGCGGTGCTTTTGAGCGAAAACGGATTGGTGACCGAGGCAGCCTCTAGCAACATCTTTCTGGTCAAGAAAGGCTCCCTCTTCACACCTCCGCTGACGGACGGCCTGCTCGCCGGGACCCGCCGGAAGGTCGTCATGGCCTTGGCAAAAAGCCTAAAAATTCCGGTGCGGGAAAAATCCCTCCGCGCCGACGATCTCCGAAAGGCCGACGAGGCCTTCCTCACGAGCTCGCTCAAAGACATCATGCCGGTGGGTTGGGCGGAGGGGAAAAGGATCGGACGGGTGATGCCTGGGCCGATCACGCTCAAGCTGATGGAGGCCTATGATCGGTTGATCGAAACCCGGCGCCTCTAGAAACGGGCGCGGATATAATCCGAGACGAACTCCTTCGAACGTTGGATCGCCTTTTCCAGAGAGTACCCCCGGGCCAAATGCGCCGCGATCGCCGCGGAGAGAGCGCATCCCGTGCCGTGGGCGCCTCGAATAAACTTTTTACGGGACGGAAAAACGGTCCAATCGCGACCGTCGTAGAGGACATCCACCGGTTCCTCCTTCAGATGCCCGCCCTTGACGAGGACGGCCTTCACACCCCGACAAACCGTGTGGATGTGGAGGGCGGCCTCCCGCATATCGTCGACCGTCTTGACCTTCCTCTTGGCCATGACCTCGGCCTCATCCAAGTTGGGCGTCACCAGGGTCACGAGCGGTACGAGAAACTGAATCAGGATCGCCGTCCCCTTGGGATCGATCAAAAGAGCCCCCGTGGACGACTTGAAAACGGGATCCAGGACGACCTTGGGGATCTTATCCTTGTCCTTATATTCGCTCTTGAATTGTTCGAGAAAGCGATAGACGGCGAAGACGTTCTCTTCGGTGCCGAGCATCCCGATCTTGATGGCGTCGATCCGGTGGACCGTGGTGATCGCCTGGATCTGTTCCCTCAAAAGGCGGGAGGAGACGGCGTTGAGGGAGAAGAAGCGTTTTTCATTTTGCGCGGTGACGGCGGTTAAGACCGTCGCCCCGTGAACACCCAAAGAATGGAAGGCCAGGAGATCCACCTGGATCCCCGCCCCTCCCGATGGGTCCGAGCCGGCGATCGTCAATACCGTTTTCAAAATTGACCCCTCGGATTCGGTCGCAACTTTTTCTTCATCTGGCCGAAAACTTGTTTAGTCATGACCACCTTTTATCATTCTCTCGCCTTCACCGCCGAGGCGGAAAATCCCTCTCGGGATCCCAACGCCCCCTTAGCGAAAAAGCCCGCTGAAAAAACGAACCGCTTCCATGCGATCTCGGGAGGTCGTGCTGCCGGCCAGGGCGGAGATCATGGCGACCGAAGCCACGCCCGTCGCCAAAGCTTCCTTCACGTTGTCCCTGCCGATCCCTCCGATGGCGACCACCGGGACGCGTAAGGCTTTTACCACATTTTTCAACTTGTCGATGCCCTGAATCGGATGCCCCGGCCCTTTCAGCGCCGTGGGAAAAATAGCCCCGAAGGCCACGTAGTCGGCCCCTCGTCTTGAAGCCTCCAGTGCCTCCTCCAACGAATGGGACGAATACCCGACGAGCCTTCCGGGTCCCAGCAGGCGGCGGCAGTCTTCGATCCGCGCATCCCCCTTCCCCACATGAACGCCGTCGGCCCCGACGGCCAGAGCCACATCCGGATCGTCGTTCACGATGAAAAGAAAGGGACGCTCACGGCGAAGGGCCGCGATCCGGAACGCCGCTTCGCGAAAGTTGTCCCGCGATTCTTGAGAGGCGTTCCGTTCCTTATCCCGAAGTTGAATGATCCCGGCCCCCGCCACCGCGTACTCGTGGGCCAAGACCGAAAGGGAGACCCCACGGCTGAACGTCGCATCCACAATGGCGTAAAGTCCACGCACCATACAATCTCTCTAAAGATGCATGCCCCCGTGTTCGAGGATTCTTTCCAGAAGCACCATCGCGCCGAGCCCGATCAAAAAGGAGAGGGAGATGGGAAGCGGATTTTCCGCATGCTCGTGCACATGGGGCAAGAGGTCCGAAAGCGAGATATGCAAAAACGTCCCCGCAGAGAAGGCGAGAGCCATCCCCGCAAACCGCACGTTTCCTGAGCCGGCGAAGAGATGCACGAGCAACGCGCCAATGGGCACCATGGCGATCACGATCACGTTGAAAAAAACGATGCGCGCCTTGCCGTGTTTTTCGTGGAGCAAGACCGTTGTCAATGCGATCGCCTCCGGCAATTTGTGGAAAAAAATCGTGAGAAAGACGACGAACCCCAGCTCGCTCACGAGCAGACCGGAGCCCAAGGCGACGCCGTCCGACAAGGCGTGGGCGGAAATACCCACCGCAGCGGCGATCCCGACCGTCTGATGGACCTCGCATTCCAGGGCCTCGCAAATATGAACCGTCACGAATTTTTCAAAGAGATAGAGAAAAAGAAAACCGGCCAACACATAGACCGGGGCTTCTTTCCCCATCAATTCGAAGGCCGCCGGCAACAGGTGGATCAAAGTCGCTCCGAGCATGAGTCCCGCCGAAAACGCCAGCAGGAGATGCATTTTTTCCCGCGCCGAGGAAAAAAAGACGGGAATCGCGCCCCCCACCACAACCGAGGCCGAAATCATTCCGGAATACGTAAACAGATTGATCCAAAAGGACTCCATCATAAAATTAAGCCGATATCTTCAGATCCTTGATCTTCTTGTGCAGGGTGTTGCGGTTGATCCCGAGCATCTTGGCCGCCTTCACTTGATTGCCGCCCGTTTTCTCCAAAATCAGCTCCAGAAGCGGTTTTTCCACGCGATGGATCACGGCATCGTAGAGGTCATCAACATCGTAGCCATCCCATTTCGACAGGAAAGAGGCAAGTTTCTTGCGGATGATGTCCTCCAGAGCGATCTCGTCCATGTTCACGAGGTGGATGCTGTCCTGAAGGAAGGGGGCGACGACCTCGGGGAAAATGGTAGAGCCCGGGGAGAGGACGA
>CAZWYB010000076.1:0-10654 GCA_964637745.1 uncultured Pseudomonadota bacterium
AAGACAACGTGAGGGCCCCAAACTTTTTCAAAGAGCGTCTTGGGCATATAGTATCCTTAAAAAGTTAATCGCCCCCGTCAAGGATGGGATTGCGACGATCTTGTTTGAGACAAAGCCAAATGAATGCCTTTCGCCAGTTGATTAGGCTCTCCATAGCCCCAGAAATGAACGGAAAAGAATCGGGGCGACTCATAGATCGTATGATTATGAATGGCCGTAACCGTGATGCCGCTCTTGATGAGAGAACGAACGACCGGGTTTACCTCTTCGGGAAGAACAGTGATATCTCCGGCTGCGACGACTTTATTGTCCATCTCTTGGAAATGAATGGCGGAGGCCATGCCCATGATTGGAGGTATGACAACACCATGTTCGGTAATGACTTCCGCGCGAGCTATCGAGAACAAAAGCAAATTTCCCTTTCGCTTCCCCGCATATCCCAGCGTGTCTTCAATCTTCTTCCATTTCGGCGATTCTGACGAAGTGAGGAGGGCCGGAGCCGCTTCGAGCGGAGTTCCCGTCAAAGCAAAAAGACTTTTTAACTTCTTGGCGAGCGACACGGCATCCCCGTGCCCCATAAAATGAACAAACTTGATGGGAGGAGATTCTGAAATAAAGTGGTTATGTGCGGCCGAAACCTCGAAGCCGCTCTCAATGAGCTTCTTGAGTACGGGTTCAACCTCTTTATCCAGGAGCGCAAAATCGCCCATGAGCATCGTAGGACCCTCTGCTGCTTTCTTGAATCCAACCCAAGAGGAAAGGGCGAAATTTGGGTCGATCGTTATGCCATTCATGAGGATGTGAAGATCGGAGCGCGGAAAGAGAAGTTTCAAGACCCCATCCTGAACAACCCCTTCATGCCCCAAGATCGTTTCTACCTTTTGCCATTCGACGTCGCGATCCTGGGCAAAGACAGAAAAGCTGATCGACGCGGACAATAAAAAAATGACGAGAAGACGTCTCATCGCATGCGATCCCCTAAGATGCTGTCTTAACCTCGAAGGAATTTAAGTCAAGCGCCGGCGCTTGGATGAGCTAGGCTTTTTGCCCCAAAATCATGACCGTTCTTACGGGGACATAGAATTCCGCGTCTTTCTGAATAATGCCGAGCTCGTCAAGGGTCTCAGGTGTGGCTTTGCTCAAAAGCTCTCTGATTTCCGCTTCGGCCTTGGCTCCGGAAGACGCGATTTCACACCAGCGCTTGATTGGAACGCCGCCAGGTTTTTCGGAAAGTTTGCTTTCCATAAAGATGATCTTGAGACCCGCCCGCTCAAATAATTCTTTCCATCTTGATGCCGTATAGCTTCTTTCGTGAGTTGGATCGTGAAGGATCTCGAGTCGATGATTGAAGTCGTCTATTTTGGGATCCGGATGCCCTTCCAGATCGATCACGGCTACGTAACCTCCTCTTTTCGCCAAGCGGTGCATCTCGATGACCGCCTTTTGAATGTCACGGAAATGGTGGGGAGCAAGACGGGACATAACGATATCGAATTCGCCGTCTCCCAGAGGAATACTTTCGGCATTGGTTTGGATGACTTCCACTGCAATTCCCTTGCTCACGGCCAAGTTCTGAAAAGCGGACAACATATTGGGGGCCGGATCAACGCCGACAATTCGAGAAGCCTTGCCGCCAAAGGACAAGGCCAGATGTCCCGCGCCGCAAGCGACGTCGCAAACCGCGGCACTGGGCGGCAGATTCAGAAGGCCGTGAAGTTTCTGAATGGTTGGGCTATTGGCGTGAACCTCGCTGGTCACGAAGTTGGAAGCAATTTTATTAAAGCGCTCGCTGGAAACTTGTTGATTCATAGGGTTGCATTCTCCCGATTGGGTCTCCTTAGGATTTTTTGCATACGGCGTCTTGGAAGCCACCGATACGGCCATGGATATAGACCGAAATAATCTCTTCGTGAAGCGATTCACCCTCCAGAGTCGGCTTGATGGCCCGGCCATCTGAAACAAATGCGACCAGATCTTTCTCCAACAACTCATGGATGACGCTTTGGAACGGTTCTTGTGCCAGCAAATCGACATGATATTCGTCCGCAAAACGCTCAAAGGCAATCGGCTGGTTGGCTTTAAAGGCGAAGCCCAATGCTGTGGCAACGGCCTGATACCCTTGCAAATGGCGGCCAAAAGCCAATGGCTGCGTCTTTTCTGTCTCCATGCGCTTCACATAGGCTGCAATGTCCGTTTCATTATGTGTTTGAATCACTTCTCCCGTTCCGCCCGTCAACCATCCATAGGCGCCAGGCCCCAGGGCCAGCATGGTATGATAGTTTTGCCATTTATTGTTCGAGACGTGAGGGATATTCCCTCCGGAATAGGTGTTAGGCCGGCTCCACCAACCACAGGGGCTCGGTTGGTAGCCATACCTGAGGAGGACGCGAACGGCCGCTTCCCTCATGGCATAGGTTTGATCGAGTGAAGGAAACAGACCCTGCTCATAAAGTTTCTCCCGCACGCTTGGGACGTTCCAAACAGAGACATTTCCGATGCCCATTTTGTGTCGCTCGGCATTTCGCAAGCGGTAGATCGTGACGGTAGGAACTCCCAACTCAGCCAGAGTCAAAAGATCCTCCTCGACGGTTTCTGGGGTTTGATAGGGCAGCCCGAACATCAGATCGACATTGAAGGGACTGCCGCTGTCCAGAAGGGTATGGATGGCTTTTAGCGAAGCCATCCTATCATGCCCTCTTCCAGTGAAGGAAGTCACCGTGTCTTGAAAAGACTGGATGCCTACGCTGAAACGATTGATTCCCAAACGCTGGACCGCACGTACGAATTCCCTGTCATAATTATCGGGATTGCCTTCCAGGGTGAGCTCAACGGCATGACTCATGTCGTACTGTGAATGAAAGTAATTTAGGATTCGCCCGAGATGCTTTTCTCTCAACAGAGCCGCTGTTCCTCCACCCATATAAAATGATTCAATGCGAGCCTTTTTAATCCAACCAAAACGATCAAGGTATCTTTGAGATTCGTCGATGAGCCTCGTAGCCCATGCGTCCAGAGTGGAATCTTCCTTTCCATCTTTTGGAAGCATCCTCTTCACATAATTGCAGAAGTGGCAGATATAGGAACAAAGAGGGACGTGAAGGTAGAGATGCGCCGGCCGCCCCGCGCCGTCGTGAAGCGAAAACTTTTCTAAGACTTGGCCCGGTGTCAGCTGCACGCCGTAATTCGCTGTTACGTTGATATTGTACTTTTCCTGATCAATCTGCAGTTCTGGATGACGTGCCAATAAGGCACCCAGGTTGAGCTCGCAACCTGGGTGCCTGAGTTTGGATTCGAGTATGTTTCCGGAAGATATCATTAATTCCCTTTTGCTAATAGTAATTATCTGGCTTGCTCACCATTGGTCACACCATAATCGGCCTGAAAGACCTTTCCGTTCAGCGCCGCTATGAATCTGGCTGCAAGTTCAGATTTCGGAGGGCTCATCGTAAAAGTGCCGTGAGCAACTGGGCTTGACTCTTCCGCTGTGAAGCCGGTGCTTTCAAATCCTGCAAATACAATATGTCCATCGGGGGCGAGCCGAACAAAATTGCATGCCTCTTTAAAGCCGCTTGCAATGCCAAGCATGCTGGCTGCGACGAATAAGTGTTGATCCTTAGGCACGACGGCGAACATTGCTTCTTGAAGATCTTTGAATGTGGCCTGATAATTGACGCGGCCCTTTGGCCCTTCTACTGTGACGATAAAAGGCGTGTCTTCCCGAAAGGCAAAACCCCTTGTAAAGGATTCTGGATTATCTGCAGCCTGCTTGAAGACGTCGATGACCTTCTGATGGGCACCGGGGAAGAAACGTGCAACGGAAGTGGCGAAGGTGTAGCTGTCAGACTTATCCTTGTCGCTCCCCCCCCCAAAAAATCTGCTGAAAACGCCGGGCTTGTCCTTGTCTTGCGCTGTCTGACTTCGAACCGTAGAAACAACAGTAAACGCCAAGAGAGGCGTCACTACGAGTGCTACAAGTGTTTGCTTTTTCATGTTTTTCTCCTCAGAAATGGTGTTGATCATTATTGGACTATGGCTGTTTTGATGGAATAGGAGGGTCGTGCATGGTTTCCACTGGTCTGCAATCACAGTGCCATGCTGCGTTGCATTAGTGACACGTTCTAATAGTTTGATTTTATTGGCGTATTAATTTATTCTGGTTCTTCGAATGCTGGAAAACCGGGTCAAAATATACCCAAACACTGTGTTGATTATCACAATGAGAATTGGCAATGGATGCGCGCCTGAAAATCGTTCATTGTCATTGCAACTCTTCGGATCCAAGCCCGAAAAGAAGATCTACTTATGATGTCAATTTCAACACCTCCTGTCTGGAATCCGGCTCAGTACCTCAGTTTTAGCGATTATCGTTTGAGGCCGGCATTGGATTTGATCTCGCAAATATCGGCCGCCTCTCCCCAGACCATCTATGATCTGGGCTGCGGGGCCGGAAATGTAACGAGGATCCTGCAACAGAGATGGGCCGGGACGAAGTTGTTCGGAATCGATAGCTCAGCCGACATGCTCACGGTTGCTCGAAATAAATCCGAAGGGATTGAGTTCCTGCAAGAGGATTTGCTTGGCTGGTCGCCGGCGGAGTCCGCCGACATCTTGTTTTCAAATGCCGCTCTCCATTGGGTTGATGATCATGAGGCTCTGTTTCCGCGTTTGATCTCTTGGTTGAAACCTCAAGGTATCCTTGCGATTCAAATGCCCCGCAACCACAATGCGCCTTCTCATACCTTGATTGCGGAAAGCGCGGCCGCGGGCCCTTGGAGAGCAAAGCTCTTCCCGCTTCCCGTTCCAAAACCGGTGAGAGCGCCGGACTATTATTATTCCCTTCTGGCTCCTCTCTTGGGAGGACTTCAAATATGGGAGACGGAGTATTTGCAAGTTCTCGATGGGGAAAATCCTGTCGTGGAATGGACAAAAGGGACGACGCTGATTCCCATATTGAACAGGCTGGATGAATCTGAGAGGAAGGCTTTCATTGACGATTATACCTCTCGTATCAAGCAAGCCTATCCGCAACAAGCGAATGGCCGAACTCTTTTTCCCTTCAGGCGTATTTTCATGATCGGTAAAGTCTCCTGAGATCTACTAAAATTTCTACCCTTTCGGCCTTCCCAATCGAAGCGAGCTTCGGTGCTCAATTTCCTGCTGAAGCCCCTTCTCCCCCACCTTCATCACCCAATCGTGGTTCCATTTAAAGAGTGGCTTCAAGATCGGTGAGAGCAGTTTTACGAGCGGCTTTTCCGCCCTGACGTCCCAGAAGAAATCGACGGCGGTCATCTCGCCTTCCTGTCGGAGCTTCCAAAGACCGCGGCCTGAGAGCTCGCCGGTCGAGCGGATTTCGAACTCGAATGGAGGGTTTTCGCGAACGGGTTCGGTCGCAAAGTCCAGGGTGTAAGGAAGCCGCGCCCGAACGAGTGCGCGGATTTTTTTGTCTCCGGTGGACGTCGTGCTGACATAGGCCGGTCGCCACCACCGGGAGTAGCCTTCGCCGTCCTTCAAAATATCATAGACGAGTTGGATGGGCCCGCGCACACGCCAATGGGTCACGAAGTGGTAGTCGTTGAGGCCCATGAGTTACGCGGCACGAATAATTCATTTTTATCATTTTGAGAACAAGAATGATAAAAATCTCATTTTGATAAGGATCTGGGCCAATCTGAATAATACAACTAAATGAAATTGTTGGGTTTAGTTGATTTGTCCCGCTTGTTCTCTTGGGCACCAAAAATGCACCTTCTTTCCAAGATGGGGGTGGACCATGGGTTTTAAAGAAGGCAAGACGCTCGCACTTGTCGTCTTAATCTTGTTCGCATTGCTTGACGGCCGGGCCGCGCTGGCCATGGCTCGAAAGCCTTCAGGAGAGGCCGTCATGGCGGCAGCTTCAAAACAGCCTCAAGCGCAACAAACCGCGGTCAAATACGTCGTGCCATGGACCGCAAAGATGACAGGGTCCGTCTTTGGTCCCTACAGTCCAGGGGCGAAATACAAAATACCTTCCACCGGCGGGCAGGACGGCGGTTCTCCCCCTCCCCCGGCGCCTCCGTGCACAATCACCCCCGTCGCGGGAAATGGTACTTGTTCTTACGATTCTTCTAACGGCGATGGTGGGCAGGCAACAGACGCATCTCTATGTTTTAGTCTTAATAATGATAATGGCCTTCCCAACTTGAACGGTATTGCCGTCGATAAGAGCGGCAATCTTTATATTTCCGACATGTATCACAACATGATTCGGAAAGTTGGTGTAGACGGCAAAATCAGCACAGTGAAAGGGCCTAGTTATTATCTCTGGCCGGACGGAAGATACGATTGGACAAATTGGCCGACGGGCCTTGCTTTCGACAGTGCAGGGAATCTTTATATTGGAAGCTATGACAGAAATACAGTTCAAAAGATCGATCAAGCAGGCGCTATCTGCACGGTAATATTATACGGCTCTCAAACGACGGGACAACCTCTACCATGCCTTCCATGGTCTGGTCCAGATTCAGCGCTCTCAACTTCTTCCACTGATAAACTGTACGTCAGCAATGTTTCAGAAGGCCTAGTCGTCGACAATGCGGGTGGTCTTTATTTCACCAATGGAGGCATGGACATTTTGAAGGTGGATCAAAGCGGTGTCACACTCTTTGCAGGCTCATCACCCACGTATACCACTGTTCAACCTGCAATAAAAAATGCACAGTTGATGCAGCCGACGGGCCTCGCCTTTGATGCGAACGGAAGACTTTATGTTGCCGATTCCGGGAACAACGTGATTCAGCGCCTGAGTAACGGTCATATAGACGCTTTTGCGTTGAATATGTCATTGAATAAGCCGACGGGCCTCGCCTTTGACGCGAACGGAAGACTTTATATTGCCGATTCCGGGAACAATAGAATACTGAGGGTCGATATCACCGTCGATTCTGCAGGAATGGAAAAGGACGTCATCAGCACCTTTGTCGGTAGCACAGCCGGTTCGGGGGTCTTGGACGCAGCATTAAACAGGCCGACGGGTCTTGCCTTTGACGCGGATGGAAATCTTTATTTCGCCGATTCGGGTAATAACAAAATCAAAAAGGTCACCTGCCCATCACCTTGAAGCAAGGTTCCAAGTTGCGCCCCTACGCCCGTTTCGGTATCTTCACCGTCCGCACGCGACGCAGGAGCTTTCGGTAAAGCTCATAGGGTTCGCCTTCGTCCTTCATCGGGTCGCAAAAGAGTTCGCGGATCTCTTCCTTGGAAATCCGTCCATGCACCAGGGCGTAATAGAGACGGTCTCCCAGCATGTATCCCAATCCGTGCGTCACGCCGAAGAAAAGATCGTGGCGGCCGAGATAAAAGCGACTCGAGCGGATGGGGCTCCCCCTCCGGTCCATCAGCCGGTGTTTGAGGATCAGGAGGGAAATCTGCATCTCAATCTTTCTCTCTTTAGGGGCGCCACCGGAGCTTAAGTAGCGGATCAGGCCGGCATAATCTTTCTCGTGAAAACACTTTCGCTTATGGTTGATGATTTTAGAACCGAAGAACCCAAGGGCCTCGTGGATCACGTTGGCGTAGAAGGCATCCACCGAATGCCGCGGCTGCTCGGCACCGGAGCAAAGGAATTTCAGATAATGCGCCGCCTCTTCGGCGGCATGGTTGATGGAGAGATTGGCCAGGTAGACGGTGTGTTTTTGAGGGATGCAGTAACTCTCGGACGCCAAAATTTGTTTCTTGATCCTCCGTATCTCCGTCTTCGAAAAACTGTCATCCTCCGACAGAGCTTTTAGAAAACTTAAGTCTCCGCAAGTAAACACCTCCACTTCCTCCGCATCTTCCGATTGTTTGATGCCAAGGAAATCGCCGATCTGCTTCAAGAGCCCAAAAAACTGTGCCTGGCGTCCGCGTAGTCGATCTCCCCTTCTTCGTGTTCCAACCAGTTCAAATACGACTGCTGCCAGACGATGGGCGGCGTATTGATGATGCAAAACTCGCGGTCGTTGATTCGGACGATCTCCACCTTGTCCTCCATCTCCTCTTGGGCCAGCCTCCAGTAGATCGCCTCGCTGTTCTGATAAAGGATGAGATGCCTTTTGCGGAGACCCTTCTTTTTCAAAACCTCGTCCACGCGCGCGGGCAGATGTCCGGGCGCGACGTGCAGGTCGCCGGCAAAGATGATGAGCTTCGTCTTCGGATGAGCCTCCAAGAGAGACGCGATGACTTGTCCCCCTTTCCGATCCCTTTTCTCCAGCGTCGCATCCCCTTCCAGCGAGTACTCGACCCCATAAAGGGGAATCCGATGATACCGGGCGAAGTCGAAGATCGGTTTGAAGTTGTGCCATAAATCGAAATACCAATATTTGCGGAACCGGATCCGCTCCAGAAAGGTTTCGTCCCCGATCTTACCGTTCCAATAATCGTTCAAATGGTTTTGATGGCGCGCCAAAACGAGCTCGAGCCCGATCGCCAGATTCGGAACGTCACCGCTCAATTGTTTGAGAAGACGGAGGAGCGTCCTCTGGGACTGGGGATTGGTGTGATAGTCCCCGATGTAGATGACGTCGCTGGCCCGGATGGCCTCGATCAGCTCTTCCAAAGAAGAGGCCGATCGGTAGCTGCTTACGTGCCTCTTGTATTGACGTTGATAGAGGAGGAAGCCGCGTTCGCGGACCATGGTTTGGCTGCGAATGAGGGCGTCGTTGCGCGCAAAGATCCTTTTTTGGATCTTCAGGAGCTCCTGCCGCGGGGAAAGCTCGGATTCCAATGACATGCGCGCCATTTTCGTCTTGGAAGATACCATATTTCCACAGAAAGTTCGATTGACATTCCCCCCTGAACCGTTAGAGTTTTTTGCTGAGGAGAGAGTCATGACGGACAAGGCAACCGACGCGGCATTCAAGGCGGGCCTGGAGGGCATCGTCGCCGCACAGACGAAAATCTGCGACATCGACGGCCAAAAAGGCGAATTGATCTATTGCGGATACGACATCCGCGATTTGGCCGAAAACGCCTCGTTCGAAGAAGTCATCCATCTCCTCCTCCACCTGCGCCTGCCGACCCAGTCCGAGTTGAAGGACCTTCGGATGACCCTCGACGAGAACTCCGAGATCCCTCACGAGATCATGGAGATCTTGAAAAAGCTCGCACCGCGGCTCTCCGGCATGGGAATGCTCCGCACCTTTGTCTCCATGCACGCGCATTTCGACCCCGAGGCGGGCGATCGATCGATGTCGGCGAACGAAAACAAGGCCCTTCGCATCATCGCCAAGATCCCGACGTTGGTCGCCGCCTTCGACCGCTTCCGCAAAGGCAATCAATATGTGCCTCCTAAGCCCGGTCAAACGATCGCCGAGCGCTTTCTCTATCAATTGACCGGCAAGGATCCTCTGCCGGAGGCCACGCGCGCGATGGATGCGGCGTTGGTGCTTCATGCCGAACACGGCTTCAACGCGTCCACTTTCACGGCCCGTGTGGTGGCGGCGACGCTCTCCGACATCTATTCCGCGGTGACTGCGGCCATCGCCGCCCTCAAGGGTCCCCTCCACGGCCGCGCCAATGAGGAGGTCATCAAGACCTTGCGTTCGAACGGGAATATCGCCCATTTCCGCGAGTACATTGAGAACGAGCTCGCGAATAAGCGCCTCATCTTCGGTTTCGGACACCGCATCTATAAAACCATCGATCCCCGCGCAAAGCACTTGATGAAGATGTCCGAGGCCTTCAGCCGGGCCAGCGGCCAGATGAAATGGTTCGAGATGAGTCTCGAGATCCAAAAGGTCATGAAGGAATTGAAGGGGCTTGATCCGAACGTCGACTTCTTCTCGGCGACGCTTTATCAGACGATGGGCATTCCGGTCGACCTCTTCACGGCGATCTTCGCGATGTCCCGCTCCGCCGGCTGGACAGCACACATCCTGGAACAATACCGAAACAACCGCCTGATCCGTCCGGAGTCTGAATATATCGGGCCTCGCGGACTCAAGTACGTTCCAATAGATAAGAGATAGGTCCTACTTAGGACCACGAGGACCTATTTTCATGGCTTCAAAATTAAAAAAACCGACCGCGGGCGAGAAAATTCAGATCCAGAACGAAAAGCTGATCGTTCCCGATCAACCCATCATCCCCTTCATTGAAGGCGACGGAACGGGTCCCGACATCTGGAAGGCCTCGCAGATCGTCTTCGATGCGGCCGTTGAAAAGGCCTACAAAGGCAAGAAGAAGATCCAATGGTTCGAGGTCTACGCCGGCGAAAAGGCCCAAAAAGTCTATGGGACCGATTGCCCTCCCAACCTCCTGCCGGTCGAGACGCTCGACGTCATCAAAGAATATCTGGTCGCCATCAAAGGCCCTCTGACGACCCCGGTCGGCAAGGGCATCCGCAGCCTGAACGTCACGCTCCGCCAGGAGCTCGACCTCTACGTCTGCCTCCGACCGGTCCGCTACTTCCAGGGCGTCCCCTCCCCCGTGAAACAACCGGAAAAGATCGACATGGTGATCTTTCGGGAAAATACGGAGGACATCTACGCGGGCGTCGAATGGGAGTCGGGAACGCCGGAAGTCAAAAAGGTCGTGGAGTTTCTGCAAAAGGACATGGGGGTCAAGAAGATCCGGTTTCCCGAGACGTCCGGTATCGGCATCAAACCCGTCTCCAAGGAGGGAACGAGCCGACTCGTGC
>CAZWYB010000077.1:0-7955 GCA_964637745.1 uncultured Pseudomonadota bacterium
CCCCCAAAAATTCCCGGCGCTCTTTGTGCTCCTCGCCGGCCATCTTGTTTTCGCTGGCGAAGGATTTATGCGTCAGCGCCCTCTTCAGGCTCCGCAGCTTCTTGAAGGAATACCCGATCGCCCTTTCCCAACCCTTCAATCTCTTTTTCTCTTCGGAAGTCATGTGGCTCTAGACGAACCCCTTTTCGATGAATCCGCCCCCCAAGACCTCGTCGCCGCTGTAGAGAACGGCGGCCTGCCCGGGAGTCACGGCGGCCACGGGTGTCTTAAATTCGACGCGAACCTCTTTCACCTTGTCGATCATCACATAGGCGGGAGCGCCTGCATGCCCGTTTCGGGTCTTCGCTTCGACCTCCATCCCGTTCCGGACGCGCTCCCGGTTCACCCAACGGATGTCTTTCACGATGAAACCCTGGGCCAGGAGGTCTTCCTTCGCGGACAAAACGACGCGATTCCGTTCCGGCTCGATGGCATTCACGTAGAGGCGCTCGCCCGTCGCCACACCCAATCCCTTCCTCTGGCCGACCGTATAGGCGTGAATCCCGCGGTGCCCGCCCAAGACGTTTCCTTCCGTGTCCACAAATTCCCCGGGCTCCTGCCGGTATTGAGGCAGTTCGTTTTCGATGAAACGGGCATAATCATTGCTCGGAACGAAGCAGATCTCCTGACTCTCCGGCTTTTCGGCCGTTTTCAAACCGGCCTTTCGGGCGATCTCGCGGACCTCTTCCTTCGTGTAATGTCCGATCGGAAACAGGCTGTGCTCGAGCTGCTCTTGTCCCAAACCGAACAGAAAATACGTCTGGTCCTTGGCGCGGTCCTTCGCCCTCAAGAGGCGATGCATGCCGTCGCTGCCTCGCCCCTTCTGCGCATAATGGCCGGTCGCCAGATAATAGGCCCCCAATTGGCGGGCGTGCTTGAGAAGGACGTCGAACTTCAGGTGGTTGTTGCAGGCCACGCACGGATTCGGCGTCCGCCCGCTCGCGTATTCGCGACCGAAATAGTGGATGACCTTTTCCTCGAACTCTTCCTTGAGGTTCAAGGGATAGAATGGAACGTCCAAGACCTGGCAGACCGCTCGTGCGTCCTGGATATCGGACGCTGCGCAGCAGGTTTTGGATCCGTGTGATTCCGAATCAGACGACTCGTGGGTCTTCATGGAGATCCCGATGACCTCCATGCCCTTCTCCTTGAGCAAAAGGGCGGCCACGGAGCTATCGACGCCTCCGCTCATCGCCACAACGACTAGATTTTTTGACAACGATGCCACTACATCCTCAACCTTTCAACAACGCCTCGGATCTTATCCAGAGCGTACTCGATATCATGCACGCTTGTGCCGCGTCCAAGCGAAAAACGGACCGCGCCCTTGGCCTCGCGGGGCGACAGGCCCATCGCCATCAACACATGCGAAGGCTCCACGGCGCCCGAGGCACAAGCCGAACCGGACGAAACGGCGATGCCCTCGCGATCCAAGGCCACAAGAATCGTCTCCGAGGTCACTCCTTCAAAAGTGACTTGAAGGGTCCCGCTCACCCGATGATCAGGATTTCCATGAATGCGCGTACCCGGTACGCGTGCAAGCAATTGATTTTGAAGAAGGTCTCGCAGTCCTTTCAGACGCCCCGCTTCCTCCTCCAGATCATCATGAACCCGCCGCATCGCCTCGGCCAACCCGACGGCGCCCGGCAGATTCTCCGTCCCCCCTCTTTTCTCCATCTCCTGAGCCCCTCCGTGAACGAGGGGGCTGATCGGAACCCCCTTCCGAACGAACAGGGCGCCCACTCCCTTGGGACCATAGATCTTATGACCGGAGAGGGAGAGGAGATCGACCGTCAGGCGTCCGAGGTTGACAGGTAATTTTCCGACGGCCTGAACGGCATCCGTATGAAAAAGGATATTCCGCTCCCGGGCGATACGCCCTACGGCCTCGATGGGATAGATCGCGCCCGTCTCATTGTTGACGAACATCAACGAAATCAAAACGGTCTCGGGGCGGACGGCCTTTCGGATTTCATCCAGATCGATATCTCCGTATGCATCGACCCCCACGCGGGTCGATTCCGCCAAACCCAGTTTTTCCAGACCGTCCAACGTCTGAAGCACCGCCTGATGTTCAACCTGGGACGTAATGACATGAACGGGCCGTCGGCTTCGTTCCCTATACGCCCTCTGCACAACGCCCTGGATTGCGAGGTTGTCGCTCTCGGTCCCGCCGCTCGTGAAGATGATTTCTCGGGAGTCGCAGGCAAGAGAATGAGCGACCGTCTCCCGAGACTCTTCCACCACCGCCCGTGCGCGCGCGCCAGCCCAATGCAGGCTGGAGGCATTACCGTACTCCTCGCCCAAATAAGGCAGCATGCTCTCTCGCACGCGGGGATCGACGGGGGTACTGGCGTTGTAATCCAGATAGACGCGACGCATGAGGTGGGGCAGGCTAATGGAGCGTCGGGAGGAAATCAACCCATGTCGAATGGGCTCCGAAGGTCGGTTCTCCTATTTACCTTCTTTATCTTGTTTATCTCGGCCTTTTTTTGCCAAGGTTGCGCCGTCAGCGATTACGCTTCGATCAAGTTTATGTTTGAACGTGCGAAACTTCCGGACGCCCAGATTCACAAGGACATGGCTTATGAAAACGGGTCCGATCAAGATCCGGTCAAGCACCGTCTGGATCTCTTCATTCCGGAAGGGAAAAACTTTCCGGTCTTAATCTTCGTACATGGAGGCGGATGGAACTCGGGGGACAAGGCCCAAAGTTATGGAGGCAACGACCTCTACGGCAACATCGGCCGATTCTACGCCGCACATGGGATCGGAACGGCTGTCATCAATTACCGCTTGCTGCCAACGGTCCATTGGAGGGACCAGATCCGGGACGTCGCACGAGCGACCGCCTGGGTCTACCGGCATATCGCCGAATACGGAGGCGATCCCCGTTCCCTCTATCTCTCGGGCCATTCGGCCGGGGCCCAGTTGGCCGCAAGGGTCGCCCTCGATCCCGCGCCTTTAAAGGAGCTCGGTCTGACGAAACGGATCGTGAAAGGCGTCATCGGCTTGAGCGGAGCGGGTTATGAGATCCCCGAGACCAGCCGGAGGTCCGAAACCATCAAGCGTGACTATTATGCCAAACGTTTCGCCGACGGGGATGAGACGGGCGCGTGGGCGGATCAAGTCTCTCTCCTCCAGTTCGTGGACGCGGACTCCCCGCCCTTCCTCCTCTTTTACGCCGGCGCCGAGTCGCCGAACCTCCAGAGACAGACGCGGCTGCTCGCGGCCGCGCTCGAAAAGGCTCGCGTGTCTCATGAAGTCCACATCGTCCCTCACCGCGATCACGTACAGATTGTTCTAACCATGAGCCGCAAGGGTAGCGATACGAGCCACCTCATTGAAGATTTCATCCGGAGACATCAGAGTTAGAACGTCGGTGTCGCGGGAAAGGCCGAGAGCGGAGGTAGTTCCATGTCGGAAATCGTCGGAAAGTCGGCAAAGGTGAGCTGCTTGACTTGAACGTCGATTCCGAGATCGACGCACGTCCCCCGGTCGACGCCGTCGCCTTGGGAGATGCGGGCGCATTGGTCCGTCACCGGCGTGAGCCCCAAGAGGTCTTGCACGATCTGATCTTCTTGGAGGGAGCCGCTCCAAAAATCCTCGTTTTGGAGATAGTCTCCAAGATATTGCAGGTGCAGATCGTTCGGCAAAGCGGAGTTGTGGAAGACGTCGCTGAAGGTGACCGTCTTTTCCGCCTGCCCTTCCACGCCCACCTCCGTCACCAAGGCCCGTCGCAGGGCGACGATGTTGTTGGGGTCATTCGTCCCGTTCTCCCCGCCCGGAACGCCGGCGAAAAATTCGGTCGTCCTGTTTAACGGATCGTGATGATCGTAATTAAAGGCCGCGAGGAAACCCGCCTCGCCTCCGCCCAATACTTCGGCCTTTCTGGCCCTCAAACGCCCCGCGCCCGGTTTATCCTGCGTCGGAAACTCGGTGAAAACGGCGGCGATAAAGCGCTCCCCGTTCACCCACAGACGGAGACAGACCGGCAGCGTCGCCGTGTTTCCGGAACATCCCGGATCTTTTCCGTCGAACGGGTAGTCGGCGAAATCCATCTTGATGGTGAGACTTTGGGAGACGTTCTGCGAGGCCGCGCTGATGACTCCCTGGAAATGCTTGATCGAGGGATCGACCGGAATTTGGAACTGTTGAAGAGGCCCGATCACATTGCCAAAAATTTCCCCGATCTCTTGAATGATGTCCGGGGCGACGGAAATCTCATCCGAGAACTCCCCCTTTTTTCCCACCAGAGCGGCCGTGCTCCCTCCACCCGAACTGATCTCGGGCACCGGAATCACGGGATTAGGAATCGTCAAAAAGGCCGGGGGCACCTCCGACGGCGGTGCGGGAGGGGCGCCCGGACTCGAACAGGCTGAAACCAAAGGAATAATAAGCAAGGCCCTTCCCAGGAAGGCGGCCAGACGTCTCAGTCTAGAATTGTTCATGAAATTTATCATTTTGATAAATAATAAATTTAAGACCATTGTAATCCTTGTAACTCTGTCTAGGTAGGATAAAATATTGAGCGTGCCTTCTTATCTTTTAAGTCTCCTTTTCGCGCTGATCCTCGCCCTATCGGGAATCGCAGGGTGTGGGTCCGAAGCCTCGCAGGACACCGGTGTGACGGCCTCCGCAGGGGCGAATAGTTCTGAAAACGAGATTAGTAGGATCAGCAACGCGGCCGTCGGCGATATGACCGCCCTCGCCGTCCAACTCTCCACCGACAGTCTGGATCTGGAAACAGGGTCCGGCATGACGAGCGCCCTGAAGTTAATCAAAATGAGCCCCGACCAGAATTGTCAGTCAAACTCGATCGCGGACCCGATTGCATCCCGTGACGGCGGAACGGCTACCCTTTCAGGCCTCGCCTGCCAGGCCTCCGCCGACGCCACCCAATCTCATTTCGAGATCTGCGGAGAGATCGACTTCAACTCCTACAGTCAAGATGAGGTCGTCCTTCAGGGAGGCTCGGTCGACTTCTGCGTGATGATCGATGTCCCTTTTGCTTGTGCGGCCGGAGGTTCTTGCCCCACCCCTTTCCCGGTTGATGTGGCGATCTCCCTGAGCCCCGCCGCTTCGTTGACCGTCACGGCCGCCGACGGCAGCACGGATGCGCTGTCGATCACCTCGGTCCATGTGGAGTTCCAGGGGACATGGAAAGACGGAGTCCTAGAAGGCGCCTTCAGCAACGTCTCGTTCCGGATGGGCATCAACACCTGTGAGTCGGGCGGTTCGACCACCGCTTTAACCAATGTTCGGCCGGACGACACCTGCATCCAAGACACCGACGGCGACGGAGTCCCCGACTCCATCGATAACTGCCCCCTGAAACGCAATCCGCTTCAAACGGATACAGACCACGACGGAGTCGGCGATATTTGCGACGACGCCGAGACCGTCGTCTGCAAGCAATTGGGTGAATCGTGTCAACAGTCTTTCGAGTGCTGCGGGACCAATATCTGCACCGAATCCGTCTGTGCGGGAGAAAGCGGCTTCCAAGCCCCGATGCTGCCCTGTGAAACAGGAACCTTGGTCCTCGACGCGGAGCTTGCCAATCACATGTATAGCCCCTGTACGAGCGATCAAGAGTGCAAAGATCTCGCGACCCACTGTATCGAGGGTCAGTGTCCGACGCCGCTCATCAACCACATCAACTCATTTGTCTCCGGCGGACAGACGCTGCCCGATCAATTCTTCTGCTCCCCGGAGGTCCTTACCAGTCCGCTCAACGGTCAACTTCAAGAAGTGGGACATCCCTGCGCGGCCGCCCTCTCCGCCTGCGGCACCTTTACGCCTCCGGCCCTTTGCATCGAACCGCCGCCGCCGGACGCCTGCGGAGGACCGATGACCTGCGACCAGAGCCAATGCGCAGGCACATGCGTGGAACAAAAAGTAGTCAATAATCAGCGACAGAGTGTTTCGATCGGCACTGTCTGCATGAGTAGCGCCTGTCTGCACAGCGACACAATCCATGGTCCGGGCAACACATGCAACTCGGACACTGAGTGCGCAACTTTCAGTTGTTCCACCGGGGCCAAACATTCCCATTGCGACCAAGGATCGGGTTGTTGCGTCTTCGACGACCAAACACCGACGCTGCCCTGCGTGCTTCCTTCCGGAGGAGGCGGCGGTGGTTGCGGTCAATGCGTCGTGGATACGGATTGTCGGGGCGCCGGATCCACCTGTGACGCCTCAGGGTGCTGCCAAGCCGGACAGCCCCCGGCCTCCTGTCCCCTTGAACTGCCGAATTGCACGGAGGTCGTCTCTCAAGATTGCGGGGGATCCCCTTGTGGATCCTGTGAAGGATTCGGGGCGATCGCCAATTCAGCGCATCATTCCAACTTCGTTTTCAATTGCAATACCAGCAACAATTGCTGCGGGGTCGTGTGCACAACCAAAGCCGATTGCGCGACGGTCCCCGTTTCGCCGACCCCCGTTTGCGTCGGAGGTTTTTGCCAGCAGACCTCTTCCTGTGCGACCAACGCCTGTTCCAGTGATCAGGATTGCACCTCAACCACCGGAGGCGCCTGCTCCTCAGGGTGTTGTCAACCGGGTGCACCCGTTGGACCACCAGGGCCTAAACCCGTTCCAGTGACGGGGCCGTAACCATCCCCCTTCGATTTCCCGGATGTGCTTTCGATCTAACTGAGATCAAAAAGGAGGAGTTCCGCCTCTTTCACGCCGGACAAACGGACCTCTTTTTCTTCGCTGAAGGCGGCCCCATCGCCCGCTTTCAGGGTTTGCCCGTTGACCGTCGCGGAGCCCCTCGCCACCTGCACCCAGGCGTACCGTCCGGGCTTGAGGAGATGCTGAATCTCGTCTCCCGCGCCGAGAACGGAGGCATAGACCGAGGCATCCTGATGGATCGTCACGGACCCTTCACTCCCGTCGTGGGAGGCGATCAAACGGAGTCGGCCTTTCTTCTCCTCCAGAGGGATGGACTTCTGCTCATAGCCGGGTTGAATTCCCTTCTTCTCGGGGACGATCCAAATTTGAAGAAGATGAACCGGATCGGTTTTGGAATGATTGAACTCGCTGTGCGTGACGCCCGTCCCGGCGCTCATGCGCTGGACTTCTCCCGGGACGATCACGGACCCGTTCTTCATGGAATCCTTGTGCTCGAGGGCGCCTTCCAAAACATAGGTGATGATCTCCATGTCGCGATGCGGATGCGTCCCGAAGCCTTCACCCGGCTGGACGCGGTCTTCGTTGATCACACGGAGTGAACGGAACCCCATCCATTTCGTGTCGTAATAATCCGCGAAGGAAAACGTGTGATAGGTGTCAAGCCAGCCGTGGTCAAAATGACCGCGTTCGGAGGATTTTCTGATGAGGATCATAGAAACCTCCTCAGGCCTTGCAGGCCTGTAGATATTTCGAAGGAAGCGTGCGCTTGAGGACCGAGCTCAGGAATCGCGAGGCCTGAACGACCTTGTCCAGATCCACGCCCGTCCCGATCCCCATGCCGTGGAGCATGTAGAGGACGTCTTCCGTCGCGACGTTGCCCGCAGCTCCCGGGGCGTACGGGCAACCGCCCAGCCCACCGGCGGAGGAATCGACGACATCGATGCCGATCTCAAGGGCCTTGAGGATATTCGCGAGCGCCGTTCCGCGGGTGTCATGAAAGTGGACGGCCAATTTATTCTCGAAGGGCGTCCGGCAAAAGGAACGGACGGCCGGCAACAATTGTTCGAAGAGGGCCTCCACGTCGGTCGGGACGGCCGCGCCGATCGTATCGCCGATGGAGACCTCGTCCACGCCGATCTTCAGGAGCTCCTGGACGACGGGGATGACTTTTTCCGGCGTCACCTTTCCTTCGTAAGGGCCCACATAACCAGTGGAAACCTAAGCCCGCCACACCATCTTCCTTTTCCGGGGCTTTTCCACCACCCTGCCGGACCCCACCCAGG
>CAZWYB010000077.1:7965-10653 GCA_964637745.1 uncultured Pseudomonadota bacterium
GCTTCACCTTGCCTTGGAAAGGGAACACATAAAGGTGGAGAACGTACCAACCCACCCCATCTTCTGTTTCCGGGCCTTGTCCACGACCAGCCGGATCGCATCGAGGGATTCAGCAACGGACATGTTGATGTTTTTCTTATTAAAGGTCTCAGAGGCGGCCGTGAACACGGCGATGTCCTTGACGCCCGCCTCTACGGCCCTCTCCAAACCCTTCAGATTGGGCACCAGGACCGGATAAGTTACACCCGATTTCTTCCGGATCGCGGCGTAGACTTGAGACGCATCCGCCAACTGCGGCACCCACTTGGGCGAGACGAAAGACGTCGCCTCGATCACCGGCAATCCCGCGTCGGTCAGCATGTCGATGAAGCGAACCTTTTCGGACGCGGGGACCACCTCTTTCTCGTTCTGGAGGCCGTCCCTCGGACCGACCTCGACGATTTTTACCTTTTTAGGAAATGTCGACAAGCTTGTCTCCCATCCCGACCTTATCCCCGACATTGTACCTGATTTTCTTCACGACGCCATCCTTCGGCGCATCGATGGCATGCTCCATCTTCATCGCCTCGATGACGACGAGCGAATCGCCCCGGCTCACCTTCTGTCCCTCTTGAACCATGACCTTGCGGATCGTCCCCGGCATGGGAGAGACGGCCTCCTCCGACGCGGCACCGTGAGCGGCGTGGCCATGCGAGGCCAGGAACTCCTTTTTTCTCTCGGCCTGGATCTTGGCCAAGGCCCGACGGCGTTCTTCACCTCCGGACGCCAGACCAGCCCCGATCCTCCAGCCATTCTGGCGAATCCAGGGCGAAAAGGGATCCTCGGGAGGCATCTCCGTGGGCAACCAATCCGAGAAATGACGGCCGATCACGCCGGTCTCCGTCCGCCCTTCCAGAAAGGTCTCGTGGCGCAGAAGGTCGATCAAAAAGGAAATGTTCGTCTTCACTCCCCGGATTTCATAAGACTCGAGGGCCCGGATCATCTTGATGATCGCCCCATTGCGGCTCGGGGCGTGGACGATCAGCTTCGCCAGCATCGGGTCGTACTCCATGGGGATCGTCCAGCCCTCGTAAATACCGGTGTCGACGCGGACCCCCTCGCCCCGCGGTTCGCGGAGGCGCGTGATTCTCCCAATGGACGGGAGGAATTTGTTTTCAGGGTCTTCGGCGTAGATGCGGCCTTCGATGGCGTGGCCTCGCTGGTGCGGGTTCAAATCCAAAGATAGGCCCATCGCGATCCGAATCTGCGTCTTCACCAGATCCACCCCCGTCACCATCTCCGTGATGGGGTGTTCCACCTGCAATCTCGTGTTCACTTCCAAAAAATAAAAATTCCTTTGGGAGTCCAAGATGAACTCCATCGTCCCGACGTTCGTGTAGCCGATGAGCTCGGCGATCTTCACGGCCGTCGCCCCCATTTTTTCTCGAAGCTCCGCGTCCAAAGCGACGCTGGGGGTCTCTTCGATCACCTTTTGGTGTCGGCGTTGGAGGGAGCATTCCCGCTCGAAGAGATGAATCACCTTGCCGTGCTGATCGGCCACGACTTGAATTTCGATGTGTCTCGGGCCCTCGATATATTTCTCGATAAAGACGCGATCGTCGCCGAAGGCCCCCTTCGCCTCGCGCTGGGCCGCCTCCAAAGACGACGCAAGTTCATCGGCCTTTCGAACCACACGCATCCCCTTCCCTCCACCCCCGGCCGCGGCCTTCACGAGAAGGGGATAGCCGACCACTTCGGCGATCTTGGCGGCCTCTTTGGCGTCGGCGACCGGCCTTTCGACGCCGGGGATGACGGGAATGCCGTGCGGCTTCAAGAATTGCTTCGCCCCGATCTTATCGCCCATCTTGCGGATGACGTCGGGCTTCGGACCGATGAAGGTCAGCCCCGCCTTGGCGCAGGCCTCGGCGAAATTCGCATTTTCGGAGAGAAAGCCAAAACCCGGATGGACGGCGTCGGCCTTCGCCTCTTTCGCCGCCTCGAGGATTTTGGGGATGTTCAAATAACTTTCCGAGGGCGCCGCCCCACCCAAGGCCTGGGCCTCGTCCGCCTTTTTGACGTGCAGCGATTCCCGATCAGGATCGGAATAGACGGCCGCCGAAGGGATTCTCAGCTCGCGACAGGCGCGGGCGATCCGGACCGCAATCTCACCCCGGTTGGCGATAAGAATTTTTTTAAACATTCCAATTCGGCTTTCGCTTCTCCAAAAAGGCCTTCATGCCTTCCTGGGCCTCGGGCGAGGCACGAAGGGTGGCTATCTTTTTGACCGTATAGGTTTGAATCGAAGGCGCGGCGGAACCTCCGACCTTCCGGATCAGTTCCTTTCCATGGCGCACCGCCTCCGGGCCGCAGGAAAGAAATTGATGTGCGATCTCGTCCACGGTCGTCTGGAGACGTTCCAGAGGAACGGATTCATGAATCAACCCCACGCGCAGGGCTACGTCCGTGGTGAAACGTTCGCCGGTCAGAAAATACCGACGCGCGGCCGAGGCCCCCATGCGGGCAATCACGTAGGGCGAGATCACGGCGGGGATCAGTCCGAGCTTCACCTCCGCCAAGGCAAAGACGGTGTTTTCGAAGGCGACGATCACATCGCAGGCCGCGAGCAGTCCGACGCCGCCCCCGATCGCCGCCCCGTGCACCTGGGCGATGGTCGGTTTTTTCAATTCGTTCAAATGCTGAAGGAGCTTT
>CAZWYB010000078.1:0-10629 GCA_964637745.1 uncultured Pseudomonadota bacterium
GGGCACCGGCCACGGTGCCCTTTTTTCTTCCGCCGGAGCGGCGAAGAAGAGTCACCTATGGCTCCGATTGGCCCTCAAACAGGATTTTCGATAGGCGCCCTCTTCGCCGGTTTTCAGACCATTGAGCATGGGCTGACAAGGGGACAAACGGCTGCTCAACACGTTCCACATCTTCAGACCCTCATTCGGTCTGCTCAAGATCATCCGGAATACGCTCATCTCGTGACGGGCATTCAGGTTCCTCAAGAGGAACAGGCGACGGCGGAAGCTTTGCGCTCCTTGATGGGAGAGGTCAAAAGCCGTCTCCCTCAAGACGTGATCGATCAGTATTCTTCTCCCTCACCGCCTCCCAGAAGCGTCACTCCACCGAGAGGATTTCAAGCGGTCTTTCCCTTCGTCACGCGTAGGCCGCCGATGCCTCGGATCGATGTCCCTCAGCACTGCGTCTCCTTGGATACAATCCCTCAGGGCCAGAGGCAACTATACGGGGACAAGGCCACCCGCCTGGCCCAAATGAAGGCGCTCGAATTTCCCGTTCCGCCGGCGGTTTGTCTGACCTCTGAACTCATCAAACGAATCATTGCGGATCCGACCGCTCGTCAAGATGTCGGCAACTACCTCCCGACCCTCATCGGCCAGTTGGAAAAGGAAACGGGTTTGAAATTCGGCGATCGCAAAAGCCCGTTGGTCGTCTCGGTGCGGAGCGGAGGGCAGAAGGTGATGGAAGGCCTCCTTCCCACCCTCCAATTCGTTGGTTTGAACTCCAGAACGGTCAAGGGATTGGGACGGCAATTCGGCGATCAAATCGGCGCCTACCGGCTCTATGTGAGCTACATCATCGCGTTCGGCGTGACGGTTCGAGGTGTTCCGAAAGAGCTGTTCGCCGGATTGACGACGGTCCCTAGCGATAAAACCAGGAAGAAAGACATCATTCAGACGTATCGGAGAAACGCGGCCATCGCTCGTCAAATCATCAGCCATCACAAGGGAGGCGCCTTTCCCGAAGACCCGTATGAGCAGCTCCAGGCCACGATCGTTCGGATCGCCGAGTCATGGAACGATCCCTCCGCGAAATTCTATCGCGAACGTTATCGCATTCCGGAGGATCCGCCGGCGGCTCTTTTGATTCAAAAGCAGGTCTTCGGTAATCTCGGTTCCGAATCGGCGGCCGTCTGCGCCTATAGCCGTCATCCGAAGTGGGGCGTGACGAGGACGCGCGAGCAAGGGGTCATCGGAATTGCCAAATTGCACGCGAGCGGCGACGAGTTGATGACTGGGTCCGACGAGGCCCCGCAGCGTCTTTCCGATCTTACGTTCCGCATGCGGGAGATTGCGACGCCCTTGCAGGATTCTCTGCGAGCGGCCGAGCGGTTCTTCAAAATGCCGGTCAAATTCGAAGTGATCGTCGAGAACGGCAAGATGTGGATCCTTCAAGTGAGCCCTTATCCGATGTGGCCGATCGCCGTCGTTCGCAGCGCCGTGGATATGAAGGATGAGGGCATTCTGACCTGGAGGGGGGGGTGGGGAAGGTTGGATCATAATATCTGGAGGCCCTTGGGGCCACATAGGTTCTGGCAGCCCAACAGGGCCGACTTCCTGCTAACCGGCCGGACGGAGATCGCGGGCACGGCCAAAGGGCGTCTGATCAATGATTACGAATCGATCATTCACGAAAAGGCGCCCAAGGAAAAAGAGGATAAAAAGTATATTCTCATCACGGACGGAATCGATCAGCCGAAGTGGGAAAAGGTCTTCGAGAGGGTCGCGGGCATCATCGTCTTAGGAGATCCGGGAGCACACTTTTTCCACCGGGCATCTCAAGCCGGCGTCCCGGTCATGTCCCGAGTCAAGGAGCTGGGCAAGTCGAACTTCCCCATCCATAAATTGGATTCCCTCGCCCGACGCTCCGCCCGCGTGTGGCTGGATGCGACCGGCATGGAGGCCTATCTGACCGACAGGCCTCTTGTGGAGACCTATGGGACGGTGGCGCGTTACGTGAAAGGTGAAATCGGTTTCGACGCCGTCAAGGATAAGGATCGAAGCCGGGAGCAGATCGAACATATCATCCGATACCGGAAATTAATCGACGAAAAAAGACGCCTCGACGAAGCGCGAGTGGCCGCCGAAATCGGGGTCGTCGTCGATGGATTCATCGGAAAGGGCGTCTGGGGCGTAGAGGAGCTGAAGGGCGCCATTTTGGAGAATCATTGGGGCACCGAACAGAAACCGCCTGCCGAGCTGTTTATGCGCCACGATGGTTCTACGGATCCCGCCATAGCCGATTTCAAATACGAATTCGACGAAGGAAAAGTCGCCGAATTCGCGAAGCGGCTTCTGGCAGTGGATGTCGAATCTCCGAAACGCTTCGTCAGAGCTTTCGTCGAAGCGGATGAATTGGAGCATGCCTTCATGACTTATCTGTTCCGTCTGATTCCCGAGGGACAGAAAGGCGCCTTTCTCAACGATTTTGTCCGTGAGGCGCGAGCGATGGAACGGGAACCGGGGCGTGGGAGCGGCATTTATATGATGTCGCGGATGCTTTCCATTCTGTCGGAGAATGCCGACGGGGCGCGCGTTGTCGCCCTCTTGGATCATGACACCGTCCGGTTCATCGCGGGCGAACTTCAGCGCTTTTTTGAAGTTGGCCTGTCGGTGAAGGACCTCAATTGGGCAAGTCGTTTCGACCGACGCGAGGTCGAAGGGATCGCCATACGTTACCCTCTGTTGATGGATGAAGGGAAGACCGGCCAATTCCTTGCCGATCACTTGGCCCCGGGTGCCGCGGAGAGGATCTACCATGACGAGACGATCGACCCCAAGCGCAGGCTGTGGTTCGGATTCGTCTTGGGCCAGGAAGCCTCCGTTAGGGACATTCTCCGTACCGAAGAAGAGCTGTCACGTCCCCCGGTTTTTGACAAAGACGCCTATGTTCAGAATCTCCCTCGGACCGGACCGGAGGACGTCGCCCGATATATAACGTCTCTCCAGGTTCCGATTCCCGATCTGGAGCGAGGCCTTCACCCGCTTCTGGAAACACTCGGATGGGGAACCTATGATTATAACGTGGATGAGCAGCAGTTCCGTTATCAGCTCTCTTCCGAGGTGGCCTTCCTTTTTAATCATTTAAACGAATTGTCGCCGGATCTCGTGGCGGACCTCATGCTCGAGACGCCGCAGGGAACGCACGCCCTTTCCGTTACCTTCTTCAAGACCTTGGCTCGCGATCAACAGATTCAGATGATGGAAGGTATGGTGCGGCTGTCTCGATCGAAAGGATATCTTCCGGGCATCCAGCCGGGGCTTTATCTGCTCTCCCGATTTCTTTCGGTGCTCGCGCTTGATACCCAGGATCCGCAGGGGGCGAGGAGAGTGATCGAAGGCCTCAGTGACGAGACTTTTCTTTTTGTCCTTGAGGACTTTTTCGTCTTTCACGGTATCCGAACCGGCGAGTTCGGGTATGTTTTGGGATCCGAACGGAGTGTCTACATCGATGCCTTCAGGAAGAATATCGGAGATCGTTATCAAGACGATGCCAGCCATAGAAGCCGTTATGGGGACCGGGATTACGCCGTCGAAACCTATCAACGTTATCCCGGGCTCGATCCACGCCATTGGATTCCGTTTATCCAATCGATGGAGGGCGATCGTTTAGAAAAGCTTCTCGCGTCTCCCTCCGTGCCTGAAGGGATCCGCCTCTGGTACGCCAACCTGTTCAAAAAAGTGTCATTTGTGTAAAAAAGACGCAACCATCCACCCCTGATTCCGAAGAGGCGGGCACATAGGGGAAATGATGCCGCCACCAATCACGCTGCCGTTTGGTTTGGCGCCGGGGGGGATCGGAAGTTTATCGTCTCAATCCCTGCGCTCCAGTCTGCCCGTCCTCGCACATCATTTCGGCATCGAACCCGGCGCAGGCCTCCTCCCTCGCTTTCAGGGGGCCGTTTCGAATCTGCTCCAGAGGCCGGAGATAACCCGTTATCTTCCGGCGGATCAAATCGGTCATCTCGCCTCTTTCATGGATTTGAAAGAGGGCGAAGACGAACGCCCCCTTACGGATGCCGAGATCAGCGCCCTCGGGACCCTTCATTCCTTACAGAGTCACTACACCTCTTTGGGCGTTTCTCCCGCTCCGGAGGCGGAAGACGCCGCCCGCATGGATGTCCTTGCCTCCCTTCGTCGGACCGGACCTTTGCTGACGGAGAATTCGATTTTCGCCCAATTGGCTTCCTTGAGGCCGGAGGGGACTCCTCCTCAAGAAGCCAGCCTCATGATGGCGGCGGGTTCGTCGTCTCTCGGAGACAGCCGGAAAACCGGTGAGGCCGCATCGCCCCTTCAAGCGTCATCCCCCGTCGGTGAACGGATCTCGACCCCATCCCCGGAAAAACGGATCGAAAACAGAGCCATCATCTCCCAGTGGGTTGCGGCCCGCGGAGGCAATCCCAAACAGGCGATCCAGCGTGTCTTGATCGTCAACAACGGCATGTCGGCGACCCGGCTCGTAAAGGGTATTCGGAGTCTTTCGGAGCGGATCGCCATCGATCAGGGTCTGAATGCGGCCGAGCATCACTTGATCGACGTGATCGGCATGGCATCGAAGTCCGACCTGGAATCCAAGGCCAAGTATTTGGGTGAGGTGGACGAACTCGTCAAATTTACTACCGTCGAAAAAGCGGGGGACCTCTTTCTCGACGCCGAGCGCATCTTGAAGGTGGCGAAGGATAAGGGCGTGGACGCGATTGCCGTCGGTTGGGGTTTCATGGCGGAAAACGCCGCGTTCGTCAAACTGGCGACGGAGAGGGGCTTCAATGTCATCGCCCCTCCGCATACGGCGATCGAACAGCTGGGTGGAAAGATCGCCTCGAAGGTCTTAGCGGAGGATGTCGGCGTCGAGGTCCTTCCTTGGACCGGAGGAGAGGTGGAAACGGCGGCGGACGCCGTGCGCTTTGCCCGGAACAACGATTACCGTATTGCGATCAAGGCGGACGCCGGCGGCGGCGGAAAGGGAATCCGCCTGATCGAGGGGAAGGACGACGAGCACATCGATTACCAGATCTGGCGCGATCCGCTGGGGTCCGATGTCGAGAGTCGAGCACAACAAAGAGCGGATTTGGCGCATAAGCTCTCGAATGTTCCGATCGGCGTGATTCCGTCTGAAGAGGCCTTTGCGCTCATGAGCGAGACGGACCAGGCCCTCTGGGTTCAGACCCTCAGGCTCGCTATGGTCCTGCGAAAGAGGAGGGAGTGGCTCGCGGGCGACGAGGAAGAAATCGTTCCGGCTCCGGCGTCATTATCTCTTATTGAAGAGGCTAGGGCGATCCTCGGCGGTCAGCCCGAGGACTTGGACCGATTGATCGAAATGCTGATCTTGGAAAACTTCGTCGCCGACAACTTTCTGTCCGCCGCCAATGAGGCCAAGATCTCCTTCAAGGATCCGACGGTCTTCATCGAAATCCTGGCCCCGGAGGACGCCCGTCATATCGAGATCCAAATCGACGCCGATCAGCACGGGAACGTGAGGGCCTTGCCGGAACGCGATTGTACGGGTCAGAGGAGGCGCCAGAAGCTGTTTGAGGAGGCCCCGGCCATCTTTGTGCCCGAAGAGACTCGTGGCGAGATGAGAGAGGCCGGCGTGAAGGTGGCCGTCAAGGCGGGATACGCCAACCTGGGCACTTGTGAGTTCCTCTATTCCCCGTCTCTTAAAAAATTCTGGTTCATGGAGATGAACACCCGCATCCAGGTCGAGCATCCCGTGACCGAAATGCTCATCAATAAGGATTTGGTGGAGCTGCAACTGATGCGGGCCATGGGTATTCCGATGACCGAGGCGGAGAAGAAGGAATTCGTCGGACGTTACGACTTCGGACGGCATGTCATCGCCGCGCGCATCAACGCCCAGGATCCAAACAAAGGGTTCACTCCGAGCCCGGGAGAGATCGACGATTTCGAACCTCCCGCGGACACAACCATACGCAATTATTTCAGCATTGGAAGAAAGGGGAAGGTCTCCACCACGAGCGATCCACAGATCGGGCATGAATTCGCGCGGAGTGAACGGATGGACGCCTCGCAAAGCCCGATGGCCCTGCGTCTAAAGGCCTGTGGCGACTTAAGGCGCGCGTTGGAAGACACGGTGCTCGAAGGAAAGGGCCTTAAAACGACGATCGAGTTCAGCATCGATGTATTGGGAAGCCCTACGTTTCAAACCGGGGAAGGCTTCAACATCAAGACACTCGATAAGGTGGCCAAGGAATACGGGGACCGCGCCTTGCCTGTCAGCGGATCCGTGGCCCTCATGGCGGCGGCCATGCACCGATTTCAGATGGAGCTGTCTCAAAAGGAGGCCGCTTTTCAGAGCGATTTGGACGGGGGGCGTCCCATCAACCGGGATTATTTGTCCCAGGCCCAAACCTTCGATCTCCCGTTTGCGGGGCGCGATTACAAGGTCACCGTCCGAAAGCTCGAAAACGACCTCTACGCGGTGACCTCGGACGGCGTTACCCGGGAGGTGGAGGCCGTCACGAAGGACGGCAGTGTGCTGACGATCGGCGGCAAGACCCATTCGGTGACTGTCTCGGGGAACGATCCCTTGAGGATCCAGATCGACGGGCGAAATTTCGAGGCCGCCGTCAACGACCCGACCAAGATCAAGTCCTTCACCGCGGGCAGCGTTTGGAAGATCGAGATCAAGGAAGGACAAAAGGTCAGGCCGGGCGACGTCCTCGTCGTCCTGGAATCCATGAAGATGGAGTTCCCCAGAGAGGCTGAGATCGCCGGGACGGTCAAGAAGATCCACGTCGAGGAGAAAAAAGGCATCGATGTGGGGCAGCTGATCGTCGAAATCGAGCCGGAGGGAGGTAAGGCCGTTCCGACCAAGGTGCCGGAGGTGATCCGTCTAGAAGCCGAAGAGAACACCGTCCTCCATCATGCGGATAAGCTGATCGAACACGTCAATAAATTCCCACACGAAAGACTGCAGGCCGTTCTCGTCCGCATCCTTCAAGGAGCATCCTATCAAACGGGGAAGAAGGCCAAGGGCGACAAGGCGCCGACCATCGATGGAATCATTTTGGGTCGCTACACGAAGGAAGTCGAAGAGTTGCAGAAAAAATTAGGTTCCGTTTCCGAGGGAGCTTTGGAGGCCTTCATTCAAAGTGGAGCGATACCGGAGGTGGAGGGCGAGGAGAAGACAACCCTTCAAGAGGTCCAGGCGATGTTACTTCGTTTGAGACAGATCGTAGATCTCTTCGTGAGGGATGAGCTTCCCTTTTCGAAAACCTCCAATGAAAGGGCAGCCTACAAAGCGGCGGGTTCGCAGGCCTTCGCCCTGGCCCTTTCACACGCTCAATTGGAGACGAAGACGCGCCTCCTTCTCAACACCCTCGAATTGGCCAAATTACTGCCCTATCAAGCGCCTCTCCCCGACGAAGGTCAAAAAAACGGCGATCAAAAAATGAAGAGTTTGGTCGCGGCTCTGGAGCCGTTGTCCGAATTCCGGACCGAAGTCTATCGAGAGGCGAGAACCCAGGCGTTGGATATGATCGGATACGCCCAACCCAGCGGCTTGGAGGATTCCTTTAGAACGGAAGAAAGAATTCTCCAAGCGGCGTCCTTGCCGCCCTTTTCCTCAAGAAGGAACGTCCTCACCGACGAATTGATCGAGGCGCCGATCTTGAGCGCCAACAAGATCCTGACCTTGCTGGATCACGACGATTACGAAGTGCGGTGCGTCGCGGGCTATGTGCTCTTGCGGCGTACATACGCACGTCACAGAGTTGTCGGAGATAGCTTCAATCTCGTGAGGAAGGATCGGTCCCATCCGGAGTATTCCACCTGGCATTATCAGGATGGAGTGACCGGCCGATTGCGCCTCGGCGTCGCCGTGAACCTTTCGCCCCAGAAAGGGACTTTGAGCCAGGTTCTTAAGGACGGAGCGGAGCTCCTGAAGGCGGAAAGGCGAAGGCTTGATCCCTCCCGAGATACGACCAACGACACCCTGGAAGTCATCGTCAGCCCGGGAGGCCTGGGTGACTATCAGGACGTCGATGACTTCCTCAAATCGGCCAGGGAGATCCTTGAAAGATGTTTTGACCAAGACGCCCCGAAGCACGTGAAGTTCACCATCCGCCATGCAGAGGGGCGGTCCATGGAGTATTATCAATTCCGGCCGACGCCGGAAGGCGGTTTTCAGGAAGACAGGCGTTTTCGTGGAATGGATCCGCTCGAGGCCAACCTGCTGGAGATGCAGCGCTGGTCGGATTGGGAATTGGAAAAGCACATCAACTCAGACCGCTCGATTCATCTCTGGGCGGTCCAGCGGGGTCAGGGAGACGAGACGGATCGGCGCCTGACCGCCCGATCCCTGGTCGGGAGCGCAGACGTTCATCCTGGCCCGGAAGGTCTGAGCCTTCCGGATTTTGCAGACACCTACCAGCGGGCGGTTCAACTGCTTCGTCGGGAGCTCGATCGCTACGGCCCCAAAGAACGTCCTCCGATGAACCATCTGTTCTTCAACATCCTGCCCGTGATTCACGCCGATTTCGATGCGGCGCGCGGAATGATCGAGGCCGCCATCGGCAAACAGATGGAAGAGCGCGTTTCGCCTCTTTTAAAGGTCGAGGTGCTGGCCAAAGTGCGGGACAAATCGGCGCGTCGGGGCTATCGGGACGTGATCTTCATCGTCAATCAGTCAGGGCCAATCGCCTCCTCACGAGCCTACGTCGTCTGCCAGCTCGAAGGTAAAAATCATTTGGTCGATTGGGATCGCTACCTGGAAGTCGACGGCGATCTTAACAAGCTGCCGATCGAAGATTTTAAACCCATGGGCACCCCGTACGCCATGAAGACGGATCTGGAGAAGCGCCGGGCGGCGCGACAGGCGGGCGGCAATTTCTACGTCTACGATCGGCCCCAGGTGATCCAGAGTGAATTGGAAGCCATTTGGAAGGCCGAAGGCCTGGTGCCACCACCGGACGTCTTTGAATCGACGGAATTGGTACTCAAGGATGGCACATTGCAAAAGACGGATCGTGGACCTCTCCAAAATGATCGTTCGATGGTCGCTTGGCATCTGAAAGTCCGGTATCCCGAGGACGAAACGCCTCGCGACCTCATTGTGCTTTCCAGCGACATGACCCATGAAAACGGCACCATTTCGCCGAAGGAAGGGGAGTTCTACAACGCGGTTCTGGATTATGCCGTCCAGGCCGGCGTTCCCTATGGCCAGATTCTGGAAGGCTTCGGGGCGCGCATGGGGTTGGATCCCAATTTGGCCCTGCCGCATCGTGAGGGAAATGTTGAGATTCCACCCCCTCTTCAATTCGATCTGAAGACACAGATCCTCTACCTGACCGAAGAGGACTACCAAAAAGCGCCTCGGGTTTTGGATCCAGGTTCCAAGGCGACCAAACTCGGTGATTTGGTCGAGGGCGAATGGATTCACCTGCCCTCGGCCGACAGTACGGGAGGAAAAAGGGTTTTCCGGGTTGATACCGTTATCGGCGGCGTATCGGGCCTCAATACGGAAAATCTCGCCCAAGGATCGGGACGCATGGGGGGCGCTCTGGAACGCGCCTACGATCAGATTCCGACGATGACCGCCATCGTGGATACGGTCGTGGGTATCTTGACTTATCTCGCAAGGGTGGGGCGCCGCGTGATTCAGGTAACCCGCGTGCCGCAACTCCTCACCGGCAACCGGGCCCTGAACAAACTTTACAATCGTTTGGTGTTCGCCACCAACCGGGAGATCGGCGACTGCTCGGTGATGCTCCCCAACGGCGTATCCCAGTACGGCGCCAAGGACGAGAGAGATTCGATCAAGCAGCTCCTCCAATGGTTCCGTTACCTGCCTCGGCGTCGCGGTGAGGCTGCGCCCGTCAAGCCCGGAGTGTCCGTGGAAGGTCGCGACGTGGGCAAAATCCTTTTGGGCGAACCGGGGAAAGCGGGCATCATCTTGGATGCGAACGGCAAGGTGCAGGCCTATGATCCAAGGCGCGTCATCGAGACCATTTTCGACCCCGGAGAGTTTCGGGAGATTGCCGAACAATGGGGCAAGGTCGTCGTCGCCGGTCGGACGCGCATTGGCGGAGTTCCCGTGGGCGTGATCACCTTCGACCCGCGGACGCAGACCTTGGTTATTCCCGCCGATCCCACGGATCCCACGCATCGCGAAAGACGGGTTCCGCAGGCCGGCAGCGTCTGGCACCCGGACGCTGCCTACAAGACGGCTCAGATGCTTTTCGATTTCGAGCGCGAAGGACTCCCCAAGGTGATCTTGGCGAACGTGAAAGGTTTCCCCGGGGGCAGCTTCGACATGGGGCCGGGGCAGATCACCAAATTCGGGGCGATGATCGTGGAGTCCCTGGTTCGGGCGGGGCAGGGGAGGCGTCTCTTAAAACCAACGATCGTCGTCGTGCTACCTTTCGGAGAACTACGCGGTGGTGCCGACGTCGTCATCGACAGCTACCTGAATCGCGAGAGTCTCGTCATGCTCATGGACGAGCACGGGGAGATGAGCGTCCTCCCGCGCGAGGGCATGTACGAGGTGCCGGCGATTGGCGATCCCTTCAAGGAAGATAATCGGTGGCCCGGTTGAAAGACTAGAAAGGCATATTGGGAATCCGGCAGCGC
>CAZWYB010000079.1:0-10529 GCA_964637745.1 uncultured Pseudomonadota bacterium
AACCATCGCGCCGAAGAGGTCCGGATCGTCGATTATCATGACTAAAAGGAGTTCCTTATGACGCGCATCAAGAGAAAGCCGACGACGCCCGGCGAGATTTTACGGGAAGAGTTTCTCATCCCCTTGGGTTTAAGCCAGGGCGAACTTGCTCAGCATGTACGGTGCGACGTGAAGGTCATCAACCGGATCATCAACGGTAGAACGTCTGTGACGGCCTCCATGGCCCTGAAGCTGGCCGCCACCTTTAAAACCTCACCGGAGTTTTGGCTGAATGCGCAGGAAGCGGTGGACATTTATGAAGCGTCTAAAAAGCTGAAAAAACTCCCCCGCTCACTATTAACGCCCGCTCACGCGGTTTGATGGCAGAACTTCTACAATCTTCTTCTTCCCGGAAGCCCCCAGCACGATTCGAACGCAGGATTTCCGCACGCCGAAAAAATCCGCGAGCGCTTCGATCACGGCTTCATTGGCTCGGCCTTCCCGCGGCGGGGCGTTCACGGCCACGCGGTAGGAGCCGTCGGCGAGTTTATCGATACGAATTAATTTTCCAATCAAGGAAAGCTATTGCACGACGCAGATCATCGTTTAGTACACTATCACCCTTAGCATAGTACTTCATAAAAAGAGAATGCAGGTGTTTCTTGAGATATTGCTCATCTATCTCAGAAGCCTCTAGTGTCCTGACCATTTGCAACACTTCCCGTAATTCCTTTTGATTTGAGAGGGACAATTGCTTTTTTAAGAGCTGCTCTCGAAGAACAAGCTTGTTCCTTCCTTTTGCGCTTTTCTGCGTCGGTATTGTAACGCAGAGCAAACGCAAATCGTCATTTAAGCGATCGAGAAGTTTTGACTTTGAAACATGTGTTGAATGTTCTTCCTCTATTAAAGTTCTGGCTGCGTCCAATGATAAGCTGGCTTGCTTGAGCAAGAAATAGAACGGTAGAAAAGCAGAATTTTCATAGCAAATTTGTGTAAAATAGTTTTGAGGTTCATCTACTTTACTTGACTTCAGAAAGCTCAAAATTATGTCAGCACTCCGAATACCCTTAGTCTTTACGATCTGAGGTACTGCTGAGGCCGAAGCAACGCCCCCGCTAATTGTCTTTGCCTCTCCTATAATTTTTATTGTCGGTTTCCCTTTTTTCTCATCAAACTCCCCTTCTTTTATGAATGCTAATTGTGGCAAAAGACTTTCATCGATCAAAAAATTTCCTGCAGTTCCAGATACTTTGCCTGTCCGAAAATCAAATACACCTGCGTCAACAGCTCCAATTCGAGTAATTTCTCTTAAATGCTGTAGCCATAGTTGTTGCTCATGCTCTCGCCGTTCTTCAAGTAGCATCTTGAGTTCTGCGTAACGAACCGTTTGCGTTCTGCCGCCATAACGGTAATAGATTTCCCCCTCCTTAAGCGATCTTCCGTCATCTGAGCCTTTTCTGCACATGACCGGTTTATTGTGAGACTCCTGAATGAATAAAATCCCATACGTCTTGCCATCAAGCTCATATAAATGTCGCTCAGCGATGACTTCTGGATCAAAGTGCTCATTTAGAAAATGGCTAAGTCGGGCGGGGTCCAGCTCATTAAATTTTTCATTTTTCAAACCAAGCAACTTATGTGGATTTGCTCCAATTCCATATACGATATAGCCGCCCTTTGCGTTTGCAAAAGCCGCAGCTGTACGAATATATTTTGCCAATTCGGCAAAATTGAATGCTTCCTTGAATTCAAGCCATGTACTCTCTCTCGAGGAAAGTCGATCGTGATGCTTAGCTGAAATCGTAAAAATTTGATTGAGAATCTGTTGATCAAACGAATTTCTATTTCTCATTTCCCTTTTTCTCTATTTGTGAACTCTCAGCAGCATTTTTCATAACTGTTAATTCGATCCAATTCGTTTCCTGTGATCTTGGGAATGCTGACTTGAATGACAGTGGAACCGCATTTTTTTCGATTGGTTTTTTTTCTAAGATTTCAAAATTCCATGATCCGAGAGTGCTATTTAGGAAGTCTAGCTGATCTGAAGGTGCATAAAATAACGTGCGAATTCCTTTCTTAACGGCCATTACCTGAGAAATGATCTTTACTTGTCCTTCAAGTGAAGAGAGTCGATTGGAAACTTCTTTAACCTCATTTTGAACTTGGTAAATATTCTCGTTAACTTGATCTGATGCTTTCTGAATATTTGCGTCTTGCTTATCGCAGGATCTCATAGACCATACCGAAGCAACACTAATGAGAGTGGCAACAATTGTCGGAGTTATCCATTTTGAGCTAAATGGTTCGTTAGCGATATTCGAAGAGTTAGTTGGCGTATTTTTCGACATGATAGATTAGTGTATCCAGCACGCGTCCATCCCCATTCCGATTGCATCCTAAATATTGCCAAATTCTACGCCCCCCACCCAACAAATCCACGGCCAATTTTTATCCACATGGCCCAAGTTTCCAGTCTCAAAATTTCAACCGGCCGCGAAGGGCCTATTTGGAACAAGCTTTAGAATGGTTCGCTTCTAAAAAATGATTTATAGCAATTAGACATTGTTTTTTAACGATAATTCATATACTATGACTCATATAAAGTATTTTATTTAATATTATATAATAATATCAAATAATTAGAATGTATAATCTATTAGAAAAATTCAGCCATTTTGGAGTTTTGCCTAGAGCCGCCGTCAAGAATCAGGAAGACGACCTCCGACCTCTTTTATGGTGCCACTTCGTTCGAAAAGTGCCCAAGAAGGGGCGCGTCTTTTATGAGCTGACGGAAAAATCGCTCCCATTATTGGAAGAGTACAGACAAGTCCTCCAACACAAGGCCTCTCTTCTCCGCAAGCTGACGCCGCACGCCAAGTTTTACCGGGCCCTTTTGGAAGACCTTCGCTTTTTGGATGAGACGAACCCGAGGGCCGAAGAATTCCGGTTTCTCGGTGATTGGCATCTGACCCGACCGGTCATGGCCAGCCAACTGAAATTGTCCCAAATGCGTTACTATCGGGAACATGGGCTATCATGAGAGCGAAGAAAAAGTACCCCCGGGAATGGAACAAAGGAATCATCCAAGGGATCTTGCAGGATCTTGACGCCGAGCTCGCTAAAAAGGGGGAAGCGATTTCGGTGACGGCCATCGGCGGTGTCGCCATCGTCCTTCAGGGTTTCATCGATCGATCGACCAACGACCTGGATCTCGCCCCGATCTCCGACGCCCTGCGGTTACTGAGGGCTTGCGAACGACTCGGTATCGACGCGCAAATCGTGACGCAGTCAAGCACCGTCGATTTCAATGTGATCGAGAAAATTCCGCTTTTCAAAGGGAAGGCCCTCGAATTTCTCGGAGTCAAAGGCGAGGATCTCATTCGACTGAAGCTGGAGAGATTTCAAAAACATGATCCGGAGGACATCTATGCGATCATCCAAAAGGAAAAATTCCCTTATGAGAGATTTGCGGAGCTCGTGGACGAAGGAAGGGTTGATTACATCGGTCGCGTCGAGGAATATTTGATCTCCGCTCATCTGGTCGTCGAGAGAATGTACCCGGATAAGCTTGAGGATTTTTCTCGGCGCTTCCGAATGTCGGGCGGCTAGCGGCTCTGCGCCCCCATCCCTACAAATCCACTATCTTCGAGGGTTGACTCCTGCCCTCGAATGGCCGATTCTGGGCCGATGTCGCAAGAGCTGGTATCGGTCGAATGGCTTCAGCAGCACCTTCAGGATCATGACCTGCGGATCGTCGACTGCCGATGGGTCTTGGGTCAGGCCGGTGAGGGGAGAAGGCAGTACGAGGCGGGGCATATCCCGGGCGCCGTTCATTTGGATATCGACGAGCAACTGACGGGAAAAGAAGGGCCCGGCCGCCATCCTCTGCCTTCGCGGTTTAATTTTCAAAAACTGATCGTCTCCATCGGCGTCAGCAAATCCACTCACGTGGTGGTGTATGACGCCGGCCATGGCATGCCGGCGCCGCGGCTTTGGTGGCTTCTGAAATTTTACGGGCACGACAACGTGTCGGTCTTGGACGGGGGCTGGGAGGGTTGGTTGAAAGAAGGCGGGCCGGTGCAAACGGAGATCCAGGAATATTCCTCCGGGGATTTCACGGCCCGTCCGAAACGGAAGTGGGTCGTGGACAAGGCGACGGTCGACGCCCGTCGTGACGAAACGGCCGCGTTGCTGATCGATGCGCGCGCATCGGAACGCTACCGCGGGGAGGTCGAGCCCATCGACGCCAAAGCAGGTCACATCCCAGGCTCCGAAAATTTCCCCTACGCGCAAACGATCGATCCGGCGACGGGACGCTTTTTGCCGGCGGAGACATTGAAGGCTGAATTCAAAAAAATCGGCGTAGATGCCACCCGAGACATCGTTTGTTACTGTGGTTCCGGCATTACGGCCTGCACGGCCATCCTGGCTCTGAAAATCGCCGGATTCGAAGCCCAACTCTACGAAGGGTCTTGGAGCGATTGGAGCGCGGACGCGAATCTTCCGGTGGCGACCAAGAAATGAACGACATCAATCCTTTCGACGAGCTCTTCGAGCCCATCAACCATTGGCTGAGGACCTTGCCGTGGTGGGAGGCGGTGGCCGTCTTCATCGCTTACGCCGTTTTGCTTTTCGCGTTGCAATGGATTCTCTTTCGCTTGCTCCGCGCCGCGGGGAAGAAGTCCCCCAGCCGCTGGCCGGAGATGGTCATCGACGCCTTCCAAAGCACCGTCCTCATTTTCCTGCTTTCCGGGATCGTGACCCTTCTGCCTCCGGTGCTCAAGGTTCCGAAGGAATGGCGGATCTATTTCTTTGACCTCGCCCGTCTTCTTGCGGCGCTCGCCTTCGCCTTTTTCATCCAAAGGCTCCTTCTCGCGGCCTACCGGCATTACGTTGAAAGCGACGAGTCGCATCGCACCTATTCCGGAATCGTCAAGGCCTTCATTACGATCTTCGTCTTTTCGATTTTTTTCATGATCTTTCTGCAGTCCGCGGGGATTTCGATCACGCCGTTGATCGCCTCCTTGGGCGTCGGCAGCGTGGCCGTCGCCTTCGCGCTGCAACAGACGCTCGCGAGCCTCTTCGCGGGGCTTTTTCTCCTTACCGACAAGCCCATCCGCATGGGCGACTACGTGAAGCTCGAAACCGGCGAGGAAGGGTACGTGGAGTCGATGGGCTGGAGGAGCGTGCGTATCCGAACGCCGATCAACAACATCATCATCGTCCCGAACTCAAAGCTCGTGAGCGGCACCATCATGAACTATTCGCTCCCGGATCGGCAGTTCACCTTCAGCGTCGACATTGGCGTCGATTACGCGAGCGATCTGTCTTTCGTGGAACAGGTCACTTTGGAGGTGGCGCGCGAGGCCTTGAGCGAGGTGCCGGGGGCGGTCGCGGGTTTCAATCCCAGCGTCAGTTGGACGAAGCTCGATGACTCCGCCATCCTGTTCAACGTGACCTTGAGATCGATGGATTACGCCGGCCAGGCGGCCCTCAAGAACGCCTTCATCAAAAAGATCGTCGAGCGTTACCGGAACGAGAAGATCAATATTCCCTTTCCGGTGCGGACGATTATCACCCAGAAATCTTAGCCCCAAAGAACTAGCCAAAGAAGACGCGCGCGGCGCGGGAGAAGTCTGGATCGACGATCTTGAGCTTCTTCGCCGCGTCTTGGATGGGGACCTCCTGAATCCTATTTCCCAAAAGGCCCGCGAGGACGCCGAAGCGTCTTTGATGGACAAGCTCGATGGCGTGGACACCCAAGCGGGTGGCGAGGACGCGGTCGAAGGCGGTCGGGGTCCCTCCGCGTTGGATGTGCCCCAGGACGGTCACGCGCACGTCCGGCACCTTTTTCCTGCGGAGTTCGCGCGCCAGGAGTTCGCCGATGCCGCCGAGTTTTACGTCTCCGTATTCGTCTCTCTTTAAAGGCGTCTTGAGGATCTTTCCGTTCGGAAGGCGGATCTTGGCGTCTTCGGCGACGACGAAGAGGCTGAAATGTTTGCCGCGCTTGGCGCGTGCGTGTATGATTTTTAATAAATCCTTCATCTCGAAAACTTCCTCCGGAATCAGAATCGCGTCCGCCCCTCCGGCGATTCCGGAGCAGGCGGCGATCCATCCGGCGTGACGGCCCATCACCTCGACGATCATGACCCGATCGTGAGATTCCGCCGTGGTCTGGAGCCGATCGATGGCGTCGGTGGCGATCTGGACCGCTGTGTCGAAGCCGATCGTGACGTCCGTCCCCCACGTATCATTGTCGATGGTCTTCGGGATGCAGACGACGGGGATGCCTTGACGGTCAAAGGTTGCAGCGATCTTCAAGGTCCCTTCTCCGCCGATGCTGATGACGGCGTCGAGTTTGCTTTTACGAAAATTCTTCACGCACTTTTGAAGGCCCCCGCGAAGCGCCAGGGGATTGACCCTCGATCCGCCCAAAATCGTCCCGCCCAAGGGGAGGAGATCGGTCGTGTTCTCAAGAGTTAAGGAGACGAAGTCGGAGGTGAGCAGCCCGTTCCAGCCGTTCCGGATGCCCACGACGCGGTCGCCCTGGTTGGTCGCGCTGCGGACGACGGCGCGGATGGCGGCGTTCAAGCCCGGACAATCCCCGCCGCCGGTTAGGAGGCCTATTTTCATACCTCCATCACTATAACACGATTTCAGCGGAGTCGTTCACGGAGAAGGAAGGCGAGCATCTCGTCCTTAAATTTGGGATCCAACGGCGGGACGGGGAGGTTTTTGCCCAGCTCTTTGGTTTTTCTATATGAATTCATGAATCGGTGGCAGCGCGGGCAGCTCAGGAGATGGCGATCGATGCGGCGCGCGAGCTTCCGATCCAGATTTCCGTCCAGGAAATCGTACGAGAGCTGCTCCACTTCGCGGCAGGTGAGGAGCCGGAAGAGGCGGAGGAGGACGCTGTGCAGGAGGGAGTTAAGCCGCATACGCCTCCTCGATCCTCTTTCGAAGAATCAATCGGGCGCGATGGACCCGGTTCTTCATCGTGGGCTTGGTGATGCTCAGGATCTCGCACACCTGGTCTTCGGGGAGCTCCTCCTGATCCTTGAGGATATAGGCGGTCTTCAACATCTCGGGCAATTCCTCCACGCACGTGCGCACGAAACTCCGAAACTCTTCGGTCTCGAAACGCTGATCCGCGACGCGGGACCAGTCCTTCACGTTGTCGGCCAGATAGCCGAACTCGTAACGGGGGAGGAGCTCCTCGAACGATTCCTCCGTCCGGGTATTTTTTCCGCGGACACGCATCAAGGCCTCGTTGACGGCGATCCGGTAGAGCCAGGTGAACAAGGAAGAATCTCCTTGAAACCCGCCAATCTTGGCGACCACCTTAGCGAAGACCTCCTGAACGGTCTCCCGCGCGTCCTCCTCGCTCCTCAGAATCCGGAGAGCCACGTGATAAAGCCGATCCGAGCACTCGTCGATCAGCTCCCGGTAACAGTCCTCCCGGCCCTGTTTCAGGCCCGCTATGAGCTCGGCTTCTTCCTGTTTAGATGCCATGAAAGGGAAATGGTCCTTAGATTTTCCCCATAATCCGGACGGGACGATTGCACAAGCGCCTCGAAGGGTGGTAAAAAACGCCCATGAGACGCGCGCTGTTTGTTGTTTGCTTGGCCCTACTGCTTCAAGGAGGCACCGCCATGGCCTTTTCCCTGACGAGCCCCGCTTTTCCGGACGGAGGACGGATCGACAAAAAATACACCTGCGACGGCGCCGATGTCTCGCCTCCCTTGACCTGGAAGGACGCTCCCGCCGGGACCAAATCGTTCGCGCTGATTATGGACGACCCCGATGCCCCTCCGGGCAATTGGGTGCATTGGGTCATTTATAACGTTCCGGGTGATTCGAAAGGTCTGGAGGAGAGAGTGCCGCGGAACGAGAGCCTCCCGAACGGAGCCAAACAAGGGGCTTGTTGGGGCGTATCGGATTTCAGCCGTGTCGGCTATTTTGGTCCGTGTCCGCCTCCGGGAAAGCCGCACGGCTATTTTTTCGACATCTTCGCCCTGGATACGACTTTGAACCTTCCGCCCAAGGCCACGCGCTTCGATTTGCAAAAGGCGATCATGGGGCATGTGCTGGGCGAGGCCAAGATGATGGGGACATACGGGCGATGAAATCGGTCATTTTTATCTGCGTGGGCAACGCCTGCCGGAGCCAGATGGCGGAGGGATTCGCGCGCGCCTCGGGAATTCCGAACCTGATCGTCTACAGCGCCGGGTCGAATCCCGCCGGCTTCGTGTCGCGTGAGGCCATCGAGGGCATGCGTGAGAAGGGGATAGACATTTCGAAACACTATTCCAAAGGCGTGAAGGAAACCCCCGATATCGAGTATGATGCGGCCGTCACCATGGGGTGCGGCGATTTTTGTCCAACCGTCCGCGCCAAAAAAAGGCTCGATTGGGACATCCCCGATCCCATCGGATTAGGGATCGATTATTTCCGAAAGGTGAGAGACCAAATCGAGGGGAACGTCCAGGCCTTGCTGGATGATCTCTAGCTGACGGCAGATTTTTTTTCGTTTTTCCACGCAACTCTTCCTTCTTTTTTACGAACAGCGGGGCGAAGGCTAGAACATCTGGGGGGATTCTTTGCCGCCGTTCATCACGCCTGTCTTCACGCCTCAGGCCTTGGAATATCTGACAGCGTTTCATGCCGTTGCTGAATCGGGAGCGATCGCGGCGCCCGTCTTTCAGAGATTGATTGCGCCCCGTCCCGGTGAAAACGAATTCCGAATCGTCTCTCAAACCCTCAACACGGAAAATGCCAATACGATTTCGGAGGGGGTCAAGCAGGTTTTGGCCGAGGCGACGCGGCTTTATGCGATTGGATCGAAAAACATGGTCCCTCATACCGAAGGTTTTTGGAAAATTCATCGGTCGGAACCGAAGGCCATTCTGTTCGAAGGGCGTCAGAGGCAGTTTGCGGAACTGAGGGAGGAGTATCTTCATGTCGGGTGCACCACCGAGGCCCCGGTGAAGCTCTGCGCGAGTATGGTGATCGGTCTGGAGAGGCCCTTGTCGATGAGGCCGGCTTATACGCTTCAATTTCCGATGGACCACGCGATCACCCGAAGCATCCTGACCTATCTTTTTCCTCAAGGTTCCAATTCCCCGCTGAGGCACGATTGGGCGGGCGAGGTGGTGTCGGCGTCGGGACGCTCTTATCAGGTCCAGATCCGGAAGAACGGCTCGGGATACCGCATGAAGGTGAAACCGTCGATCGAGGCGCCGGTGGGTCTGGAATCTCCCTTGATCGATTACTGGAAGGCCATCGAATCCGCGGTTCTATCGGCCAGCGGAATTATTTTTCACTAAATCTAGCCAAACGTGAAGGCGTAGGCCGCGACTCCGGGGGTCAAGAATTCGATCTCGATGGTATGTTCCTCGCCCTTCGCGCCGAGATTGACGATCTCATACATCCGTGGATCGGTGACGATCAAGGTGCCGTTCTTGACATCCAGCCCCGCCTTTTCGGGAGGGAGGACCTGGCCGTCCAGTCGGATGACGGCCTGGATGCTGCCGTTGCCTCCGCTCGTCGGACGGAGCACCAGATTCACCTTGGTCGCGTTGAAGTGGAAGCTGATCTTGCCCGTGCCTTCCGTGAGGACGATACGTTCGCCCTCGGTCCGCCACTTGCCGTCGAAGCTCCATTCGTTGAGTTCGAGGGGTCGTCCCGAAGTCACGAGGCGCTGGCGTCTTAAAAGCCCCAAGTAGGTCTCGGGCGACTTGATCTGAGAAAAGTCGACGTCTGCGGGCAGCATGGAAAGGGGAGGCAAGGCGGCCGGGGTTTCCGGGGTAGGTGAGGGCTTTGCGGCCGGCGCGGTTTCGGGCGGTGGCGTCTTTCCCCGTCCTTTACCCCTTTTGCCTTGGCGCGTTTTTGCCGGTTGGGTTTCCGCTGTTCTCGTCTCGGCAGGGGCCGGTTGCGTTTCCGGTTTCGGCCCCGCCTCCAAGAGCAGCTTTTGGATCAGGATCTCGGACTCGTCGTAATTCCCCTCACCCAAATGGACGTGCCGGATCTGACCCTGCCGGTCGACGAAATATTCCGCGGGCCAGGCATTGTTCTTATAGGCGAGCCAGGTCTGCATCTTGTTGTCCAGGGCGATGGGATAGGGGATTTGATATTTGTCGATCGCCATCTTGACGTTCGCCGCCTCCCGTTCGAATTCGAACTCCGGGCTGTGCACGCCGATGATGACCAGGCCCCGTGATTTGTATTTCTTGGCCCAGTCTTTGAGATACGGGAGCGTCCGGAGGCAATTCACACAGGAGTAGGTCCAGAAATCCACGAGTACGACCTTGCCCTTCAACTGGGCCTTGGTGAGAGGGCCTCCGTTCAGCCATTGTTCGATGCCCTGGAACTCCGGCATTTCGCCGAGCGATTTGACGGCCTCGGCGCTGGGGGTTCCGGGTTGACTTTCCGGAGAGGCGGCGGTCGGCTGCGTGGCGGGTCCCGTCTCCTGCCCGATGATTTCGGCCCAAGGAACCAGGAGGGCGACCGTGAAAAGCAGGAGAATTTTCTTCATCGTCTCTTGGTACACC
>CAZWYB010000080.1:0-10512 GCA_964637745.1 uncultured Pseudomonadota bacterium
CGCTCTCCCGCGGCCGGCGGGAGAGGTCGATCCCGAGAGAGGTCGCTCGTTCGGCCAAGGCGTCCCGCTCGAAGCTCAGTTGTCTTCGGACGGCGGCGCGGACGGTCCAGTTCATGTTCAGATCATGGAAGATCCTCTGAAGATAGCTTTGCATGCGTTCGTGGCTGACGGTGATTTGGCCGGTAGAGTCGATGCAATCGGTCAGTTCCCGCGCGTTCGGGCCGACCAGGCTTGCGGCGGCCGCGGAATTGCGCAGCATGCCGATGACATTGTAGAGGGCCCCCAGGGATTCGGAGCGGTTGCGGTAAATTCCGGACACGGCTGACTGAAAGGAATCCCAATTGATCCGGAACTGGCCGTTCGAGTCTTCTTCCAGGGACGAGATCGCGGCGCTCATCAGGCTCTCGTTGACCTTGATGGCTGACATTCCGGAATCAAAGGCCCATTTCTCGTAGGTTGCGCGCACGGCGCCGTCCATGCAGGATCCTTCGATATCGAAGCCGTTGCCCACGACGACTTCGAGCTGCATGGCGCGTCCCAGGCTTCCGGCCAAGAAGTCTCCGAACCCGCCGTCGGGGAAAATTTGGCGCGTGCTGTAGTCCAAAGCGGCCCAGAAGAGGTTGTCTTCTCCGCTATGGCCTCGCCCCACGGACCAAATCGCGTCGGTCACGAAATTGCCGATGAAGGGAATCCCCACGGCGCCGACCACTTGAAAGGCGCCGCCCAATACCCCTGCTCCTCCCGCGACGCCGCCTTCGGCCAAAAACACACCGCCGCCCCAACCGCCGACGCCGACGCCTAATGTGGTTCCGCCGGCGATCGTTCCGTCGGCCAGAACCGTTCCTCCCACCGTCATGGGCGTCAGTCCCACGCCCATCGAGGAACTAAAGGCGGCTCCCAAGGTCGGATAATCGGCGGCGATGGAGGGGCCCGCCATGTAGAGTCCTGTCGAAGAAATAAACGTCAGTCCGCCGTTCCATCTCGGGTCCGTCACTCCGATCGATCGATAAAGTTGGCTGAAGCCGGCCCCCACGATAAACATATGAGGCGCGGTCTGGAACATGCGGCCCCACTGAGGGGCGGTCATGAAGCCGCGGGTCAGGATTCCGCGTTCCACCATGAGCTGGCTCGTTTGATAAGCGGTTTGCGTCAGAAGAACCGATTCACCGATGAAGGCCGGGGCCTGCCATTCTTGCGGCAGGCGGCTCACGTTGGATTCGACGATGGCATACATGAGCACGGCGCCGCCGAGTCCCACGCCGAAACGGAGCGTGCCGGCCCCTGTCGGCGGTTCGATCGGATCTCTTGGTCCGCCGAATCTCGCGTTCGGCAGCATGAAGTCATCCATCGTGGCGGCGCCGGAACGCATCAACGTCGTGCCGTTTAAGGGAGAGCCTGAGGTCGTATCAACGGTCAGCCTGACTTGCGGGCCCCCGGGTCCGGCCGCTTGGGCCGTGGCCGCGCGGAAAAAACGGATTTGGGGAATGGCGGCGCTTCCGCCGGTCTGCATGATGGGTTCGATGCGGAAATAGACGTCTCGATCTAAGGCGTAAGACCTCATTCCCTCTCGAAAGATCTCGGGGAGGGACTCGAGGTTGTCGGCGAGGTTGTAGGTTTCGCAATAACTAAAGGTCTGATCGAGCTGGTCCCGCTGCCCCTGGAGATAACTCTGCGACGTTCTCCGCGACCAGTCTTCCCATTCCTCGACGGGCGCGTCCATGATATCGGGAATCTGCGGGCTGCTTGCGAGCGCCATGGGAGGGCGGAAGAGAGGGAGCACTCGGGCCATCGCCGGCGCTTGAATGATGGGAAGGCCGTCGCCGTTCGCGAGCTGGAACGTCGGCGTGACTCCGGTTCTGCCCGGACCCAAGACACTCGGGACGGCCGGGCAGACGCGCGGCGTCAAAGGAATGATTGGACCCAGAGGTAATGTTGTGCCGTTCCCACCCATAAGAAAGACAAGACTCCCCCGGTATTGTTATCGGCCCGAAATCGCTTTGTGTTTCGGGCGGCTTACAAAATTTCTCCTAAGAAATGCAACCAGTTGGACTCTGTTAACCTCTTATTTGTTAAGGGACGGGAACAACCACGGGGGCGCCTGAGAATCCCGGCACCTGGATGCCAACCCCGATCGGAGGTCTCACGCCGGAACCGTTCGGTGACCCCAAGTTCGGCAGGGAATTGGCGTTGATGGCGTCCACACCCTGAGGGCTGGCCGATACGCGACCTGCCGGGGCCAACGAAAGGGCGTCTTGTAAGACGTCAAAACCGTCGGCCATTCTCGCTGTACTTTGAGGTGGACGAACCATGACCTGCGTGTCTTCCTCGTCTGGGTTCGCCGCCGGCTGATCCGCGGCCTGGCCGGCTGGTTGCCCCTGAGGCAGCAAGCCCAAGGCGCCCAAGACGCCTGCCGCGGCCTGTGCGGCGGCCTTGGCTGCGATTGTGGCCGCCTGCTCATCGGTGATCCCATTTCCGCCGCCTCCGCCATGACCGTCACCGCCTCCGCCGAACCTTCTCTGAATCCACGGCCCTAAAATAAAGAAGCCGACGATTAAGGCGACGAAGCCGATGATCTCATGCTTGTATTCCTGCCAAAAACCCCGGCTTGCAGACGGAGGAAGCGAATCGGCGACATTTTGGAGGATCGCGCATTGCGCCGCAGAATTGGGGCCTAGGACGGTGGAACAGGTGGAACGGAGTCTCTCGAGGGCGTCCCGGACGATGAATCCCTGTCCGCTGCTGGTGTTGAGCCCGAGCTGGCCTTGTTGCGAGCCGTCGGCGCAGAAGAAGACGTTGTTCGGTTCGTTGGAAAAGAGCCCCAGAAGTCCCCGCTCATGGGCTTCCGACCACGGTCCCGCGCTCATCGGAAGGCGTTGAATCTGATAGGTGCCCCCGCTCATCGTGCAGGGACCGACCTCGGTCTGTTGCATTCTGTTGATGAGATCGAGCTGGGCTTGCGAGATGCCGTTGAGCGTTGTCGTTTGAGTGCCTCCCGGAGCGGACCGTATGACCACAGAATAAATGGCCGGTTGCCCGTCTGCGGAGGTCCTTCGCACCGAGGGATGTTGGGCGTCCTGGTCGGGAGCGATCTGGACGACGCGGCCGTCGTCGTAGGTCACCAATCCCGCGTAGATGCCTCGATTGAGACGGCACAGGCCCGAGGTGTCCCGAAGGAGAAAATTATTTTGAATGGTGGCGCCTCGGAGCTCTTGCAACCGATTGCGCTGGGCCTCAGTGAGATTTTGAACGGTGATTCTGGACTGCCCGTTCGCGGAGAGAAGTGTGACGGAATAGACCGGCGGAGTCGTTCCATCGGGCGACGTTCTTACCACAGAAGGATGCTGCGCGTCTTGGTCCGGAGCGATTTGGGCGATGCGTCCATCGGCATAGGTGATCACGCCGTCATAGTCGCCCCCCATCAAACGAAAAAGCCCGGTTCCGTTGCCCAGCTCGAAGCGACCCGTGGGAGGGTTCGCGATCACTTGCAGTTCACTGATGCCGTCCGGCATGACCGTCGCGGACCCGGGACCTAAACTCGGTATCGACACATAATCGGTGCATACGCCACCCATTGACCCCTCCTCGAAATTTAAACTCTCGAAACTAAAACACCCGCTGTTGTTATCGGCCGGGAATTTAAAATGTTGCGGATCTAAAACAAAAAAAGGCGAACGGCGGCAAACGGCCGTAGCGATTCGGGTTTTTTGGTTTCGATGCCTTAACGCGGGGAGTTAACGTTGCGGATTCGTGCTCAGGCGGCCTTGCGGCGTTGATGCTGCGTGATGTCGTATTCGAGGATGGCGGTGCCGCGTTCGTTGCGCAGGCCGCGGTCGCTTTGATGGATCTGACGGGCGAAGGAACCGAGTTTGGCCTTCTCCAACTTGGAGTAGAATTCCTGAATCCCGCTTTCCAAGACCGATTCCGGAATCAGGCCGCGAAGTCCCGGCCCGCTTTTCTCCATGTCGCGTGTCGGATCGCCCGCCAGCCACATTTTGTAGATGTCGCGGGCCATGTCGCGGGCGAGTTTTCGGTGCGACGATTGGCCCAGCAGGCGGAAGCGATCTCCCAACTCCAACGCCACGGTCTCTTCCGAGATGGCGATGGGGGAGGACTGGGGCAATGCCAGCGGGGCCTTTTCGTTTTTGGCCCTTGTCGCTCGGTCGCCCCGATAGGAAGTCAAGATCTGGCCTAGGAGCTTGCGGATATTTTCGTCTTTTGCCGCTTTTTGACGGAGCTGGGAGAAGAAACTGGTCAATCCCTGAGAGACGAATTTTTCGGGAATTCGGAGCGGGAGGACGTCCGCCGATCCGTTGAAGGTCCGGTTGTTCTGATCCCAGAGCCGGTAGATGGCCCGAGCCTGGGCGGTCACCAGGGCGTTGAAGGAAGGGTCGCGGAGCGCCGTGTACTGCTGACGGATCTCGGAGGCGATATCGCTTTGCAAGAGGGCTTGCAGGATCGAATCGGCGCCCGAGCCGGGGCGCGCCGTGTCCGCCAGGGTTTTGATGAAACGGCTGAGCACCCCTTGAACGATGGAATCCGCGACGCGCAGCTGCCCGCGCGGGCCGCTCTCCGTCCTCCGGCTCTCGGCGGTCTTCCAGGCGCGATGGACGCTTTGCGTGAGGGCCTTCAGGGTGGAAGCCTGAGCGGATCCTTCGAGAACGGGATAGATTTCGGAGATCTGCGCGGCGATGCCCGCTTGGAGGTCCTTCGGATCCCTCCATCGGTGCGCCCGCGGTCCGGCATCGTCGCCGCGGAAATGATCGAACAGGACCTCGTCGCTGACTTTTGGAAATTTTTCCTGAAGGGTGGCGACGAAATCATCGTAACCTTCGTCGAAGATATTTTCCGCGATCGCCTTTTGTCCCTCCGGGCCGACGCTGATCTCTTGATGGGTTGCGGTCTCCCATCGCGCATAGATGGCGCCGACGGCGGCGGGGATTTGAGAGGCCCATGGGTTCTCGCGGAAGGCGCGGTAGCGGTCTCGGAGTTCCTCGGCGATGGCGTCGGAGACCCGGATCGCTTGAAGCAGGAGCCGGCCGTCCGAGCCTTCCGGGCTCTTTTCGAGCGCCGGCGCGAGCCGCTGCACGGCCTCTTCCACGCCGGACCATTTCTTCGCCTGGAGCTGATTGATGAGGATCGTCAAGAGGCCGTTGAACTGCGGCTGACGGAACGCCGGGTAGCGTTCCTGGATGCCCGCCGCGATCGTACGTTTCTCCACGGTCTCCGCGCTGGGTCTCGGAGGTTGCGGCGGAGTCGTCGGTCGGGTGCGCACGTGGGACGTATCGGGGGGAGTCGCGGCTTTTGAGGCCGCCGCCGCTGGAGGAGCCGGTGGCGGCGGGATGGCCGTCGGCCGTTCGTCTTCGGGCACCTCTTCCGGCGCAGCAACGGGGGCCGCCGCCTGTGGAGGCACGGATTTGGGTTTTGCCGCTTCTTCGCCCGCATTCGGTGCAAGGGGCTGCGGGACGGGAGTCGGGGGTTGGGCGGCCACTTTGGGCGGCTGCGCCGCCGCCTCCCGAGCCGCGCGTATGGAGACCAGAAGCCGGTGACCGTCGGAACCTTCCGGGGCCTTTTCGAGGGCGGGCAGAATTCTGTCCACGGCCTGGTCGATGAACGTCTGGGCGATTTGGGGCTGGACCGTCTCGGTCGACGGCTGGGAGACCCAGATTCGATAAGTCAATCCGGCCAAGGTGTTCAACATGCCCGTGAAGGATGGATCCTCGAAGATCGAATAGAGGTCCAGAATGTAAGACCTGAGTACGAGCTTGGCGGCCGTTTCCTTGTCGGGCAGGGGAGGAGGGGCCACCGGTGCGGGGCCTGGAGGAGGCGTCAGGACGGAAGTCCCGCGCTTGGCGCGTCCGCCCCGATCCCCTGCGCCCCGCATGCCCTGGACGATCTGCTGGGCCACCTGGCTCGATTCCTTCTCGAGTCTATTCAGCCACCGTTCGATGATGGTTTCAAAAACGGTTTCGGGCACCCGCGTCGGAATGCCCTGTTCGTCGAATTCCATGGCGGGGAAATTGAGCTCTTTCCACTTCTCATAGATCCTTTCGGACAATTTCCGAACCATGTCCTTCGCGCCTTCGGAGTCGTTGCCGAGGAAGTCGCGGTATCGGTCGCGGAGTTCCGCCGCCAGGTCCGCCTTGATGGTGGCGCTTCGCTTCTCATCGACTTCGCGGAAACGCCTCGCAGCGCTGTCTTCGACGCCGGCGGCCGGAGGGGGAACGGGCTTCGGGGAGGGAGTCGGAGTGGCCATGACCTTCGTCGGTTCTTCGTCGTCCGCAGGTTGAGGGGCCGGATTTCTCGGGAACATTTTCGTGACTTCCTCGTCGTCCGGCGGAGGGGGCAAGGGCGTCGGCAGGGGCGTGTCGTCGGTTTTGGGTTCGCCCACCGCCGCTTGCGGAGGTTGAGCGGCGGCCGGAGGCGGCGTCATCTCGTTGACGAAGCCCTTGGCGTTGCTGTGTCCCGCCTCGATGACCTGCTTTAAGTCCGTGCAGAGAAAATATTCGGGATGGCCGGGAAGGGAGACGCGCACCCAGTAACGTTTTTCCGTGCCCTCCGGCAACGTAACCTCGCCCCGTTCCAAGCGCGAGGGAATGCCCAAGTACTGAAAGGCCAGCTGCATGAGAACGGCGCGTTCCTTGACGGCCTTATTATTGAGGAGGTCGAAAAGGTGTCGGATCTGGCCCTTGGTGTGCAGGGAACGGATGACGCTGACGTCGACGGGATCGATCGCCAGTTTTTTCCAAATTTCCAATGCGACGAACTGGCGGTCGAGGACCTTGCGGTCGAGATTGGTCCGCACTTGCTTTAATTGACTGAGAAAATGGATGATCCTCGGATCCGAATAGTCCACGATGAATTTTTCCCCTTCTTCCAGAGAAAGAGAAGGGAAGACGTCCAAGTCCTTCACTTGAGGGGACTGAATGTCCGGGTGCTTCCACTCGGCGGCGAATTGCTCGAAATTATAATTGCGTCCCCGCGTCGTCAGGATCTCTTCCGATGTGAAGATGCCTTTTTGGCCCGACCCCGCGTCCACGAAGTGAATCTGATGTCGCCCGGCCCGGAGAATGGCTTTGAGACGCCCCATACGGCGGACTCCGTCGCGGAAGAGCACGAGCTCGGCGTCGTTGGATTTCAAATGCCAGGGTAGCTCCGGCCCCCTCAAAAGTTTTTGGATGTGTCCCCTGAGGCTCATCATCACTTCTTCGTTCAAATGGGGGACGCTCCGGTAGGTCGCGCTCAGCCGGTGGCGCGTTTCCGCGAAAAGGCGTAGAAAGGCGGGAGGAACGGCGGCGCTGCGCGCGTCATGGAATTCCCACATCACTTCCCGCTCTTCGATGGGCAGCTTTTGCCACATCCTCAAGACCGCGTTCACTTCTTCGCGCCGTCTCCACTGCTGGTCGGGGCTCTTATCGTTGTAATGAGCGACGATCGCCGGGTCTGCGCCGTTTTCGCGGGCGTATCCTTCGCGGAGGTAATTTTCGATGAGACGGGTGCGGTACTCCTGCAGGGTCGAGAGCCGGTTCTTCAGGGTTTGATAGATGGCTTCGGTCCGGTGCAGGAATGCGACGCGCGTCCTGACCGTCTCTCCCAACCTCAAGGACATGAAGGCCTGAAGGTCGTAATAGGCCTCGACGGCCCCGCGGGCCAAGAGGCGTCCTTGGACGTCGGTTTCGGGCAGAAGGTCATGAGTGCGCGTCAGCTCTTCGATCTCCGCGGCGATGATGAGTAGAGAATTCCTGAGGACGTCGGGGAGTGAGTTGCTTCCGCAGAAACCCAAAAGCAGGTCGCGCACCGGGATCTCTTCGGTAACATGGCGTTGAAAGAAGGCTTCCAACTGGTTGGGTTGGATGTCGACCATGCCCGCGGGAACCTGACGGGCCTTCCATTCGAGGAGGCGTTGGACGGCCCAATAAATCCCGCCGGCCGCGGCGGCGGTCCCGACGGCGAGGCCGGCGTAGAGAGGCGTTTGAGTGGCATCGCAAGCCACCACCTGGGTCAGGAGCAGGCCTCCTCCGACACGCTGCGCCATGAGCGAGGCGTTTTGCCAGGGAGTCCGCTGGGGGCCGAGACCAAGACCAATTCCTGTAGGAAGCAGTGTGACCATGGTTTCCGACTACGTCTCCTGTCGGCCTCTTCGTCGATTTTTTGGAAATGTTGCGACGAATCGGGACAAACCCGTGACCAAGCAGGGGTACCCACGCAGTGGGTCTGCGCGGGAATGGTTGGAGGTCGAAAAGACCGGAAACCAAAGCCGAGAGGCGGAGGGTGCGACCGGCGCGTTGACCCCTCGCGTTACTTAGGGCTGGGACTTGATGACGAGCGTTTCTTTTCGATCGATCTGAAGGATCGTACCTTCCGGGACCTCGACGCGTTGCCCCTTGGGAAGCCGCTGGGCCTGTTCCGGCTTCTGAGAGGGCAGGACACAGAGCACGTTGCAGTCGTCGTCGATCAGTTCGACGAGGAATTTGCCGTTTTGCAGGCGTCCGATGGAAACGAGATGGTCTCTGAAGCCCGCCCTCTTCTTGCGGATGACGAGGGTATGGGCTCCCGGCATGCGTGTGACCGGCGAAGTAGCGCCGACTTGGCCCATGGCGGATATCAGATGAGTGGTCTGGGCGCCGTTGATGAAGACATCGATGACGTCGTCCTTCCGGACGGTGAGCGACGGAGGTCCCGATGGTCCCCTGACGATTCCCGGAGGCGCCGGTGGAAGCGGCGAGGCCGGTATGACCGGAACGGGCGGCATCGGGGGGATCGCCGACGGCGACGGCGACTGGCGTTGCGGGGCGTTCGACGCGGGCGCGAGCATCGGCACGAATTCGATCGATCCGTCGGGTTGGTAGATCGTCCGCAAGGAAACACTTCCCAAGCGAAGGACGGAGCCGTTTTCCACTCTCCACCAACTGTGATCCTGGGTCTTTTCCACCTTCTGTTGGTTGACCCACGTTCCGTTGGTCGAGCCTAAGTCCTGAACGAAGACATGAGGCTCTTTGTCATTCACGGCGATGGCCACGTGTTGCGAAGAGACGGAAGGATCGGAAACAGCGAAGTCTGAATTCGCGGGTTCACGCCCTATGGTCAGAGGCTTTCCGGACTTAAATCTCTCAAGGGCTTTGGCATGATCGATATGGAGGATCGGGAGAAAGGAAACGCCGTCGGGTTGGCAGGCGACGATGAATTTCGCATCGCCGATCTTGAGAGTCGATCCGTGGGTCAGCGTTTGCCACTGCTTCGCGGGGATTCTTGTTCCGTTGAGGTCCGTGCCGTTCGGGCTCCCCAGGTCCTGGAGGGACCAGGTCCCGTCCGCTTGATCGAAATAGAGGGCGAAATGTCTCTTGGCAAAATGGGGATGCGGAATTTGGATGGTGCTGGTCCCGTTGCTCCCCACGATGACGAAGTCCTTGGCCTCCTGCCTTTGCGCTGCGAACTGGGAGAAGATCTTGAAGGCCTGAACCGATTGGGGCGGGAGAGGCGGGGGAGACGCCAGGGCTGCCTTCGCTGCCTGTGCTTGGGCGGCTTGGGCCTGCAGATCATCGATGTTGATGATGCGCGTCGCCCCTTCCAGATCGATTGCTGCGGCCGGAACCCGCGGATCCGAGGCGAAAGCAGGATCCGTTTGCAGGGTCAAATTCCCTTGGGCGTCGATCGAGACGATCAGAGGGACGCCGCCCATTTGCAGATAGTTTCGATCGGCCAACGGCACCCATTCCCCTTTCGCGATGGCCTTATTGTTCAAATGATTTCCGCTCGGCGTATCGGCGATGGGTTGGAAATACCAGGTTCTCGCCTGAAAGGCTCCGTTCTGCGAAGGATTAAAGACCAGATTGGCTTGTTTTCTGTGGAACGTTTCGTGGGAGATGACGCCGTCGCAGTCGTCCAAGCGGCCCAAGAGAAAGTACTCCCCATGGGATGGTTTTTGGCCCGGCTGGAACGAGAGGGTGACGCTGGGCGGCTTGCTCCCCGCAGGCACGAACGCGACCACGGGATCCAGGGCGCCGTACTCGGAGGACACCGGTTTTACGGCCTGAGTCGAGGGGCTGCGAACGTGTTTCAGGAAGCCGGCGACGATGTTGTCCTTCCCCGGCTTGGCCTGGAGCGGGATTTCGTGTCCCAGGATTTCGATCGTTCCGGGCAGCGTCTTGCCGCTCTTCTTGTGATGCTCCATGACGAAGAGGGCCGTATCGTGGAGGATCGTGGCCGCGTCCTCTCGATCTGCGACAAGGCTTAAGATCTCATTCACCGTCTGGAAGGTCTTGTGGGTGGGCGGCTGCTGGTGTTTCCCCATGATCTTCGGCGCCATCGCCCGCATCTCGGGCGAGACCTGGACGCGGTAGTCCTCGTCGTGCGTGTTCTCGTGAAGGCCGTCGCTGCCGCCGGTGAATGTGGCCCCATCGGGGACATCTTCGATGACGGACAAATGGGGTTTCTGCATGTCGGGGCCGTTGTGATCCGTCGATTTGGCTCCCGCCGCGGCCGTAATCGCCTTTCGGCCGTTCGCTTCGATATAGT
>CAZWYB010000081.1:0-10440 GCA_964637745.1 uncultured Pseudomonadota bacterium
GTCAGGACGTTGATCCGGAAAAAGAGATCCTGGCGGAAGGACCCGTCCTTCACCATTTTTCTTAAATCCTTGTTGGAGGCGGCGACGAGTCTGACGTCGACCGGAATTTTTTTGGTCGAACCCAACGGCCGGACCTCGCCTTCCTGCAAGACGCGCAGGAGCTTCGCCTGCATGGCGAGGGACATGTCGCCGATCTCGTCTAAGAAGAGGGTTCCGCCGTTCGCCTGCTCGAAGAGGCCCGTGTGGTCACGGTCCGCGTGAGTGAAGGAACCTTTCTTGTAGCCGAAGAGTTCGGATTCGAGGAGCGTCTCCGGAATTGCGCTGACGTTTTCCGCTACAAAAGGCTTCTTCGCACGGGCGCTGTTGAAATGGAGCGATCGGGCCACCAACTCCTTGCCCGTGCCCGATTCGCCGAAGATCCAGACGGGCACCTTCGTATCGGTGATGCGGTCCAAGAGTTCGAACACCTTCATCATCGAAGGCGATTGGCCGATCATCTCTTCATAGCCGTAATTCAATTCATTCCGACGCTTGCTCAATTCCGTAGAGAGGGTCTCTACCTGGATCTCCAATCTTTGGCGGGCTTGGGCCAGTTCTTCCAAGATGCGCGCGTTTTGGAGGACGAGCGAGGATTGAGCGGCAAAGGCGGTCAGGAGCAGAACGGCCTCGTCGCCGAAACAATCGGGACGGTAGCGATGATCCAGATAGATGGCCCCGGTGACTTCGCCTTCGATCTCCAACGGTGCGACCAAAATGGATTTGAGTCCCAATTGAGCAATGCTTTTTTTCTCTTTGAATCGAGGGTCGAGCTGGGCGTCGTCGGTGAGGATGGGGGCGCCTTTGACGAGGGTCTCGCGGACGACCGAAAGCGAAAGCTTGAATTCATCGTGTCCCAAATTTCTTTGATGGACGTGTCGGGCGGCTTTTACCTCGTAACCCTTCACGGGGCCTTCTGCGGATTCGTCTTCTTTCAAAAGAATAAATCCCCGTTCGGCACCCGTGAGTTCGATGGCTGCGTCCATCATCCTTTCCAAGATCTCCTGAGGCGAACGGCGTTGCACGAGCTGCCGCGTGATCTCGCAGAATCTTCGAAAGTTTTCTTCCGAGATCCGGGACTTGGGCTGCGAGACGTTGGGCAGGGTCGGAGACGCCGGTCCGATCAGAGCGGCCAATGATTCTTCCAGGGCCTTGATGTCTTTGCGTTCGTTCAAATCCATGCGGACCTCCTCGGGTTGCTTTTTTAAAATGCCTTCCCATTCGTTTCGGGCGGCCAACAGAAATGCCAAAGACAATCGGGGAGCTCCCTCCCGATTCACCCGTTCCGCAAGGGCTCGATACATCTGCAGGCGCGTTTCCGGGGCCTCCATGGAACGGACCTCGGAGACGATCTTCGTCAAGTCGTTCCCTTCCAATAAAGCCTGCCAGGGTTGTGGGGGTTGAGGTCTGTCGGGTACGCTTGTGCGACCCAGAAGAGTCCGAAGTGCCGTGAGGTGTTTCGAGACGAGAGAGCGGTCCTGGTCGTCACCCAAAACCTCTAGGACGTCCTGAGCCTCATTCATTTCGCGCTCGGCCTTGCCATAGTCGGCGAGATCCATCCAAAGAAGCCCGAGATTTTCCCGCAATCTCCCCGTTTGAAGCGTCTCGCCCCCTTTCTCCGAAAGGATCAGTGCCTCTTGCTCTATCTCAACGGCCTCTTTCAGGCGTCCTTCGGATCGCCGAAGCATGGCGAAGGCGTCCAGGACGGTGGCGGTTGATTGCGCGTTCCCGAGATCGCGGCAGAGGCCGAGCGCCTTTCGAAAACGACTTTCGGCCTCAGGGAATCTTTCGGCGTGTTGTTCCAGTCGTCCGGTACGGTATTCGATTTCGCTCAAGAGGTCGGTCGAGGAACCGGCTAACTCTCGTGCGGACTCAAGCTCTTTTCCCGCCTGTTGCCATCGATTCTCTTTTTCGTCCAGGGTCGCGAGGAGCAAATGGGCTTGGGCGTGAAACGGCCGGTGGTGTGGATGGACCCGGCTGTCGCCGAGCGAGAGGCAGCGTTTGAGGCATTCGCGCGACTCCTGATTTCTACCCCACGTCAAAAAGACCTGACCGCGATGGAGTTGTAGGCGGAGATCTTTGAGGCCGGTCCCCTCGTCGGGGCGGAAGCGATGCCAGAGGTCGTAGGCCTTTAGAGAATCCTCGAATCGCCCTTGCCGGTAGTAGATGGGCGCCTCGTGGGCGTACAAGACGAAGCGGTCGGCGTCGTCTCTCGCATGGTCGAGGAGAGTGCGGCAGAATCCGAGGATGCGTTCAAATTCACCGTTCCGAAAAAGGGCATCCAAGGCCTTTTCCTTTATGTTCAACGCCGTCTCGAAATCGCCCGCGCCGACGGCGTGATGGAGGATGAGGGCGGGATCGGTCGCGGTCTTCAGCCAGGTTGCATGGGCCTTCTGGATCCATGAGGGGGAGAGGGCTTGGTGGTAGATTGTAAACAGAGAAGGGTGCATCAGGAAATCGCGGAGGCGCGAGAGATCCCGCTGAAGGATCCTCTCGGCCTCGAGGAGAGTCATTTGTTTCTCCTGTGGAGACGGAAGGACCAGCACAAGGGCCAGGAGTTTTTGGTCCTCATCGGAGAGATTTTGAAGCCTTCGCCGGCATGATTCCTTAAGATTGGTGGATTCTTCGCCGCCGCTCAGGAGTTGAAACAAAAGGAGGGGGCGGCCTCCGGATGCCTTTGCGATCCGGTCCTCTTTCTCGATTGAGATTGGATTTTCAAAATCCATCGCCGCCCGACGAATCCAGGTGTGTGATTGTTCCGGTGAAAAATCTCCCAGACTCAGAACCTGCGATGATTTTTGGATCCAAGGATCGGAGAGGACATTTTCAAGTTCGGAAGCGATGAGGTCGGAGTCGTAATCCGCCAGGATCAGGGCGTTCGGATTTTCCCGCCGTCGTGTCCTCAAGGCGATGCGGAGCTCCTGCAAACGGCCCGGGCTCAAGAGGTGCAGATCCTCATAGCCTTCGGTGGAAAGCCCCCGGAGCTGCATCCGAAGCCGCATCTCGCGCAGGAACCGGGTCCGGCCGACGCCGGTGGGCCCCGTGATGAGGATCAGACGATTTCCGTGATCGATCATCTCTTCGAGGCGAGTCTCTTCGTTACGGGTGACCCATGGAACTTTTTCGAGGATCGACGATCGGGCTTCATCGATGCTAATCGAGAAGGGAGGGTGATGGTGTCGATTGAGCCAGCGCAAGAGCGACAAGGCCGTGGGCGGGCGTTTGGCGGGCTCGCGGTTCCGAAGCCGGTCGAGCAGCTCGGCAAAATAGCCCGGAAGATCGGATCGCCCGGCTAAGGCTTCGTGAAAGACCGTTCCGAGAGAGAACAGATCGCTCTGCGCGTCATACAGTCCCGCGAAAGTTTCCGGCGCCATATAAGCGGGCGTACCTCCGATGGGACGATGGGGCTCCGCGGCGGATAACGAAAGCCCGAAGTCGATGAGCGTGACGCGGCCTTCCTGGCTCACCAGAACGTGGCTGGTTTTGAGGTCTCGATGGAGAATGCCGCGTCGGTGCAGAAAGTGAAGACCTCGTGCGGTTTGCACGAAGAGGTCCAACACGTCCTCCGGCCTTCGCTTTGAGAGGGCATGGTCCAAGGAAACCCCGTTGACGTATTCCATCGAAAGAAAAGGCCCCATCAGAGTTTCATTTTGAAAGGGCAGACCCGCTGCTTCGGCGAAATCGAAGAACCGAATGAGATTGGGGTGGGAGAATTGCGAAAGGAGCCTCACTTCGTTTTTGAGTCCTATCAAGGCCGATGCTTCGAAGTCTCTTGGGAGAAACTTCAGGGCGACCGCTTTGTCTTTTTCCATGTCGCGGGCCAAGAAGACCCGTCCCATGCCGCCTTCACCGAGCAGAGAGAGGATTTGATAGCGCTCGGTCATGGTAAAATTTTACTCTCTCTATTTCCTAGAGGCAATTTTAAAGTAATATATGTTAAAAAAGTTAAAAATTATAATTAATATAAAAAAGTATAAAATAGCTATTATAATTATTAATAATTTCAATAGATTATGAATTAGACCCGTTGGCCCGTATCTTGCTCTTCTTCTCTCTCGTTAATCACACAAACAAAATTTCCGGACCCGGCCGCCGCCCCTGAGGGGGGTAGCAATAAGGCCAGGCGCACTTCGCTGGGAGCGGCGGGAGTGAGCCCAGAGGCGGCGGTCGTGGTTCGGGAATGACCAAGGGGTTTATGACCACACAAAACGTCTTTTCGTCTCTCTTTCCCCAGTTCCAATTCCGGCCTGCCGACCCTTCGCAACCGGACGACGATGGGCGAGTCTGTCGCGATCGTCGTCCGGTTGTGCCTTCCGCCGGATCGGGATTGGGCGCTTCGTCACCTCAACTGAGTTCGACCGTTTCATTAAATCTGATTCCCGCCATTTTCCGCCAGCCGGATGCTCAGGCGCCGGCCCGGCCGCGCTTCGAGGTGCCTCGGGACGCCGACGCCGATACCTGCCTTCGTATGGCCGAAGAGCAACGGTCACATGGCCATTATGTGGAGGCGGGGATGCTGCTTCAGCAGGCGGCGGTCTTAAACGGCGACGATTTCATCCACAATCTTCCCGATCGGACCGTCATCCCGATTTACGATGCCCAGATTACGGAACGATGGAGGACCCTTGCCGACCGCTGCTCGCGGGAACGGGAAGCGCTGGTCGGGAATATCGATACCGAGATTCAAGGTCTGCGGACGCGGCTGCCGTCGTTGAGGGGGCGCGAATTACGCGAGGCGATGCTCCGTTTGGAGCGGCTGGAGCATGCCCAGCAGGCGGTGACCGTCGTCCGAGGCCTTCATTTTCAACGCGATCTTCGTCCGTTGGTGGACGAGGCCGTAACACGCATCGCCTCGGGCGCCTTGAACAACGATGACGACTATGCCGACGAAGGGTTGAGGGTCGCGAACAGTTTGATCCGCTATCAACGCGTCGAAGCCCAGCAGGTCGCGGTCGCGGAGGCGCTTCAGCGCCTCTATCCGACGGGCACGACGATCGGCCTCCAGTTGGATTATTCGCAGGCGAATGCCGTCGTCCGCCGCTGGATCGAAACCGGGCCCCACATGAACGAGCCGTCTCTGGAAGTGATGTCGCATCTTGCGATCGTGCGCACCTATCAGGCCCTCCGCCAGTCTCAGAATCCGGCCGAGCGGCAAATGGCTCAGGCGATCGAAGCGGTGCTTCTTCCGACCCTTGGTGACGTCGGGACTCAGATTCTGCCTCCGGACTCCATCGATGGAGAGCGCGGATTGGATGCGCTCTCTCAGCGTCTCGAAACCGTCTACGGGTCCCCTCGGCTCGAGGCCTTCTTCAGTCGCGTTCAACAGACCGAGCGGCAGGACCTTCAAAACAATTCCGGTTTTCAGAACCGCTTGGCTCTTCAGGAGGGTTTGAACCAGCTTCCGCAATGGGAGAGGACGCGCACGGCCCTGACGGCCGCGACGCCCGGATCGCTCTCAACGACGCAACTCACGCAATACCGGGATCAGTTGGTGCAGAGGGCCCAGGCCCTGAGGACGTTCTTTGACAGCGAGATTTCGAGGTCGCATGACGCCCAACGAAGCGCGGCGCCACTTCGCACCGTCCGTTATATGGAAGACGGACATTGGGTGGAGGATCAGGTTCCCGATTTGCATTGGCAGGGACCGATGGAGTTGGAGGCCCGTAGGAATTGGCGGCAGCTCGACGCCCAGATCACGCAGCTTCAGGGCCTGAACCCTTCGGATGGCGGTTCTTTGGCCGTCCTTCAGAGCGCGACTCAAACGACCATTCGTCTTGAAGAGGCGCATGTGCGAGCGCGCGTGGAACGCGAGGTCCAATATGTGTCGACCCTTCCCAATGCTGTTTCGGATGCCACAGCGATCGAGGGTCGCCTCTCGGCCATTCAGATCGGCTCAGGAGATGTCAGCAGTCGTGTCACAGCCTACCAAGGCGTGCTCGGTCAGGTGGACACGGCGGTTCTGACGCGCAGCGTGGATTCCCGGATCGCGTCCTTTCAGCAGATGGTCCCGACGCTCCAAACAGACGACCGCTACAATATTTTCGGCTACAGCTTTGCTCCTAACGCCCAGTCGATGGCCGACCGCTACACGCAAGTCCGCCGGATGATCCGTGAAGGGCGCGTGGATGAGGCCCGCCGGGTCTTTGTGGAACTCGAGCAGGCGCAAATGGGGCCCGATCTCCAGGGGCGCTATGAATCCGCGCGTTGGACGAATCTGGGCGTCAGCGTCGGGATCATTGTCGTCTCCGCCTTCGTGATGCGCCAGGTGAATCTCGCGGCCGGGCCCGCCTTGGTGGAATCGCTTGGAGCCGTGTGGGGACCTCGGGCAACCTTGGCCCTCGGTTCGATCGCCTTCCGCGGCTCATCGAATTTCCTTGAGTCGCGCATGACCTCCGACACAACCGCTTTTTATGACGACAACCGCTCGGTCTTCCAAAACGCGGGCCGATTCGGCCTTCAGGTCACCCAAGACATCGGCATGTTCGCCTTCATGGGTGGGGCGCTCGGACGTTTCAATCAGTGGGCCGATGCACGGGAATTGGGCCCCGTCATGAGAGGCTTTGGGGCCTTCGGAACAGAGCTGACGGCCATTCAAGGGTGGAGTTTCGGGATGGGAACGGTCCGCAACCGAGGCGATTTCGTCACGGCCGCGGGCCAGACGATCCTCTCCGGTGCGGCCTGGGCCGAGCAGACCTTGACGTTGGTCGGCATCCGCGGCGGTACGGCGCTTTCGCTGCCCGTCTTCGGACCGATGAATCAGATCGCGGAAGAAGCGGCGACAGGGCGCTATCGGGACATCTTCAATCGCGCGGAGGCGGCGGTGCAAAACGCCCAGCAAAGTTGGAACAATTACGTTCAGAACGGGGAAGGAAATCCCGTCGATGTCATCTCTTCGTTCCGACGGGCTTTGGAGCAACGACAGGCCCTTTTGGATATTCCGGAGCTCGCTTCGATCCGAGATCCGCAGACCTATCAGGCGAACCAGCAGACTTTGGAATTCGTCCGCGCTCAAGAGGCCGATTTACGATCCAGAACGACGCTGTTCGGTGAAGGCAATTCTTTCCACGTTCAATTGACGTCGCCGGGAGGGAATACCGGCAGCGTGCCCGCAAACCACGCTCAGGCCTTTGTCGCCGCGCTTCGGGCTGATGCCCACGTTTCGAACGTTCAAGTGGGGGAGAATGGGCTCATTACATTCGAATATCGAGGTCCGACCGACACCTCGGTACGTCAGTTCCGCTTCGTGACGGGCGAGCCCCTTCAGCAGGCTCCGGTTCGCGCGACGGTGCCGGTCCCTGCGCGGGTTGCGACGGGAGCGGCGGCTCTTGCGGCACCGGCGACGGCCATGGCGGACGGATTACGAAACTTCGTTCAGACGCACACCGGCGGTTTCGTCAGTTTCGCCCTTGGCTGCTTCGGTCTTTCGGCCCTCAGCCTGGCGTATTACTTTCACGCACGATCGCGAGCGCGGACCTCAACAAGCCAGGGACGTAATGTTGGCGCACGGGTTCGGGTGCAGGACCTTGTCGAGGAAACTCAGTCGGATGCTTCGGCTGATGCGGCGCCCATTCCGTTGGTGCGGCCGCGCGTCGTTGCTCAACCCACAGTGAGCCAACCCGCGGTTGCTTCCCGTTCGCCTCGATGGGCGCGTTTCCTGGGTGGACTGATCGGTGTCGACATCCGGACTCGGAACGGAGACCCGATGGGATTGAACTCCGACCCCGTGCCGATGAACGTGGCCGTTCACGCGACCGACGAGGGGCAAAGTGTTCAGATCACGGTGAGAAGCGAAGGGGATCAGCAGACCGCTTTGAACGATGCGCGCGCTCGAGCCCAGCGCCATGGTCTCAGCTTTCAAGTGCTTCCGCCCGCGGGTGATGGGACAGCGCGGGTCCTCCGATTCCGGGTGACCCGGCCGTACCCTGGCGATAACGTCATCGTCGGCGAAATCCGACAGGGCACCGTGAGGACTCCGACACGATCCCCCTTAAGCCCTATCGATAGGTTCGTGCAATTTCTGTGGGGACAACCGGGCGCGCTACATCGGTCCGTTCGGGATAGAAGCCTTGAGGTCCAAGTCACCTCCTCGGACGTGACAACCGTCTTGGATCAGATCCGTCAGCAAATGAATACGCTCGGATTGCAACTGGTCCGCGGTTCGTTGGAAGCGGGGGAAGCGGGCCCGGCGGAGCGGACGATCGTCCTGAGAAGTTCAACAGGCGAGACCATGACGGTGAACATCCGCCCACGACCTGCGCCTACGCTCGACAACTTTCTCACGGAATTGAGGGATCTTGATCATCTGACGCGCGAGGGTGGTCCCGAAGATTATCCGCATAACCACATTCCGATGAACGTCTCCTCGGAGACCATCTCCGGCCGACAGTTCGTGACGATTACGGTGACCAATCCCGAGCAACAACAGACCGTGCTCCAGATGCAGCGGGGGCGAGCCCAGCGCATGGGTTTCCGTTTCGAAGAACTGACGTCGTCGCTTCCAGGGACTGAATCGTCCATCGTCAGTTTCCGGGTGACCGCCCCGAACGGCCAGGTTTTTTTGGGACAGATTCATGTGGGGCCGCTTGCCACGCGCGTGACTCCCTCGGGAGTCGGACAGTTCGGACGGCTCCCTTTCGGACCTTGGGAAACGCCTCAAGTTGAATCTTCGTTCGATATAAGAGATGGCGCCCTTCGTTATATCGTGAGCGGCGAGAACGTTTTGACGTTCACGGCGGAGTTGGGACGGAGGCTCGGACGGATGCGGGGCTTTGAAGTTCTCCGGAGCGATGTGGATGCCGGTACGATGCAGCTGCGTGCCCCGAACGGTGACATCGTAAACGTCGTGATTCAGGCTCGCCGTGGCACCGAAGGAAACGCCGCCCGACCAGCCGCGCCGGCTGTTCCCGCAGTGCCGAATCCAGCCGGGGAAGTGACTCAGGATTTGCCGACTCTTCGCAACCCCGCAGCCGATGTCGAGGGGGACAACACATTCGTCGATCTTCCTAACGGAGCTGATTTCGAACCGGGAACGCTAGGTGTCGGCATTTTGAATCATCCTTCAGGCTCGATCGCAAATCTGGGAATCGATCGGATCGGAGATGTCCGACAGTTCATACTCGGAGTGTTCGAAGGGACGATGCCGGCGTCAGAACTTCAGGCGCTCGATCGGCTCTTCTTATCCAATACACCTCAGGCCAGGCAGGCCGTCCAGGCCTTTCGGGCAGAGGTACGGCGTGAGATCCTTCAAAACGGAGGCAGTTATACCAACGACGCTCAGCTGCTCAGCACGATTCGCCAAGTGTTGGTGAGTCACGGAATCAACCTCGATGCTCCTATGAGACGATTCATCGAGCGCACAACAGATCAGAATTTCGATGCGACGGCTTTTACCAACATACGCCGTGCTACACAAATTCTCGGCCATCTCATGTTTCAGCTCTTTCCGGACGATGTCCCCCTTTATCGGGCCATTCCTCGTTCCGACATTCGAGCGGAGCCGAACGGTGAAACGACTATGGTTTCAAATCACCACGGCGAGTCCTTTTGGGGCATCGGGAGCCAAGGCCTGAACGTCGCTCGGACCTACGAACAAAGAGGGAACATCTTCGTGACGACGACTTTGGGCGATTTAAGATGTAGTGGTAATGTGATTTCCGATACCATTGCGGCGTCAGGGAATGCCCTTGAGCTTCATCATTCCGGATCTCAAGCCTCCAGTTGGCGGCGGGTTCCTGTCCGGATCTATCAGCCGAACTGAAGAGATGATAAGCTAGACTCAAAGAGGAGAGGCCATGACTTTTACGACACCTCCAGTCCCTTTAGGTATTCCCTCAGTCGGCAGGGTTATCGACTGCTCCTTCCGTGGGCAGGCCTATGCGAGGAATATCGCGATTCACCCCAACTCCTCGGGCGTTATCCTGGTGAGCTATCCTGGCGCCGACGGTCATATTGACGGGTACAACAACAAATATGGGAACATGGCTGGACATTTTGCCCAACGGGGTTTGGCCGCCTTCGTCCGCCTGGACAATCCCCCCGTTTGGGGCGCACGGTCGGGGGGCTTGGGGGGTTTTTTTTCGGGCGTTTTCCCTTGGGCACGGGCGATACGGCCTGGAAGCCGACCCCGCCGAAGGGCAAAGGCGACGCTCTGGCCGTGGTTGCCGCGCGTTGCCGCGATGACGCCAGCGAGCTTGGGGTCGCGCCGCTTGAGATCGGTCATGTAGACGAGGCCGCCGCGGATCTTAAAGGCGCCTAAGGGCGTGTGATTCTCGTGCTTGACCCAGACCTCGGCGCCGGCGCGCTCTGAGAGGAGGGGCCAGCGGTGCGCGGGCGTCGGGATCATCACCTCGTGGACGAGGCCGGCAGCTGCCTCGAGATCCGCAAGCGACAGCATCAGAAAACTCC
>CAZWYB010000082.1:0-10374 GCA_964637745.1 uncultured Pseudomonadota bacterium
GGGAACGGCAAATTCGTCTCGAAGGGCGATATCTATACCTTGGTTCATGATCAGGGCGAGACGTTCAATCTCTACGTGAAAGACGCGGACGGCCAGCACGAGGATTTCAAGCAGTCCGCGCCCGTCACTTTCGACTTGGCGAATATCCAAGACGTCAAGGTCGACGTCAGCCAGACGAAACCTGAGATCAAGGTCACGGCCACGATCACCCATTCCACGGCCCGCTCGATCGATCTCACAGGCTGCTCTCAAGATACGGGACGATACGACAAGACGGGAACGGGTTCCTCGGAATGGACCTGTCCCCTCACCAAGAACCATCAGACGTTCACCATCACGGCCTTCGGCGACGGGCTCGTCAATTCCAAGCAGAAGAAATATTCGGTGGATTTGGGGGCGATTTCAGCCAAGCTCGCCCGCCGAGGCGATCCTCGATGCACGCAGGAGCCCAAGAACTCCTCCAACACCAGCGACTGCAAGAGCCAGGTCCTCTTGCATTGGAGCATCGACCGCGACTGGACCGTGACGGATCTCGATAACAACAAGGTCATCAACAGTGGACAGAATGTTCCCTGGATCGGCTCGGTCAATTTGATCGCCTTACGTCCTCCCTTTTTCATCGAAACCGACAAGCAGATGACCCGCAAGGTCAAGGAAGGGGCCGATCATTTCGAAGACTTCAACGTCACCAGGACGCATTCGGAGTATATGTGGCAGATGCGGGGCGTCGATTTGGACGGCAGCGCCTTCAAGAGTGAACCGGTCATCCTGGATTTCACGGACGACTACCGATTGGAAGGCCGGAGCCAGGCATCGTTCGGGATCACGAACGGCGGCTATCTCCATCCGCAGATGGGTAAAACATCCCTAGGCCATGATTACGCCCAGTTCGCCATAGATTGGCACGGCCAACATGTAGCTAGGGCGTCTGTCATCTGCAACGGAGGCGTCGATCAAAACGGATACTATGAGGCTAACTTTGCTCCAGATCCTGATTCCGATCACTACGGCTTTCAGCAGGGAAAAATAAACTTCATCCGTGATGCTCCTCCCGTTAAGGTCGTCAATGAGGAGGGAACCAACCACTTCTCCGGTTTGTGCAAGACGACCTGCTCCATCCAGGTATGGACTTATAACGACAAGAGAATCGATATCGACGACGCCGTCTCCTGGACGGAGTATTGCCCTCAGCACAGCGACGAGTGCGTGAACCCAGACGGCAGCCTCACGGGAAAGTGCAACTGATCTCCGACACGCCCGGATTCAATCTCTGAAGGGCCGGAAGGTTGGACTTGAAGTCCTTATCACCAGAGACGGCGAGCACGTCCTTGTCCGTGGCCTTGGGATTCGCCTTCGGATCAAACTGCAGGATCAACCGCTTGGGCAGCGCCGAAAGCTTTCCCTGGCCCCAGGAAAGGACGTGGCCTCCGTAATCCCACCCGAAGCCGGAGATCGTAAACGGCGCCCCATTCATCGTCTCCAGATCCTTGAGTCCCGTTCCGAGCGTGATCCCTTGGGACGTCTTCCACGCGCCCTTCGTCCCCCGAACCGTCACCTCGCCTGGGTTCCTCTTACCCACCGCATCCTTCCAGACAATCTCGACCTTCTTGGCGGGATCGTTCGGGAACACGATCGTCGCCGGATACGACTCGCCTTCGGGGCCCTCGAGCTGGGTCTCCTGAAGATTGTCCTTCCCGAAGAGTTTGATCAGGTCGTCTTGGGAGGTGTTCGCCTGGATCGGACCGAAACTTGAACAAGGAATGATCTGCCACGGATCTCTCAACGCGCTCTGTGCCTGAACGGTCGTTGGAAGCGCTATAAAGAGGGCAAGCGCAACTAACTCAAGGATTCTCATTTTATCTCTTTCAAGAATTCAGACGGCTGAATAATTTTAATCCCTCTAAATGTTTCTATCCCCAGCAATTCATGATCACCTGTCACAAGGCAATCTGCATTCCCATTGACGACTGCGATAAGAAACTTTTCATCGTCTTGATCCTTCAATCTCAGAATTGATGCTTTCTTATCTGGGATCGTCTCGACGAAGGGCAACAGGTCTTCTTCAATCAGTGCCTTGATCTCCTTTTCCGTCAGCTTGAATTTGGGGTACGCGAGCGTGCGCACGTACTCTTCCAGGATCGGTCTCGAAAGCAAATAGAGGAACCGACGCTTTTGCCACAGTGGCACGAGTCGGGAGCATTCACCGCCGAAGAGAAGAGCGGAAATAAAGACATTCGTGTCGAGAACGACTCGGGGAGGTTTCATGACTTGCGGGCCCAACGAACGGCATCCGCAATGTGGTTTTCGGAAAGCCCGAGCGCCTTGATCTTCTGCTTCACCCGCTTGAGACGTTCACCCTGCGCCAGAATCTCGACGGGTTTCAGAACAATCTCGCCATCCCGATAAAAGACATCGAAATACTCGACGTCACCCACCTGATCGACGACCTCTTTGGGGATGGTCACTTGGTTCTTAAAGGTCCGTTTGGCGAGCATGCCCCTAGTATAAAGGAATTAAGGAATCCGTCAAGTAATGAAGTAATGAAAATGGTTCCCTTACCCTTTAATGACACCCATCGGCCTCAACTTCGCCACCTTCCGGCACAGACCGGCTCCGTGGACGACATCGACCACATCCGCGACGTCTTTGTAAGCCTCGGGGATTTCTTCCAGGGCGCCGTCGAGGGTCGCCGATCGAAGGATGATCCCTTTCTTTTCCAACTCTTCGTAGATCCGCCTTCCGCGCGCCGATTTTTTCGCCTTCACACGGCTCATCATCCGACCGGCGCCGTGACAGGAACTCCCAAAAGTTTTTTCCCACGCGCCTTGCGTCCCGACGGCGACGAACGAGTAGCGCCCCATGTCACCGGGGATTAAGACCGGCTGGCCCGTCTGCCGGTAGTCTTCCGGGAGATCGGGATGTCCCGGTGGGAAGGCACGGGTAGCGCCTTTACGGTGGACGCAAAGGCTTCGCCTTTTTCCTTCCACCTCATGCTCTTCGAACTTAGCGATGTTATGCGCGATGTCATAGACCACCTCCATCGCAAGATCTCGGGGAGAAATCCCGAGGAAGTTCTCGAAAGCATGTCGAACGAAATGCGCCATAAGCTGGCGGTTGGCGAAGGCGAAGTTGGCGGCTCCGGCCATGGCCCCGAGGTAAGCGCGAGCCTCGGGAGAGCGAAGGGGCGCGCAACACAACTGACGGTCCACGAGCTGGATTCCGTATTTTTCGGACGCTTGGAACATGACTCCCAAAAAGTCATCGCAGACCTGATAGCCCAGGCCTCGGGAGCCTGAATGGATGTGAACGACCACCTGATTCCGGAATAGACCGAACCGCTGCGCGGTTTCTTCATCAAAAATCTCTTCCACATATTCCACCTCGACGAAATGATTGCCGGAACCCACCGTCCCGCACTGTGATTTTCCCCTGTCCATCGCCCGCTCGGAGACGCAGTCCGGATCGGCGCCGGTGATCGTCCCGGAAGATTCCGTATGAGCGAGATCCTCCGCCGTTCCATAGCCGTTTTCGACCGCCCATGCCGCTCCTTTTTTCAAAAGACGTTTTAGATCCGAAGCGCCGAGCTTCACATCCTTGCGTTCCTTCCCCACACCGGAGGGAATTTCTTTGAAAAGCGTCTCGACGAGTCCGCGCATCTTGCCTTCGAGTTCGGATTTTTCAAGATTCGTCCGGAGAAGGCGGACGCCGCAATTGATGTCGTATCCGACGCCACCCGGACTCACGACGCCCTCCTCCATATCGAAGGCCGCGACGCCACCGATCGGAAACCCATAGCCCCAGTGGATGTCCGGCATGGCGTAGGAGGCCTTCACGATGCCGGGGAGAGTTGCGACGTTCACGACCTGCTGAAGGGCTTGGTCTTCTTGCAGGGCCTTCATGAGCCGCTCGGAGGCGAAGACGATCCCGTCCACACGCATCTTGCCGTGCTTGGGGATGCGCCAAGTGAACTCGTCGAGTTTTTCTAATGACATGTCTACCATAGCATAAACTCCAAATAAGCTTTTCATTTATGAACCAAACAGCAAATTTTTTCGACAAGAAATACGTTGTTGACAAATTACTACATGTTGTAATACAGTAACAACAATTGGAGGTAGCTGTAATGACTAGAAATATTAGCTTCGCAGCATATTTCAAAGAGAAGCGAACGGCTCTAGGACTCACGCTCCGCCAATTCTGTCAAAAGAATGGGTTTGATCCGGGCAATATCTCTAAACTCGAAAGAGGAGTTTTTGCTGCCCCTCAAACGGAAGAAAAACTGGAGGAATACGCAAAGGCTCTCAAATTGAAAAAGGGATCGGAAGAGTGGATCCAGTTTTTCGATCTCGCCGCTGTTTCTAACCGCAATCTGGGCATGATAAAACTCAAGAACGAGGCAATTATCGATAAATTGCCGGTTCTTTTTCGCACCCTCGACAATAAAGATCTTACCGAAGAAAAATTAGATCAAATCATCGAACTCATAAAGCATGCCTGACGGTTTTTCACATGATCAAATTCCTTGCTGCAAAAGAAATTGAAGACGCGGCTGAGTCCTTTTTGAAAAGGCACCATCCGGATCGATCGTTATCAATCCCGATCGAGGAAATCCTCGACTTGAAGCTGGGCATCAACATCATCCCGATTCCCGGACTTTTCAACCTTCATAATATCGATGCCTTTCTCTCCTCTGATTTGACGGATTTATACATCGATCACGATCATCTCGAGTACCGATACAGCCGAGCCAGGTATTCTCTGGCTCATGAGGCAGGACATTTAGTTCTCCACGGAGACTACCTCGCTGGACTGAAGGTCGATTCTTTGGAAACTTGGAAGGAAATCGTCCTCGGTAAAGGGACGGGGCATGCAATGATGGAGACTCAGGCCAATATGTTCGCCGGCTTTCTCCTCATGCCGCAGGACCATTTGGCTAGAGAGTTTGAAAAGGTGAAGGCGGAATTGAAGACACATCCTTTCTACAGCCAGGCAAAATTTCTGCTGGATGACTTGACCTTGGCACCCTTTGTGGCCGGCAAGATCGGAAGGATTTTTAACGTCTCGGAAGAGGCGGCGCAATATCGATTGATCAATTGGGTAAATTCTCAAAGGAGGTGAATGATGGAACCTCCGCGGCTCACTTCTGATCTTTACTTGTATATAAATTATGATTTTCGACATTCGCAGGGTTAAAAATGGATGCGTCTTAAAAGTGACTCAAACACCCGAAGAGACCGGTGAAGAGCACGAGGTAGTTTTTCAAGAAAAATACGATGATGAAGTCGAATGCTTTGCCGACTTTCTCCGTCTTCTGGATGATGAATATGGACCCTCGACCAGTCGATATTCAGCGAAAAGGATCTACATCACGGTGAAACCTGGGGATAAATATGAAGAACCGACAGAGCTATAATAATAAGAAGAATGGCTTGACTCACAAAGTTCGATAGCAACTCATTTCCCCTTTCCACGATGAAAAACGCCATGATCCGCGGTCTTCCTCCGTTCTCCTCTCTGATACACGCAGATCTGTGCGGAGCCCTTTCTCCCACACCTCACCTGGACGTGTTTCATTTCGAGGGACCGGTGAGAGGGGTGTTCATGAGCAACGAATCGGGGGCTGGCGGCGGAGGCGGTTCGGTTGGAGGCGTTTTCGGATCGAGCGGATTCACCAGCCCGGCGACGCTCATTCAAAAGGCGCAGGGTCTGCGCTTGCAACTGGCGACCGCCGAACCCGCACAGCGTTCTTCTGTGATGACGGACTACCAAAGCTGCCTGGAATTTCTGCCTTACGGGCGTCAGGATGTCGTTCGTGAAATCATCGAAGGCGTGAAGGTCGCTCAAGCGTGGATCGACGGTTCCGCAAGCGAGGCAAGGGACTTGGCGCTTCGTGAATATCCCAGCCTCACCCATCGCCTGGCCGAGAAGATCACACGCAAGGCCTTGGACCATGCCTTAAATCGCGACCTTGATCCGATCTGCAATTGGCATAGCGACCACATGACACGTCCCGACGATTCTCGACGATTAATCGCCATGCTCCAGGCCATGCCGGCCTTCGCCCGGCTCACCGTTAAGGTCATTCCTCCCCATGAAATGATGCAGTTCGTGGGTTTCAATGTCTATACGATGAAAGAAAACTTCGACGGTTTGGCCGTGGCGTGGCGGGATCCCGCTGGGAAGGAGGCCTACCGTCGTGTTTCCGCCGAACTCGTGGACGCATTGGCGGACGGGCTTTTGGAAATCCTGGCGACCGCGGTGGAACCCGAACGGCTCACAACGGCCCATCAAGTTCTGATGGGTCTTCTTCCGCATCTTTCCGATGAAAAGGCGGCAGAGACCGATGCGGTAGACACGCGCCTGCTCAACGCCCGCCAGCTCAGCAAAGGGATGGCCCTCTCCACAAACGATGCTGAGACTCATGAGTTCAGCCGTAATTTCGCCTTGATGCTCAGTTCATTGCCAGGCTTCGTCGTGCGCCATTTGATCCATCATCATGTGGAGACCGTAAAAGCCGTTTGCGAAAAATTCCGCAAGAACGACCATCGCGCGCGCATCCTGGCGACATGGATTCTCCTGATCCCCACGATCGAGATCGAAGAGTCGGCTCCTTCCCTTGTGCAACTGATGCAGCACATGTCCTCGCTCATGCCCCATCTTCCGGTGCGAAAATCGGCGCCTCGACAACTCGACGCCCTTCACGAAGCATGGAACCAAATCTTCTCGGCGAAATTGGCGAATCATCCCAGCCCCTTCGTCCGAGACGCCGCCCAGGTCACGGCCCTTCACCTGCACCGCATGCGAAATCCCGCCGGGCGATCCTAAAAAAGATAATGCCTTCCTGCTTTGAAAAAGAAGCAGATTGTCAGGGTGCGTCAAAAGCTCTATACTTCGATTTGAGGGTTTTTCACGTGTTCGTCGGCGTCATCAAAAATAGGGATATCCTCTTCAATCCTCGGGCCATCATCAAGATGCGCGGTTTCAAGGGCTACATGAAGCTTGTCTGGCGCGCGATCAGCCGCAAACCGTATTCTTTCATCCGCATGACCCAGGACAGCCAATGGTTCTTCGACAAGGCGGTGGAAAGAAACCGTCGGACCAACAATCGTCGCAATTAAGAATCACCCGCCCTCAGACATCCAGCACCAGCTCCGCATACCATCGCCCCTTGGATTTGCTGATTTTAAGCCCGTGGTAAGTCACGGCCTTGATCTCCGTCTTGAAGCCGTGGCGCTCGGGATCAAACGTTTCCCCCCACACTCGTCCGATCAATCTTTTATCTTTCCATGATTCGATCTCGAGACGCCGCGCAACAAAACGCCGAGCGTCGAAAAGGTAAAGCACCTCTTGGAGGAGACGGACAAGGAGTGTTTCCACGTCTTGAGCCCTCACGCGAAGCCGCCGCGACCGACGCGATTTGATCCGACGCGCCTCGACCAACTGATCGGTGAGCGCAAAGACGGCGTTTTGGAAGAGGGTCCGTAGAGAACGTCCTCTCACGCGGATGCGAATGTCCGCCGTGTGCGGGAGAAGACGATAAGGCAGAGGACGCATGTCACTTCGGCTGTTTTTGATCGAGCTCGGTCCTGAGCTCCTGGAGTTTGTCGGTCCAAAGGGGATTGCTGCCCAAAAGAAGTTTTGCCTTTTCCAAAAGCCCAGCCGCCTCGCCGTATTCGCCGCCACGGACCTTCGCGAAGGCCAAGTAGAAATAGCCGGCTCCATTCGTGGGGTCGATCGTCACGGCCTGTTGGAAGAGATCCGCCGAATGATCGTAGAGCCCGCGATTCAAGGCCACCTTCCCTTCATCGACCAGGGCGTTCGAAGCGGTCCGTTCGGGCGATTCCTTCTGTTCTTCGGTCGTTCCTGTGACCGGAGGCGGCACCGCGCCTGGAGGCCGCTTGGGATACTGGGGCTTGGTCTTGGGGGCGCAAGCAACCACGAAAAGAATCAATAGAAGTGTAAATTTCCGCATAGTGTCACACCCTACGCGCTGTCCGCGCTTCGGGTATTCCTTCGCCTGCCCAGTCTTACTGGGCACCCGGCTCAGTCACATTCCTCTTTCGGCTCGGTTCCGCGGATGAACGCCACCACGAAGGCCTCCCCGCAACTGTCCTTATATAAGTGGCCCTTCCGGTCCACTTTGACCAGTGAAATATTGTCGGTTCCGGGAAAGTCCTCCTTCAGGGCGCCGGACGGCTGGACGCCCTTCATAAAATCCACCCAGATGGGAAGCGCCCCGGAGGCACCGGAAAGCCCGGTCGCCGTCCCGTCATCGTATCCCACCCAAGCCAAGGCCAGAAGATCCGGCGTATAACCGACGAACCAGCTGTCCTTATAATCCGAAGTCGTCCCTGTCTTGCCGGCGGCGAGTCCCGTGAATCCCATCTTGCGGGCGCCTGCGGCGGTCCCGCGGTCTATGACGCCCCGAAGGGCGCTGTTCATGAGATAGGCGAGCTCGGGCGAGACGACCTTCTTCATCTTGAAGCCCTTCTTCTCCAAAACCTGCCCGCCGCGCGTCACGACGCTCGTAATCGCAATCGGCTCGGTCTGCGTCCCCTGATTCGGAAAGATCGTGTAGGCGCGGACGAGCTCCAGGGGCGTCACCTCGAAGGCGCCCAGGGCGAGCGAGGGATAAGGCTGCAGATCGCTCTCGACACCCGCCGCACGCGCCGTCTGGATGACTTCGTTCAAACCGACGTCGATCGCCAGCTTCGACGCCACGATGTTGTAGCTGTCCTCCAAGGCCTCGCGGAGCGTCACCGCCCCATGTTCTTTTTTATCGTAATTTTCGGGTCGCCAGGTCTTGCCGTTGGTCTTCACCGAAAAAGCGGTGTCGTCGATCGTCGAGGCCATCGTCCAGCTCTTTCCGTCGTCCTTCTCCAGGGCCGCCAGGTAGACGAACGGCTTGAAGGCCGATCCCGGCTGCCGGTGCGCGTCGCGGACGCGGTCGAACTGGCTGATGGAAAAATCCCGGCCGCCCACGAAGGCCCGAACCGCGCCGGTCTGAGGCTGTACCGCCACGAAGGCGCCTTCCAAGACCTTGCCGTCTTCGCGGATCTTCTTCAGCTTCGGCTTCGTCGCCTCCAAATCCTTGAGCCTTTTCTGGACGGCGGCCTCGGCGATCTCCTGGGCCTCCATGTCGAGCGTGGTGAAGATCCGCAAGCCTTCCGACTTCAGGAGATCATGCGGGTAATTTTCCTTCAGCTGCTGCTGGACGAAATCGATGAAGAACGGCGCCTGCATGACCTTGGTCGTTCCCGAGGTCAGGACGATCGGTTCTTTCTTCGCTTCCTCGAAATCCTCCTGCGTGATTTTGCCCTGTTCCATCATCAGACGGAGGACGACGTTCCGACGCTCGGTCGCCTTGTCGGGATTTCGAAACGGTGAATACTCGCCCGGGGCGCGGATCATCCCCGCCACAAGGGCCGCTTCCGGAAGCGAGAGGTGCGAGACGCCCTTTCCGAAATAAAATTTCGACGCCTCCTCCACGCCCGTGATGGAAACCGGCCCGCGCTGGCCGAAATAGATCTCGTTTAAATAAGCCTCCATGATCTCTTCCTTGGAGTAGCGAAACTCCAGGATCATGGCCATGAGGATCTCGTTGAACTTGCGGACGATCGTCTTCTCCGGTGACAGGAAGAAATTCTTCACCAATTGCTGCGTCAGGGTGCTGCCCCCCTGTTTGGCGCGGAAATGGAGGATGTCGGTCAGCAAGGCGCGGAGGATCGATTGGGGATCCACGCCGTGGTGTTTGTAAAAACGCTCGTCCTCGACGGCCACGACGGCGTCGGTCAAGTCTTCCGGTATCTGATCGAGCGTCACGATCGTCCGATCCTCCATCTTTTCATCGAAAATGGATGCGATCAACTCCGGCTCGATCTTCAACGCCTTCAAGTCGGTCTGGGTGTCCAGTCTCTTGATCGAATGGACGACGGCGCCGTCGAACGTCACGGAGACGGGAAAGCCGGAAAATTCTTCGGAGGGGTAGGAAAAATTCCGGAGGTAGATGTCGAAACCGGTCTTGGACTGCGAGTATTCCCCGTAATTCGTCACCGCTCCCTTGACGGGCCTGTAGGAAAGCCGCTCCAATTTCCGGGCGACCTTCTGCGGGGGAAGCGTTTGTCCCGGATAAATATAGAAGGAATCCGAATAGACGCGCGAAGGGAGATTCCACCGGTGGGCCTCGAATTTCGCGCGAATCTCATGATCCAAGACCAGGAGGTGCACACCCAGGGCGCACAGCCCGATGAAGGACACGAAGAGAAAGACCAAAAAGCGAAAAAGGGTGCGGGATGATTTCATGGGAAGCGAAGGAACTCATGCGGAGGAGGAGGGATTCGAACCCTCGGTACGGTGTTACCCGTACACTGGTTT
>CAZWYB010000083.1:0-4703 GCA_964637745.1 uncultured Pseudomonadota bacterium
CATCGGGCGAAGGATCGACGCCTTCATGGGGCTCGCCGCAGCGCTGCCGAAGCGCTTCTCAACGAACCGGTCGATCCGTACGGGGCCAGGCGCGGAGGGATAGAGGTTGGCCGCGCGAAGCTCGTCCGTGCAGATGTTCTCGATCTCGTCGTTCGTGTAATACGGCCGTTCTCTGAAGGGCCCTTTTGTTGTCCGGAACGTCTTCATTTCTTTTTCTGGTCCGACTTCTTCGCCAGGTTCATTAGCTCGTCTGCGCTGACCTTCTTCTCGATGACCGTGCGAAGCGCGAAGCCAAAGGTGGGATCGGCGGCCGCGATCCTCTTCAATTCGTCGACAGGAGGTCGCGTATCGTACTTCTTGAGCTCCTCGACGGTGACCCCTAAATGATGAGCGATCTTCGCAAACCGGCCGAACGGTTTGGAACGCGCTATCTAACGAAGGACGTAACGAAGGTCGACCTCAGCAAACACCCCTTCACGGTTGAAGTCGGCAGCGAAAAATTTGAAGCCAAGGCCGTCATTATCTCTACGGGGGCTTCGGCGAGGCTGATCGGACTGCAGAATGAAAAGAGACTGATGGGCAAGGGCGTCACCACCTGCGCCACTTGCGACGGGGCCTTTTCCGGAACATGGAAGTCGCCGTCGTGGGCGGAGGAGACTCGGCGATCGAAGAGGCCACCTTCCTCACCCGTTACTGCTCGAAGGTGACGGTGATCCACCGCCGCAACGAGCTCCGGGCGTCTAAAATCATGCAGGATCGCGCCAAGGCGAATCCAAAAATCGCCTTCATTTGGGACACGGTCGTAGAAGACGTCATCGGCGAAAAGGAAGTGGAAGGGCTCAAACTCAAGAACGTCAAAACGGCTGCAGCTTCAACGCTCAAGGTCGCCGGTCTCTTCGTCGCCATTGGTCACGACCCGAATACGACGCTCTTCAAGGGCCAGATCGAGATGGACAAGAACGGATACATCGTCACACAAGACGGCATGAAGACGAACATCCCGGGCGTCTTTGCCTGCGGTGACGTGCAGGACCACGTCTACCGACAGGCCATCACCGCCGCCGGATCGGGCTGCATGGCGGCGATCGACTGCGAGCGGTATCTCGAGGCCGAAGGGCATAAAGGCCATTGATGGAACGCTTCTTCACGCCCGATCTGTTCAAGTTCCTCAAGGACCTTGCGAAGCACAACAAGCGCGAGTGGTTTCAAGCCAATAAACAACGATACGAATCGGCCGCCCGGAATCCGGCCCTGCGTTTCATAGCCCACTTCGCGATCGTCCTCCCCCGGATCGCGCCCGGTTTCATCGCCGATCCCCGCGCCTCGGGCGGTTCCCTCTTCCGCATCTATCGGGATACGCGCTTCTCGAACGACAAGACGCCTTATAAGACCCACATCGGGATGCAGTTCCGTCATCGTTTCGCGGGCCGCGATGCGCATGCGCCGTGCTTCTATTTTCACCTGGAGCCGGGCGACTGCTTCGTGGCGGCCGGCCTCTGGCACCCGGATTCCATAGCGTTGGCGAAGGTACGGCGGTTCATCGCCGAAAACCCAAAGGCCTGGAAGACCGCAAAACGCGGCTTCAAGCTGGACGGCGATTCGCTGAAAAGACCGCCGAGAGGCTTTGATCCGAAGCATCCGTGCATCGAGGACATCAAGCGGAAGGATTTTATTACGTGGCTTTCCTTGAAGGAGTCTCAAGTGAGCGGAAAGAACGTCATGAAGGACGTCGCGGCCGCCTGCCGCAAGATGAAACGGTTGGTCGATTTTCTGACGCGGGCGTTGGATCTTTCGTAGATGGTTTTACTCCTTCTTCTCTTCTTCGATATCTTCCTCGATTTGCGCTTCCTTATCTAACGTCTCATCTCCCGAAACGCCGCCTCGGAGCAGGAACGGCATCTTCGCAGACAGCGCGCTGCTCGCCATGACGGCCTGTTCCTTCTCCGACTGGATCCCATCAATGATGAGCTCAAAGATTCTCCTCTGGGTCTCCATGTTCTGGCGGTGAACTGCGTCATAGGTCCCCTGGGCCAGATAAGTCTGGTACAGATCTTCAATGACAAAGTCCTCGTTCGATTGCATTTCCGGAGTAACCTTGCTTTTCTTCACGAGAGAGGCGCTTTGCGTCTCCTTGGACCGGACCACCACATAATCCTTCGCCTTCTCTAAAAATCTCTCCGGATATTTGGCCACCATGGTGTAATAGCGCACGTCATACTTCCTTCGGTTGTTGTCGATACGGTTCGCGCGATCCTCCGCCTGATATTGAATCACGTAGTCCCGCGCCATGTCCGAAAACGCCACGGCATCGGCTGCGGTCAGCGTCACACCCACCGCCCCCGAATCGTAGGTCGCGATCAGAACACGGGTCTCGGGATCGTTCTGAAACATGAGACGACTGTAATCCAAGGGGTCAATCGGGCTTCCGTTTGCATCCTCGATCAACTTTCCGTCTGCTCCAATCGCGAACTCATTCTCGTTCTTCATTTTAAACATTCGAACATGGCCTCGATAATCCTTCAGCCAGTCTTGCTTCTTACCATCCACCTCTGAGGTCCCCCCATAATAGGTCATCGCCCCAAATTGGGCATACCGCCGGGCGTATTGCTGCACATCCGCTCGGTAGCGGCAATAAATGAGAATCTTCCCTTCCCTCTCCCGAACCTCCCGATCCACGATCTCGTCCATCTTTTGATGCTTAGGTGATTTTTCCGAACTCACACCTCCATAACTTGGGTCATTCATGAGCTGACGAAGCGACTCACGCCGGCTGAAGAAATTCTTCGTTCGGGCCACAATGAGCCGGTCTTCGTAGGTCAGCGATCTGCCCCGCAGACGTTCCTGCCAGGACTCCCAGTCCAGAAAGATTTGGAGGACGGCCTCACACTGCTTCTCGGTCAGCTCATAGTCGCCCGACGTTTCCGGAGGGATAAACGTCTTGGCCGGCAGTCGGTCTTTCTGTGACTCCAAGGGAAGCGAGCGGTCATATTCTTGAAAGACGTCCTTCTTACGAAAACGCAGCAGGTACCGATCCATCATCAAGTGTAGGAGGCGGATCGAGTCCGGGTCCTCAAGACGGAATTTCATTCCAAAGGCCTGCCCATTTCCATACTTGTTCCCCTCCATAAACTCCAAGATCGGTCGGACCGTCCGAATACTCGAGAAGGGCGTGGCCGAAACGAGGATCTTGAAACCACCCTTGAGTTTGCGGGCTCCTTGGGACTGTTGGCTGGATGAGCTCGATAGAAACTGCGCCTCGTCAAAAACCAAGACTTGTTTCTCTCCCGGCAGGTTCATCAGATCGAAGCGATCTTGGGCCTCCGAGCGCAGATACTCCATATTGGTGACACGCGACTGGCCAGAGCCTCCTTGAAGCACCTCGGCCCGGCTTTGGGCCTCACCGTGTACGATCTTCATCGTCCCGCGAGAAAAGAAATGGCTTTGTTGTTCGCCCCAGGTCGACACGACGGCATTCGGGGCGACGATCATCCCCTGCCTCTTCATCAGCTCCAGCGCCGCCAGGACGACAATGGTCTTTCCCAGTCCCTGCTCATTGGCCAAAATGATGGCCGGCACGCGACTCGAGTCCTCCATGGCGCTCTTGATCTCGAACAGGCAGTATTTTTGATAAAAGTAAAGGTGCTGATCCGGTTTCAGGTGCGGAATCGTCAGTCGGTCGACCAGCGTAAATTTCCTTTCAATTTCGGTGTAGATCTTTTTAAAAAGGACTGAATCACAGGTTTTGATCTTTTCACTCAAGGCTGCAAATCCAGCCGCAATGCCATCGATCATGAAACGCCTCACCAACTCTCGCTCATAGGTCTTCGTCAGATAGGCTAGGCGGTTTGGGTCAGCGAGCAGTTGTTCTTCCAGCCCCTGCACCTTAGAAATGAGATTCGCCAGCACCATTTGAGGGTCTTCCTTGACACCCTCCTGACGAATCCGGATGGTGGTGATAGGTCCCTTTTGTCTCTTCTCTTCATGGATGCCGTAGATTTGAAGTAAGTTTTCTTCTCCGATCTTCAGCCTTACCTTCCCCGAAAAACTCCCGTCGGGCTTGAGGGCGATCTTCTTCGTCCCGTCTCCCATGATCTGGACTGATTCAAAATCGCCTTCGATCTTACCGGATATTTCTACATAACCCTCTTGGGTCGAGGCGGGATAGTTGAACCCATCGAATCCTCCATCGACAAATGGATAGGTGGCATGAAGCTCTTCGACCTGAACTCGATTATTTTCCTTCATCCCAGAAAAGGCGCTTTGCGCGATTTGTCGGATGGCTTCTTCCGTCAGATCAGGTCGCGTAAGGAGGAGGTAGCGATACAGGAGGACGGGATCGTCGCCTAGTTTTGCGATCTCATCATGAAGGTTGTAACCCTCGATCGTGGCCTCGGCCAACGTATCAAAGACTTCCATTCCGAGCTCCTTGAGGAGAGAGATGATCGCAGGAAAATTATGTGTCTTATTTCTCCTAACTAGAAGGGTTTGACCTATGAACCCCTTCTCAACCTCCGAAGGATCCTTGAAGGTGAATGAGGCACGCGTAAATTTAACTGTTAGAATATTACTGGCGACGAATCCTTGTTTGGGATCCTTGAGAAATTGGTCCTTCCCTGCCAGAACAGCTCCCTTCATCAACTCATTGTCGGCATATTCCTCATCCGTAGGATTGGGCAGTCTCTCGATCTCCCCCTCAATCCCGA
>CAZWYB010000083.1:4803-8021 GCA_964637745.1 uncultured Pseudomonadota bacterium
GGTGGCACCTATGAATCCCTTCTCAACCCCCAACTCATTCTTGAAGGTGAATGAGACATTCGAAAATTTAGCTGTTAGAATATTACTGGCAACAAACCCCTTCTTGGGGTCCTTTAGAAATTGATCCTTCCCTGCCAGAACAGCTCCCTTCATCAACTCATTGTCGGCATATTCCTTCTCTGTAACTCTGGGTCCATTCCCCCCCGTTGTTGCTGCCTGAGCCTCTAGAATGTCCTCATTCTCCGACAACGGATCATTGCCGTCTTTATCCCTAGGTCCGAGTAGGTTCGCAGCCTTCTCCAAGATCTGCTCGCTCGGGTCTAAGAGCAACGGGAGTCGCCAAGCAGGAACGCCACAGACAATCGCTTCTGTTGGCAGTTTGGCAGAGAAGGAAGGATCAAGACCCAGTTCCGCCGCCGAGGCTGGGATCAAGACGGCTGGCTGCCCCAGTAGTGTCTCCAAATGGCCCGCGGGTTGAGAAAAGAGATTAAAGGTACCTAGGGCAAAAGGCGCCGTAAGAACCGGGGAAGACATAATGCGTTCCTTTGCATATGCCCTCCCAGGCTAACCGTGCCCCAATAAGTCGGGGCAGGATCCATGCATATGCCTCTTTTCGATAGGACACCCGAAAAGTTGCATCCTTATTTTAAATTCGCTTCCCTTGACGAAGCCGCTCCCTAAAGAATATTCATCGCGAATGTCCCCTCTCATTCGGGCGCGCATTTTGTTCGGCGGGCTCGCCACCCTTTGCCTCTTATTCGGAGGTTGCGGCGGCGGAAGCAGCCAAGGAGGCGGCTCCGGCGGGTCGTCGAATTTGCCTTCCAACCTTCCAGCGGCATCCATCCTTTTTGTGACGCAGGTCCCCAAGAGCGTTTTCACCACTGTCAGCAGCGCCTTTGGAAATCATCGGGGCAACTTGGATTCCGTCGCACGAGGCGGCGATCTCTGCATCCTTTATCCGGATGGAACACTCCGGAACCTGACAAAAGAAGCCGGCTACGGCATGGATGGATTTCAGGGCGCCCAGGCCATCGCCGTCCGCGAGCCGTCGGTGCATTGGAGCGGGACCAAGGCCCTCTTCTCGATGGTGGTCGGCGCTCCGACGAAACAATTCGAGGTCGCGACCTATTTCTGGCAGATCTACGAGATCACGGGCTTTGGGCAGGGTGAGACGCCGGTCATCACGAAAGTTCCCAACCAGCCTGCCAATTTCAACAACGTCGCGCCTTTCTACGGAACCGACGACCTCATCCTCTTCGTCAGCGACCGCCCGCGCGACGGGTCCGCCCAGCTCTATCCGCAATTGGACGAATACGAATCCGCGCCGACCGTCACAGGCCTTTGGCGACTGGATCCTTCCACCGGCGAACTGACTTTGCTCGAGCACAGCCCCAGCGGCGTCTTTTCGCCGTCCATCGACAGCTTCGGCCGCATCGTCTTCACGAAGTGGGATCACCTGCAAAGGGACCAACAGCACGACGACGGAGGGTTTGGAGATTTCAATTATACGGATGAATCCGCGGGGGCCGGCATGGTCGCCTCCACGGAGGTCTTTCCGCAGCCGCGCATCGCCTCCGGCAACGTCTCGGCGCACACCTTCAATCACTTCTTCCCGTGGCAATTGAACGAAGACGGAACGCAGGAAGAGACCTTGAACCACGTGGGCCGCCACGAATTCGGCGGCACCTACACGGACGGGAGCTTCACGGACGATCCGAATCTGACCTACTTGACGCCCCAAAGCGATCACGACAACACCCACTATATCCGCGGCGACGGAGGCCTCTTCCACATGAAAGAAGACCCTCTGCACGCCGGAGTCTTTTATGCAACCTACGCCCCGGAGTTCGGGACGAACGGCGCGGGTACGATCTTGAGCTTCACCGGGGCCGAGGGCTTAAACGCCGATCATATGACCCTCACGCCCGTCACCGACCCGCAGGTCTTAGACGGCAAAGATTTTGCTTCGGGGCATTATAGAAATCCCGTGCCCTTGTCGGACGGGTCGCTGATCGCCTCTCACACCGCCGTCAACGACCTCGAAGCAAAAGCCCCTCCGTACACCTACGACTTCCGTCTCAAGCGACTGAAGCAAGTGGGATCGAGTTGGCAGGCCGATACGCCTCTCACCGCAGGCATCATCAAGTCGGTCAGTTGGTACGATCCGGATACCTTGCGGAATTACAATGGACCGCTCTGGGAATTGGACCCCGTTGAAGTCCGCCCCCGCACGCGTCCGACGGCTGTGGCCCATCCGCTGCCCGATCCGGAAAAGCAGGTTCTATCCGATGAAGGCATCGACGAAGCGGCTCTGCGGGATTGGTTGAAGACCAACAACCTGGCCTTGATCGTCAGCCGGAACGTCACGCTCCGCGACCGCGCCGACGTCAATCAACCCTTTAACTTAAATGTTCCCGGCGGCGTCCAGGCGATCGCGACGTCGGGCAAGATCTATGACATTTCTTCTTTACAGTTATTTCAAGCGGATCAGATCCGGGGCTACGGTGGAACAACGACGACCCGTCCTGGCCGGCGTGTCTTGGCGCAAATCCTGCACGATCCCAAGGCCTCACCCTGGCTCAATCCGGGAGGTCCCGCCGGAAGCGTGAAGATCGCCCCGGACGGCTCCGTAGCGGCCTTCGTACCCGCGCAACGCGCGATGAGTTGGCAATTAATCGACCCAAGCGGCAATCCGGTCGTCCAAGAGCGGAACTGGGTGTCCTTCCAGCCCGGCGAGATCCGCAGCTGCGCGAATTGTCATGGCATCAACACCCAAAGCCAGTTGGGCACCCCGCCTCCGACCAACAAACCGACGGCTTTGAAGCTCTTGCTAGATCAGTGGAAGAGTACGCCGCATTAGCGACTCCCCAGCACCCAATTTTCGAACCTCTCGGTTTCAAATTCGAACCTTTTCAATCCCCCTCAAGCTCAAAAACCTTGGCACACACATTGCTTAAGCCTTCGTATGCTCTCGAAAGTCTTCAGCGCCGGGCTTCTTGGGATCGACGGGTTTTTGGTCGAAGTCGAGGTCGACATCGCCCCTGGGCTCGCAAACTGGAACACCGTTGGCTTGCCGGAATCGAGTGTCCGCGAGAGCCGGGACCGCGTCATCTCCGCCATCAAGAATTCGGGATATAGTTTCGAGCCCCGGCGGAGCAACATCAACCTCGCCCCCGCCCGACTCCTGAAAAACGGCCAGGCCTTCGAATACCCCCCCC
>CAZWYB010000083.1:8031-10347 GCA_964637745.1 uncultured Pseudomonadota bacterium
CGACATCCCGCCCACCCAGATCACCATCAACCTCGCCCCCGCCGACATCAAGAAAGAAGGGACGGCCTTCGATCTCCCCATCGCACTGGGACTCCTCGCATCGTCGGAGTTGATCCCTGCCGAATCGCTCAAAGGCTTCCTGATCCTGGGCGAGCTCTCACTCCACGGCGAGATCAAACCCATCCATGGGGCGTTGCCCATCGCCCTCCTGGCCAAGAAACAAAAGATGAAGGCCTTGATCCTCCCGGAGATGAATGTCCCGGAGGCATCCGTCGTCCAAGGCCTGACCGTCCATGGCGTCCGCCGGCTTGCGGACGTCGTCCAACATTTTACCGGCGAGCGACCTCTACCGCCCTCCCCTCCTTCTCCAAACCCTCTGGAGAAAACCCCCGACTCCTCCCCCACCCCAACCTTTCTCGATTTCTCGGAAATCAAGGGCCAGATGCAAGCCAAACGGGCGTTGGAGGTCGCCGCCGCAGGTTTGCATAATCTTTTAATGATCGGCCCGCCGGGCTCCGGCAAAACGATGCTCGCGCAACGCCTTCCGACGATCCTCCCGGAGATGAGTTTTGATGAGGCCTTGGAAACCTCCAAGATCTACAGCATCACGGGGATGATGGAGGGTCTGGGCCCGCTCGTCCGCCATCGGCCGTTTCGATCACCCCATCACACGATCTCCACCGCCGGACTCGCCGGCGGCGGGACGCATCCGCGGCCGGGAGAGGTCAGTCTTGCCCATAATGGTGTTCTCTTCTTGGATGAGCTGCCGGAGTTTCAACGAAACGTTTTGGAGATTTTGCGGCAGCCGCTCGAATCCGGCATCGTCACCATCGCGCGCGCCTTGTCGACAATCACGTTTCCGGCCCGCCTGGTTTTGGTGGCTTCCATGAATCCGTGCAAATGTGGGTTCTTCGGGTCTTCGCACCGGGAATGCGTCTGCACGCCAGTGGCGCTCCAACTCTACCGCAACCGCATTTCCGGTCCTCTGCTCGACCGGATCGACATCCAGATCGATGTGCCCCCCGTTCCCTATGGGGATCTGGTTGCCATCAAAGAAGGAGAACCCTCTCAAGCGATTCGTGCGCGCGTGCTGAGGGCGCGAGACATCCAAAAACGCCGTTTCAAGGGACTCCGCGTGCACGCAAATGCCCAGATGAGCGGGCGGCTGTTGCGGAAACACTGCGCGGTGGATGTCGCCGGCGCCAAACTTTTGGAAAACGCCGTCGCGCGGCTGGCCCTCTCGGCGCGGGCCTATGATAGAATACTAAAAGTTACGAGAACGATCGCCGATTTGGAAGGCGCCGAGTCCATTCAACCAAAACACCTGGCGGAAGCGATTCAGTATCGGAGTCTGGATAGGAACTTAACTTCATGAACCTTTTAAATAATCTATTCGATCTTACCGTATTTTCGCTCCACCAATTCGTAATCCCGCTTGAACAAATCCCACATGCGCGCTTGCTGCATGTCGGACTCGAAAGCGATCAGGTGAAATTCGTCCAGGGCTTCTCGGGCCACGCGATGCAGGTCGGCGAGCGTGATGAGCGCCGGCGACATTTCGTAGGCCGCCAGGGCGGCCCCGATGTAGGTGTCGAAGTAGAAGATCCGGCGCGTGCCCGCGGGAGGGGTCAGTTCTTCGAAGTCATAGGCGTTGGGACGTTCGACGGGGATTTCGCCGATGTCGTGGATGAAGCCGGCGATCGCCGTCTCCGCATAGGCCGTCAGGACGCGGCGCTCGAAATCGACGTCGTATTGGCCGTTGTCTCCGGTCAACACCTTCATAAATTCGGGGAAGAGCGTGTCGTAGGGAGCGTAGTTGTTGTACTTCCCGTCGGCGATGCTGGCGCCTAAAATGTGGAATAAATCCCCCGAAAGGACGGTCGGGGCGAAAAAACCGATCTCCCGAAGATTCTCCACCGTGTAGGTTTCCACAAGCCCGGCGCCTTCTTCGGGACGGGCCGAAATGAAAACGGGGCCGCGGCGCTCATAGTCGTTGTCTTCATATTTGCCGACGGCGCGGTAGAAGGCATGAACCCCCGGATAAACCGTCTTCTTCGGGTAGCGGGCGTCTTTCCAATTCACATACACCGTGTCATCGATGTCGCTGACGACGATCGGCGCCTTCGGCCAGGCGGATTTGGCCTCCGACTGAATATGCTCCAAAATGCGGCTCCTCAGGCGCTTCGAACCGACGTCATGATAAGCCATTTCCAGCATGTCCTGCGGGCTGTGACGGCCGATAACGTTTTTCAGCCGGCTGAGATTGTCGCCAGACGTCCCTTCGATGACATTCGTGATCCCCTGCTCCATCACGCT
>CAZWYB010000084.1:0-10251 GCA_964637745.1 uncultured Pseudomonadota bacterium
CGTTAAAACAGACGGCGCAGGCGAAGGCCGAGCGAGTAAGGAAGGCCTGACTCGCTAACAATAGGAGCGCGACAACTGGCATGGACTTCATCTTCTTTTTAAACCAGAGAAAGTAGGGCACGAGAAGGATCAAACCCAGCAGGCCCGAACCGCCGATGACCAGGTTCCATGTGGCGGGTGTCTCCCGGTATTCGTGGAAACCCCAGAGGCAGAGGACAATTGAGAGCAGCGTCGAAGCGGTGATGAAGGCGATGTGGAAGGCCTTGAGTGACACGGCTAAATATGCATTCTCCCGCGGTCGGCGAAGAAGATCAGGAGGATCATGGTGAGGAAAAAGATAAAAGTGATGATCAGGACGCTGTAAATGAGCTTCTTTTCGGAAATCAGGTGCATGAAGTAGGAAGCGACGAGAGAGCCTTTGATTGTCGCGATGAAAAGGGCGACCGACACCGCGGCTACGATGGTCAGGTGGAGGTAGCTGACGGCGACCGTGATGATCGTCAAAGCGGCAAGAGCGACGAAAACGGCGATGTAGATCCGGACATGCTTCTTGATATCAACGGCGTCTTCTCCGTGCGACATAGTTCAATCCTCCTACAATAAGTACAAAGACGGAAAGAGAAAAATCCAGACCAGGTCGACGAAGTGCCAGTAGAGGCCGGCCACTTCCACGCGGCCCATGAATTGTTTGGGGTTCGTCTTCCACATCCGGCTACCGACGGTCAGGAAATAGAGGTTGGCCAAGATGCCGCCCAGGACGTGCAGTCCGTGCAATCCCGTGAGGGTGAAATAAATGCCGTAAAAGTTGCTGGTCGACGGGAAATGATGGGCCTCGAACTTGTGGCTGTATTCGAAGCTTTTGACGATCAGAAAGCCGATTCCCAAAAGGATCGTCAAACCCATGTAGAGGCGGTAGCGGTCGAAGCGGTTCATCGCAAGCGAGGCCCAGGACATGACCATCGTCACGGAAGACGTGATGAGGATCATCGTGTTCAAGGTGGCGAGGGGTACGTTCAAGACCATCCAACCGCGGGGCCACGTCGGGTCGCCGACGCGCAGAACGATATAAGACGAGAAGAGGGCCCCGAAGAGCATGACTTCGGAGGCAATGAAGAGCCAGATGGCGAGCTTTGCGTTCGTGACGCCTGTGATCGGGTGCGGCTCATCGATATGATGGATGACGGCTGATGACATAGGGTTCCTTCCTTATCTCCTTAAAACGACGGGATGTTCTGCGGGGCGAAATCCGCCGCGACTCCCGGCATGCTGTATTCATACGGACCGCGATAGACGACCGGCTCCTTGACGAAATTCCCATGAGGAGGCGGCGTGGGCGTCGCCCATTCCAGGGTCGTCGCCTCCCAAGGGTTATCGGACGCCTTCTTACCGGTCTTCAAACTTATGAAAAAGTTCACGATGAAGAAGAGCTGGGCCACTCCCAAGATCCAAGCCGAGTAGGACATAAAGACGTTCGTTCCCTGCACGGCCTGGGCATGGGCGTACATCGTGGGCGTATGGAGTCGGCGGGAGACACCGGCCATCCCCTGAATAAACATGGGCATAAACACGCCGTTGATCGCCAAAAATGAGATCCAGAAATGGAGCTTGCCCAAGGTCTGATTCATCATGCGGCCGGTCGCTTTGGGATACCAATAATAGATGCCGGCAAAGAGGGCGAAAAGGGTGCCTGGGGCGACGACGTAATGGAAATGGCCGATGACGTAATATGTATCATGCAGATAGATATCCGACGTTGCGAGTCCCAGCGGCAGTCCCGTCAAACCGCCGATCGCAAACATGGGGAGCCAAGCCAGGGCGAAGTGCATGGGCAGATTGTAGCGGATCGAGCCGCCCCAGAGGGTGATCAGGAGGCAGGTTACGAGGATGACCGATGGGATCGAGATGATCATCGTCGTCGTTTGGAAAAAATTGCTCATGGTCGTCCCCATGCCCGTCATGAACATGTGATGGGCCCAAACGATGAACGACATGAAGCCCAAGAATAATACCGCGTAGATCATGGTTTTATAGCCGTAGAGGGGTTTCCGCGTATTGTTGACGATGATCTCCGTGACGATACCGATCGCCGGCAGGATCAAGACGTAGACCTCCGGATGCGCGAGGAACCAGAACAGGTGCTGCCACAGAATCGGGTTGCCGCCGCCGGCTACTTGCAGGGGTGTGCCGCTGACGACCAACCCCGAGGGCAGGAAGAAGCTCGTGCCCGCGACGCGGTCCATCAACTGCAGGACTCCCGCGGCCTCAAGCGGCGGGAAAGCCAATAGGAGTAGGAACGACGTCACGAACTGGGCCCAGACGAAGAAGGGCAGGCGGAAGAAGGAAAGGCCCTGGGCCCGGAGCTGGACCGTCGTCACGATGAAATTCACGGAACCGAGAAGGGAGGAAGTGATCAGACAGATCATTCCGATCAACCAAGCCGTCTGTCCGGTGGTAGCCAAATCGGAAAGCGGTGGGTAAGAGGTCCAGCCGGATTGAGCAGGCCCCCCCGGCAGGAAGAAGCTGAAGAACATGATGACGCCGCCTAAGAAGTAAGACCAGTAGCTCGCCGCGTTCAGTTTCGGGAAGGCCATATCCGGGGCTCCGATTTGGAGCGGGAGGACGTAGTTTCCGAAACCGCCGACCGCCAGGGGCACGACTCCCAAGAAGACCATGATCGTTCCATGCATGGCGCCCAGCGAGTTATAAAAGTCCGGGGTCATAACGCCGTCTGGCATTCCCCATTGAGGAAGCCATTTCCCGATAACCGGCAGCGGCTCTCCCGGAAAGGCCAACTGCCAGCGCATCAGCATCATGAGGCAGAAGCCGAAGAAGAGGAACACGAGGGCGGTAATGGCGTACTGAATGCCGATCACCTTGTGGTCCACGGAAAAAATATATTTCCGGATGAATCCTAATTCCTCGTGATGTTCGTCGTGTGAATTTCCGCTCATAAATAGGCTCCTATGGGACCTTGTTCGGCTGCGTTGCGGCCGGGGCTCCTCCGTTGGCGTCCGCAGAGGCCGGTGCGGCGGGGGCCGTCGCCGGTTGCGGGGGAGGCGGATTCAATTGAGCCTCCTGATCCTTCACCCAGGCGTCGAATTGTTCCGGCGTATCGATGGTAACGAAACCGCGCATCGTCGTGTGTCCGTTCCCGCACAGCTGCGCGCAGGCGATTTCGAATTGTCCCGTCTTATTCGCCTCCCACCAGATGGGGATGACGATCCCCGGCACGGCGTCCTGTTTTACCCGAAGGACGGGAATGAAAAAGCTGTGGATGACGTCCTTCGAGGTCAGGCGGGCGATGACCGGCTTATTCACGGGGAAGTGCAGTTGGTTCAGCGTGGTGATGTCGTCCTTTCCGGCCGGATCGTTCGGATCGAGTCCGATCGGATTGCTGTCGCTGACGAACTTCGGATCCGTCTTTCCGAAAGCGCCGTCGGGACCGGCGTAATGGACGTTCCAGGCGAATTGTTGGGCGACGATGCGGATCACCAGCGACTTGTCCTCCGGCGGGAAGGATGTCTTGAGCTTGGACCAGGCCGGATAGGAAAGGCCGACGAGAATGACCGCCTCGAACAGGACGATTCCGATCTCCAAAAACTTGGGGAGCTTTGAATGTGGAAGCTCGTGCGAGGCCTTGTGACCCTCGCGGGTTCGGAAGCGAATCAGGCAGTAAACGAAGAAGATGCCCCATCCGACGAACAGGACCAGCATGAACCAGTGCATGATGTTGATGAGCTGATCGACGATGGCCCCGTGTGTCGAAACGTTGGGTGGGAGCCACCACCCATAGGTTACTGTGTCCATAATTTTTCCCGGCTAATGAGATTTCTCTGCCGCAAAACCTCGCGGATTCATTCCGATGGGGGCGCGGGTAACATATGGATTTTGCATCGTCAAGAAGAAGCGACCGAAGGTTGACACTTCTTTGAAAGAGGACTAGGACTCGCCCCACTATTTATGTTGATTCCTCGCTTTGCGACCGTACTCGCCGTCATCGTCTTTTGCCTCTTGCTCCTCGGAGGGATCGTTCACAACACCGGTTCGAGCCTGGCCTGCCCCGACTGGCCGCTCTGCTACGGGAGCCTTCTTCCGGAGATGAAGGGAGGCGTGGCGGTCGAGCATAGCCATCGCATGCTGGCGACGAGCGTCGGCCTGATGACGATTGTTCTCGCCGTTCTTCTATGGAGAAAAGGGAAGGAGAAACCGTTTTTTCGGCGTTTGGGCGTTCTGATCGTCTTCTTGGTCGTCTTTCAGGGCCTGCTGGGCGGTATCACCGTCCTCTATCGGCTCCCGATGCTGGTTTCGACGGCCCATTTGGGGACCTCGTTTCTGTTTTTCTCCCTGATTATCTTCATCGCTTGGAGAACCTCTGAGAATTGGCCGTCTTTGCAGGCTTCAACCATGTCGTCGGGCGGGAGGCTTTGGGTGAGGATAACAGCGGGGGGCGTTTATCTTCAGAGCCTCTTAGGCGCCTTCGTTCGACATTCCCAATCCGGCCTCGTCTGTCCGGACGTCCCTTTTTGCTATGGTTCGCCTTGGCCCACGGGGCAGGGGGCGATCACGCCGATGCTTCAGCTTCAGATGGCGCACCGGTGGCTGGCCTTGGGTGTGGCCTTTATGGTTTTCTTCCTGCCGATTCTTTTAAGGAAAGAAGCGGCCCCGTCGGTTTGGGTCAAGAGACTCTCCATTCTGGCGCCGGCGATCGTGATCCTCCAGATTGCGTTGGGGCTTTTGAGTGTGACGACGCACTTAGGCGTCGTCGCCGTCACGGCGCACTTAGGAGGGGCGGCGTTGTTATGGGCGATAATGGTGTCGTTAACGCTCCTCACCGGCAAAGCCGGACGAGTCGCTCCAATCGGGGAGAGATACCGCTCTCTCCCCGATATCCCCTCATCTGAGCAGGGGGCTATAGCGTGATCCTCGGTTCTTCCATTCGAACGGCCAACGTCTCCGACTTTATCGAATTAGTGAAGCCGCGCGTCACCGCCTTGGTCATTGCGACCACGGCGGGGGGACTCTGGCTCGCCCCCGGAACTCATTCCATCGCCTTGATCGCGTTGACGCTCATCGGCACGGTCCTTCTGGTCGGGGCTGCGAACGCCCTCAATATGTACATTGAACGGGACGTGGATGCCCTCATGTCCCGCACGAAGAACCGTCCGCTTCCGGCGCGGCGCATGACCCCCGACGTAGCCTTAAAATTTGGCATTTTCCTGGCGGGGATCTCCGTGACCGTCCTCACGTTCGGGGTGAACCCCCTCACGGGCCTCTTGGGTGTCGTTGCGTTCATCAGCTACGTGCTCTTTTATACGCCGCTCAAGCAGAAGAGCACGATCGCCCTCCTGATCGGGGCGATCCCCGGAGCGATGCCGCCTCTCATGGGTTGGACGGCGGGAACGGGGAGTTTGAAACTTCCTCAGGATCTTCCAGGTCTGTCTCTCTTCGCCATCCTCTTTCTTTGGCAGATCCCCCATTTTCTGGCGATCGCCCTCATGCACCAAAAAGAATACGAGAGGGCCGGGATCAAGATCCTGCCGCTGGAGAAGGGTGAGAAGGCTACGAAACACACGATCGTTCGTTATCTGGCGGGTCTTTTGGCGGTCTCTCTCTATCCGGTGATGTTCGGTATTGCGGGAGACCTCTACTTCGTCACGGCCTTGATCCTCGGAGCGATCTTCTTCGGATGGGGACTCTATGGGCTTAAGTCTTCCGCCGGCATCCGTTGGGCGCGCAGTTTTTTTCTCCTATCCATCATTTATCTCCCTCTGCTCCTCTTTGTACTCGCGGTCAGCGGAAGGGCATGAAGACTTTTTTTCGAATCGCCGCCGTTTTTGATTGGGCAACCGCCCTCGGATTGATCTTCGGGTTGGATCAGCAAGTCCAGATGCTTCATCTCGAGACACCGAACTATCCCGGGATGTTTATGCTTGTGGGTTGCGTGACTCTCATCTTTGGTTGGATCTTTTGGCAGGTCTCGTCCCAGCCGGAAAACAGGCCTCTGTTTCGTCTGGCCCTGGCGGTCAAGATCGTCCCGTGGATTGCAATGACGGCCGCCGCCTTGTTAGGTCAGCTCCCCAAGGTCTTTTTGCCCATCGCCTTTGCGACCGATGGGGCTTGGATTATCCCCTTTGCGTATTTCTACCGACGCACAACCCCTAGAGGCTGAGAGATAGACCAAAGACGATCGCCATCATGGTACCCGCTAGATAATAAGGCGACGCCTGCCAGTGGTCATAGAGAGTCCCCGCGAGGACCGGTCCGAAGACACGCCCCAGGCTCGCGCTTGCCTGAAAGGTTCCCATGACACCGCCTCGCATGTGATGCGGGGCCTTTTTCGAAACGAGGCTCATCAGGGCCGGCTGGCTCAAACCACGGCCCACCGACGCCAAGCTTAAAGGGAGCAGGAGAAGCGCGACGGTCGGCGATTTCGGTACGAAGAAAAAGGCGACGGAGAGGATCAAGGCGCCGGAGATCAGCAAAAGATTCTCGCCGTACTTTTGCGTGAGCTGCCGAATCAAGCCGCCTTGGATTGTGATCATGATCAAGGCCATCATCGCCAAAATGTAGGCGACGTGCATGGCGTCGAAGGCGAATCGATCCTTCATATAAAAAGCAAAGGTCGATTCCAATTGGGTGACGCCCAGCGTGAAGACGAAATACGTCAGACACAGCTTCAGAATGGCCTTGTTGGAGAGGAGGGAGGTGTTGATCTTGTCTTCGACATGGTGGTGACGCTGCGGCTCCGGCAGGCGCCAGAGGGCGTAGAGCCAATTGAGCCCGCTTAAGCCCGCCGCCGTCAGGATCGGTAGGTGATAACCATGGCCGGACAAGGCGCCGCCCAAGGCCGGACCGAGCAGAAAGCCGACGCCGAAGGCCGCGCCGATCATCCCCATCCCCTTGGCCCGGTTTTCTTCGGTCGTGACATCCGTGACATAGGCTGAAGCCACGCTGATGTTCGCCGCGAAAATCCCCGACAGGATGCGGCCCGCGAAAAGAAGGAAGAGGGAGTCGGCCAATCCCAGAAGCGTCAAGGACAGCGCCGATCCGAAGATCGTGATGAGCAAGACGTTCTTCCGTCCGATGCGATCCGAAAGTTTCCCCCACAGAGAGGAAAAGAGGAATTGCATGGCCGAATAGGAGGTCAGCAACAATCCTAAGACGGTTGCGTTCGCCCCGAACTGCTGGGCGTAGAAGGGCAGGATCGGCATGACGACGCCGAAACCGATCAGATCCAAGACGATGACGCTGAAGAGGATCAAGAGGCTGCGGGTCGGTTTTACTTCGGTTGACATGAGGTCCGTCGTATTCCATGAAGGGTTCCCTGAATCAACTATGAAAGAGAATCGGCTTTCGAAGAGAACCCTTCTGTTTTTTGTTTTGATGACGCTTCTAGCGGGTTGTACAAAGCCGCCGCCGGTTTTCGGCGTTCTGCCGGATTTTTCCCTGACCGACCAGGAGGGTCACCCCACCCGGAAATCGGATTTGTCGGGAAAAGTGTGGGTTGCAGATTTTATTTACACCGGGTGCGCGAGTTTCTGCCCCATGCTGACACAGAGGATGTCGGAGCTGCAGGGCGAAGTGCGACTCGTCTCTTTCAGCGTTGACCCTGAGAATGACACGCCGGCGCGTTTGAAGGACTACGCGGCGCGGTTCCAGGCCAAACCGTCGTGGCTTTTTCTGACCGGAGATTCGGAGGCGGTCCGAAAGACCGTCATCGAGGGTTTTAAGCTCGCTATGGCGAAAGAGGCCGGCTCCGCCGACATCTTTCATTCGAACAAGTTTGTTTTGGTCGATCAGGTGGGAAGGGTACGAGGATACTTTGAGGCGGACCCTGCGGGGCTGAAGGATCTGCGTACCGCCCTTCGCGTTTTGGAAAAGGAGAAATAAATGTCTTCCATCGGACCCCATCTGGCCGCCTTCAACGCCTTCTTAAACGCGCTGTCGGGAGTTCTCTTGGCGTTCGGGCTTGCGGCGATCCTCAAAGGGAAGAGGGAGAGGCACCGACGTTTCATGATTTCGGCCTTTACCGTCTCCGTTCTTTTCCTCATTTCCTATCTCACCCGCTTTTATTTCACCGGGGTTCATCGGTTTCCGCGGGAAGGGGCGATCAAGACGGTCTACCTGTGGATCTTGGGCTCGCATACGCTTCTCGCGGTGGTAACTCCTGTTTTGGCCATCCGGACCCTCTATCTGGCTTCAAAGGAAAGGTTTGAGGCCCATCGGAAGATTGCCAAGATCACGTTTCCTATCTGGATGTACGTATCGGTGACGGGTGTCATCGTCTATTTCATGCTTTATCACCTCGCCTAATTTGCCATTTTGCCACCCTCAGGTAGCAACCAAGATGGTTTGGGGGTCGAAGAGGCACAGAGCATTGAAGATTTTGGATTGACGCATTGGGCAATAAGTGTCATATCATAGTCACAATCGCATTTTTTGACTTTGGAATCAGGGGCTTAGGCAGTTGCTTCGGAAAGAAGGTCTATGAAAGCTCTTATCATCGCCGCCGGTAAAGGCCAGCGGCTCCGGAAGTGGGATGGTGACCAGCCGAAACCTTTGTACAAGGTGGTGGGCTTAACCTTGATCGAAAGGGCCATCCTCTCCGCAAAGAAGGCCGGAATTACCGAATTTGTCATTGTTACCGGCTACAAAGGCGACCACATTCAGAAAAAATTGAGCCCCAGGAAGCAGCGCCAATTGGGCGTTTCTATCCAGTTTGTCGACAATCCGGATTGGGAGAAGTCGAACGGTTTCTCCGTCCTGAAGGCCCAGCCCTATCTCCAGGATGATTTCGTCCTGATGATGTCCGACCACATCTTCGATTGGAGAATCCTGTCGGATCTGACCAAGAAGCCGCCCAAGGACGGAGAAGTCCTTCTCGCCGTGGACCGCCGCTTGGGCGAAGTCTTCGATATGGAGGATGCCACGAAGGTCAAGACCTCTCATGGGTCGATCGTCGAAATCGGCAAAGAGCTGAGCAGTTTCGATGCGATCGATACGGGTCTTTTTTATTGTTCGACCGGCGTCTTTGAGGCCCTCGAAAAGGCCTGTTGTGAAGGGAAGGGCAGTCTCTCCGAGGCGATCCGTTATCTGGCGGCGGTCGGCAAGGCCGGAACGGTGACGACTTCTCATTACTGGCAGGATGTGGATACGCCGGCAAGTCTCAAGCATGCGCAGGCAATTCTCTATCAATCCGTGAAGAAGTCGACGGACGGCGTGATCTCAAGGAATTTTAACCGCAAGATTTCCGTTTTCATCTCCAAATTTCTCGTGAGGACGCCCTTGACCCCCAATCAGATCACTTGGTCGGCGCTGGTGATCGGTTTGATGTCCGGGTTTTTGGTATCCCGAGGCACTTACTGGCATATCGTTTTGGGAGGGATTCTTTTTCAATTCGCCTCCATTTATGACGGATGCGACGGAGAGATCGCCAAGCTCAAGTTGGCCTCCTCCAAGCTGGGTGAGTGGTTGGACACCGTCTGCGACAACATCACCTACGTCGCCTTCTTCGCCGGCGTTATCATGGGCGTCTACCGCCAAGGACAGCCCGCCGTCATTTCCCTGGGGCTTCTCACGGGCTTCGGCGTTCTGATGGCCTTGGGCTCGATGTATCTCTACCTCATCCGCAACACGGATTCCGGCAGCCTCGTCACCGTTCAAAAGGATGTCGTTCGAGACCTGGAGGCCGTCGACCAACCTTGGTTCATCGAGCTCGTGGGCAAACTGAAATTCATGGTGAAGCGCGATTTCTTCGCCCTTCTTTTCATGGGGATTTGTTTCATGGATCGCTTGGAATGGATCCTCATCTTGGCCGCCATCGGCTCCAATCTCGCTTGGATCCTCGTCCTGACGATAAGACGGGATTTCGTGCACGCCCCCGCCAAGGCGGAGCTCTCGAGAAACTGATCGGTTTTCCGCATGCTATCGAAACAATTCACAGCCTCGAAAAAGCTGGAAGGGTTGTACCGATTCCTCAAAATCAAGGCGACCGGCTGGCCACGGCTCATCAATCTGGAGGTCACCAAGCTCTGCAACGCCCAGTGCGACTTCTGCCCCTGCTGGGAGATCAAGGACTATCCCCAACTCAAGGACTATAGCGAGATCATGGCCAAGTTCAAACCGATCGTCTTGTCGTTGAACGGTGGCGAGCCTCTGCTCAGGAAGGATTTTGTCGACCTCGTAGATCAGGTCCGGCCTCGTTGCACCTATTTGACGCTGATCACGCCAGGCCAGCGCCTGGCCGAGGAG
>CAZWYB010000085.1:0-10097 GCA_964637745.1 uncultured Pseudomonadota bacterium
CTGGCAGCGAGGCGGGGCGGAGGGCCTCTGCCCGCGTGAGCAGCTCCTGCATCCGATCGACTTCATCCGTGATGTTCGCGATGAAGATCTTTTTTTGCCCGGTCTCCTTTTCGGCCTTGAGCCGCGCCTGATGGACCTTCCGGGTCCGTTCGTCCATTGGCGACCAGTCGATGTCCGCCAACATCTCGTCGTCCTTCGCGACGTCCAAGCCGCCCAACCAGCCTTGATAGGCGATCTCGGCGAAGTCCTCGGGTGGAAGCCCGATGTTGGGCTTCACGACACCGATGAAAAACGGGCGGTCGCGAACGCCCGTCATTTCGCGCAGGCCGGACAATCCAAAAGACGGGCCTTCGAATTGAGACAAAAGCCCCTTGGGAAACTCGAAGTCGGTCCATTTGATTTTGACGATGCCCGGACAATAGAATGGGCCTTCGCCAGCAGCGGCGGAGAGGAAATTCGGAATGCGGGCGCCGAAGTTGCGATGGGGGTGAGCAATGGTAACTTCAAAGGTCGGGCGAACATAAAGTTCGCCCCTACAATCTTTTAGAGAAACAACTTTCGCACCGTGCAATACGCGAAAATCCTCGTCACGACCGGGACGTTTCCATTGGGCCGTGCTCTGTTCGGAGCAAAGATTGGCGGCGGCAACCTTGGGGTCGATGTCGGTTTCAAAGCGGTACGTGAGGAGGACATAATCCTCCGGCTTCAGATCGCGGTGATCGGCGAAAAAACCCGGGATGTCCTCTTTGGAAATCACGGCTCTTCAGTCCCCATCCAGGTGAGATGAACCTTTCGGACGGGACGCGGACCGTCCAATTCTACGGCGAAGAGCGACTGCCATTCCCCCAGGTTCAAACGACCGTCGGTGAGAGAGAGAGTCACTTGGCTCGGCAAGAGCATCGAGAGCAGATGGCTGTGGGCGTTCGGCCGCCCGTCGACCGCCACCCGATTATGCCGGTAATCGGCATCCGGCGGCGCGAGGCGCTTGAGAAAATCGACCATGTCCTCCTGCAACTTCTCGCAGCGTTCGTTGATCACGATGCTTAAGGTGGTGTGGCGGCTGGCCACGTGTAGAAGACCGTTCTTGAGCCCGCCTTTCTCCACGAACGCCCGCACTTGGTCCGTGATGTCGACGACCTGTATCGCACGGGTCGTCTCAATCCCGATATTCATTTCTTTAAGAGCCATTTTTAAGACCTGCGACTCACGATGTAACGGGCGATCTCCCTCAAAGGGTCCGCCCTTTGATCGAAGGCGGAGAGGGCCGATACGGATTTTTCGACCAATTCCGCCGCCATCTTCTTGGAGCGGTCCAAGCCCAGGATAGAAGGATAGGTGGATTTCTCCTTGCGCGCGTCGCCTCCCGTGGCCTTGCCCATTTCCTGAGACCCGCCCTCGACGTCCAGGATGTCGTCGGCGATTTGAAAAGCCAATCCAATGGCCTCGCCGTAGGTCCTGACCGCCTTCCGCTGCGCCTCGGAGGCCCCCGCCAACTTGGCGCCGGAGACGACCAAACCCTCGACCAACCACCCCGTCTTATGACGTTGGGGGACTTCAAACACTCCCGGCCTAATTTTTCTCTTTTTGGATTCGATATCAATGGCCTGGCCGCCCGCCATCCCTTGCCAGCCGGAGGCCACGGCGATGTCGCCCATGACCTCCAAGAGGACTTCCGCCCGCGCCCCTTTCAGGGCGGCCATCATGGCGAAGGCCTCGGTCAAGAGAGAGTCTCCGGACAGAATCGCCAGGGCCTCCCCATAAACTTTGTGGTTGGTGGGACGTCCGCGCCTGAGGTCGTCGTTGTCCATGGCCGGCAGATCGTCGTGAATGAGCGAATAGGTGTGGATGAATTCGAGCGCCGAGGCAACGCCCAATGCGGGCGCCTGCGCGGAGTCATCACCTCCGCACGCCTCGAAGGCCGCAAAACAGAGCACGGGACGGACGCGCTTGCCGCCGGCCAAAAGACTGTAACGCATGGCCTCGCAAAGACGAGCCAGGCCGTTCTTATCCGACCTCGCCTGAAAATGGCGGTCCAGAAAGGCGTCCACGGCCTTGCGGCGTTCCTCCAGATAGGCCTTCAGGTCCATTAATCTTCCACCTCAAAATCCTTGGGAACTTTTTTTCCGTCCTTGTCCTTCATGAGAACTTCGATCTTTTTCTGCGCCTCCTCGAGACGCCCCTCGCACTTTTTTACGAGGGTCATGCCCTCCTCGAAGGCCTTGATCGAGTCCTCGAGGGGGAGGTCTCCCTCTTCCAACTTTTGGACGATCTCTTCCAACTTCTGAAGAGATTCTTCAAATTTTTCTTCTTTTTTCTGAGCCATCCGGAGCGCAAGCTATCGCAGAGACCTCACCCTCGTAAAGGCGGATTTTTAATGGGTCTCCCGCTTGGACCTCGACGGCGCGGCGCAGCGGCCTCAGGCTTCTCTCCCGGAAAACGACCGCGTACCCCCGCTCCAAAATGGCCAAGGGGTTCAGCGACTGAAGCTGCCTTTGCCGCCCCTTCAGCGTCTCGCGCGCGACCTCCATCCGGTGCTCCAAAGAGGAAGCCATTTGCTCCCTCAAGTGGTCCAAACGAAGCATCCATTCCGTCAGGCGGCGCGTCGGATCCCGGAAGTAGGCCTCCCACTGCCGCAGGTGGAGACGCAACGACTCGATCCTCTGCTGCATCGCCTGTTGGAGGCGATAACGTTTTTGCTCAATCGTGTAGAGGAGGTCCTCCCGCACCGGGATTGCAAGTTCCGCCGCAGCCGAAGGCGTAGGCGCCCGAAGATCCGCGACAAAATCCGCGATCGTGAAGTCCGTCTCGTGGCCGACGGCCGAAATCACAGGAACGCGCGAAGCGCCGATCGCCCGGGCGACGACTTCTTCGTTGAAGGCCCACAGATCCTCGACGGAACCACCGCCCCGCCCGACGATCAAGACGTCCAAATCCTCCCTCTCGTTCATCTCCTCGATCGCCCGCGCGATCTCGGGCGCGGCCCCTTCGCCCTGAACCAGGACGGGGTTCAAGAGGATCTGAACGTTGGGGAACCGGCGTGTCAAGACGTGGATCATGTCGCGGATCACGGCGCCCGTCGGCGAGGTTACGATCCCGATTTTTCGCGGGAGATAAGGCACCGCCTTCTTCCGATCCGCATCAAAGAGGCCTTCGGCCTCGAGCTTCTTCTTCAACTGCTCGAACGCAAGCTGCAAGGCGCCGATGCCCTTCGGCTCCATGTGTTCGAGGATGATTTGATACTCCCCGCGCGGCTCATAGACCGAGATCCGTCCGTAACCGAGCACCTGAAGACCGTTCTCCGGCCGAAAGCGGAGCTGTGCGTTGGCCCCACGAAACATGACGGCCCGAACCTGGGCGGTATCGTCCTTCAGACTGAAATAGAAGTGCCCTGAGGAGGCGGGTTTGAAATTCGATATCTCCCCGGCGATCCAAAGATCCGAAAACCGTTCTTCGAGAAGATTCTTGATGTCGCGGGTGATCTCGGAGACCGAAAAGATCTTCACATTCAATTAGGCGACCAACCGGAGCTTGCGGCGCATGGTGGTTTCCTTTTCCAAAACGCCCATGATCGTCGCGTCGTCGGAGGTCGACTTGCTCATCTGGCTGTAGTCACGCTCCACCGCCTCGCGGCTCATCTCGATGCCGTAGGAGGCCAGGATCTTGGAGACCTCGTCAAAACGCGACTCGATCGTGTTTTTGATCGATACGAATCCGTGACGGGCGGCGCGGGCGCGGTTCCAGAAGGAGAAGGGGTTCATTTCGAAAAAGGTCGAATCGTCCTCCTTGGGCTCGATCAGGATGATGTCTCCTTTGAAGCTTCGGTCCAAAATCATCTGGTCGATGAAATAGCGGATGCGCGTATGGAAAATGGTGCGGAAGACTTGGTTGAAGATCATCAGGACGCCGCTGTCCGAAATGCGGCGGTTCTTGGTAATATATTTATCCTCTTCGCGAAGATACTCCAACACCAGCTTGTTCGAATAGGGGCGGAAAGGATTGTAGCAGATCACCAGGTCCGCTCCCTTGCGAATCGCCAGATCCATGTTGGTCGTCCGCTTGACCGCTCCGTCGACGTAATCGACGCCCTTCAAACGCGCCGGCTTGTAAAGCATGGGGATGGCCGAGGAAGCCTGCACCGCCTGGGTGATCGTGACATCGTTCTTCTCATCGGGTCCGAAGATGACGCGATCGGCGGTATCGAGATCCGTCGCGACGATATAGAGGGACTTGCCCCGAACGCGCTTCAAAACCTTGAAGTTGTTGGTCAGATGATTTTTCTCGAAATTTTTCCGGATGTATTTTTCGAGCCTTGCCCCTTCGCAGAAACCGGTCGGCATCGCCTCCGTGATCGAAGGCATCGTCCTTTGAGAATAGATGATCTTCGCCAGGGGCTTCAACATCGATTCGAAGCTGGAGTAGTTGGGCTCCGAACAGAACTTGAGGAACCCTTCTTTCAGCGGCTGCCAAAGCCTCGGGAGGGCGGAGACCGAGTCGTAAAAAATCCCGGGCAGATAGGTCATGCGCCGGTACAGATAGGAAAAGGGCCTCTCAATAAAATCGGGCCAGTTCGGCCAATAGACGTCGAAGGGCGAGAGTTGGTCGAAATATTCGGAAGAGCCGTCGAGAATTTTTAAGATCTCTTCGGGGGTCACACCGGCCGCCAAATGCGACGCGACGAAGGCGCCGGCCGAAACGCCGACATAGGTGTCGAAATCAGTGACCTTGCGATTGACGAGGAAGGCGTTGAGGGCCTTGAGCCCTCCGATCTTGAAGGTGCCGCCGGTAATGGCGCCGCCGGCGAGGACCAAGGCGATCTTGGCGTTAGGTTTCTTACGAGCCAGATCACTTTTCTGGACGATCGTTATGCCCAAGGGAAACCTCCTTGAAATGTCCTATTCTGTTCGAAGTGGCGAAGGAATCATGGAATGACGCACCTTGTAAAGTGAAAAAAGCCTACAGATCCGGCCTTTTCTTTTTGGTACGGAGCAACGCCTGTTCCCGTCTCCACCTTTCGATCTTTTGATGGTCGCCCGAAAGCAGGATATCCGGGACCTTGTGCCCGCGAAATTCCGGTGGACGGGTGTAATGGGGGTATTCCAACAGGGGCAAAGAAAACGATTCATCCTTGAGCGATTCCTCCGCCCCCAAAACGCCCGGGATCAGGCGGGCGACGGCGTCGATAAAGACCATCGCGGGAAATTCTCCTCCCGTCAGCACATAGTCGCCGATCGAAACCTCTTCATCGATGAAATGTTCGATCACCCGCTCATCCACGCCCTCGTAATGCCCGCAGAGGAGAATGAGCTGATCGTAGTCCAGATAGGATTTAAGATCTGCCTGTTTCAAGACACGGCCCTGGGGCGAGAGGTAAATCCTTCGGGATTTTAAGCCGACCTGCGTCGCCGCCTCGATCGCTTCCACGATCGGTTCCGGCTTCATCACCATCCCGGGCCCGCCGCCGTAGGGGATGTCATCCGCCGTCCGGTGGCGGTCATGCGCATGTTGACGAATGTCGTGAACGTGGATGGCAATGAGATTTTGGGTGACGGCCCGGTTCAAGATAGAAAACGAGAAGGGCGATTCGAAAATACGGGGAAACAGCGTGAGGATGTCGAATCTATTCAATGATCTCGAGGACGGAGCGCTTTTTCAGCTTGGTCGAAACCGCTCCGAGGATGGTCCGCATCGCCTGGGCCGTGCGTCCCTGTTTGCCAATCACCTTGCCCAGATCTTCCTTCGCCACTTTGAGTTCGATGACTAATGTCTGCTCGCCATCGATCTCCGTGACTTCGACACTCTCGGGTTTATCCACGAGGTTCTTGGCCATGTACTCGACAAGCTCTCTCAACGGCGCCGACATAAGCACCTCCCGCGTTTAAGCTTGGGCCGATTTCAATATCTGCTTCACCACTCCCGAAGGTTGGGCGCCGCGCTTGATCCAAAGCGCCGCCTTTTCCTTGTCCACGTGGGCCTTTTCGATCCCCTTCGCCGGATCATAGTGCCCCAAAACCTCGATGAAACGGCCATCGCGGGATCGGGTGACGCTCGCTACAACGATCCTGTAGTGGGGATTTTTCTTGGCCCCGAAACGGGAGAGTCTGATTTTAGTTTCCATGCCACTCTCTCTTGAAAAGTCGCTGACGGCCCAGTCCAACAAGGAACGGGGACACCGACAACATTGTCCAAATTTCCATGTTAGAAACCAAAGCCCCGACTGTCAATGGATAACCTTCTCCCTCTCACTTTCACTATTCAAATACCGGGAATTATGATACTTTTTCCCGAAATGACGCCCCCTTTCCATAAAAAATTGGCGCGTGTCCGTGTGGCGGGTCCCGACCATAAGGGGATCATCGCCACGGTGACGATGCACCTCTACAAAAACGGCATCAACATCGAAGACATCGATCAAAGGATCCTGGAAGGGACCTTGGTCATGAATATGCTCGTGGATTTGAAGGATATGAAGACCTCACTCCCGGAACTCCGCGAAGGCCTCAAAGGGGTGGGCAAGAAGATCGCCATGGATATCTCGCTCACCTTGGAGCAGGAAAAAAGGGTCAAGCATGTCGCCCTTCTGGTCACCCGTGAAACCCATTGCCTCCAGATGCTCTTGAAAGAAATGAACGCGGCGCGGATCAAAGGGCGTCCCATCGTGATCCTGGGCAATCGTCCCGATTTGAAACCGATCGCCGCAAAATCCGGCGTCCCTTTCTTTTCCTTCCCATCCGACAAGAAGAAGGAGCACGAACGTTTTCTTTTGGAAAAGCTCGCCGAACACGACATCGATTTAATCGTGCTCGCCCGTTACATGCAGATCCTCTCGCCTGAGTTCTGCTTCCGCTACGAAGGGAAGATCATCAACATCCACCCCTCGCTCTTGCCGTCGTTTCCCGGCGCGCGGGCCTACCATCAGGCCTATGACAAAGGCGTGGAGGTCGTGGGCGTGACGGCGCATTTCGTCACCACGGATTTGGATGAAGGCCCGATCATCTGCCAGGACGCGTTTCGCGTGGACAAGGCGAAGCACAGCGTGGAGGACATCATCCAGCGCGGCAAGAATCTGGAGGCAAAGGTCTTGACGCGTGCCGTGAAGCTGTATTGCGACAACCGCCTGGCCCTCCGCCGCGGGAAGGTCTTGGACAGCCGGCGGCTGCACCAGTTTGAAGAGAAGTTGAAGGAATTTTACGGGTAGTTACTGAACCTGTTCCAACCCATACGTCAGAACGATCGACGTCTTCCCCGACTCCGCCGCCAGATTGACCGTCACTTGACGTTTGTCTTTTTTAAAGAGCCCGGAATAGCTTTGAGAGGTCGGAGACGTCGCGAAGGCTGCCGTCCAGCCTTGTTGGGCGAGTTGATTTTGATAAAAGGAAGAAACGTCCCCCAGGGCCGAGGGCGTTTCGAGAGTCACCATCGTCATTGGCCCCATCACCATCGATCCTTGCGCCTCCGACGGCTGGTAGACGGGGATATCGGAAGGAAATCCCGCGGGCATCTGTTTGCCTCCCTGAATGGCTATTTGCTCCCCGCCCTTTTGATCCTTGATCACGATCCCGTCATGGGTGATATCGACCTTGGCCTTCCCTCCTCCGGACTGCTCGATCCCCTTCTCGATCATTTTCTCGATGCCTTTTTGCGCCAGTTGTTCGCCGCTCTTGCTGGTCAAGAGGCCCGCAAGGAAGCTGATCCCGACGCTCGCGACGACGGAAAATCCGACCACTAAGATCGCCAAGACGATCACGACCTTCAGCCATCCGGGAATTTTTTTCTTTTGCGGTTCTTGCTGTGTCTGCGTCGCCATATCCCCTCCTTAGGATTTGAGGCCTTCGATCAGGAGAATCCATTCCCCTTTTTCCACCAAATCAAGCTTCATTAAATCCTCAACACTTCCCCTGAAAAAACCTTCGTGAATTTTGGTCAACTCATGGGCCAGAACCGCCTTCCTCTCGCCCAGGACTTCTTGAAGAAGCCCAAGTGTTTTCTTAACACGAAAGGGGGACTCGTAAAAGATCAACGTTCCGGCCTCTTCCTTGAGGCCTTCCAAAAGCCTTTTCTTCTTACCGTCCTTTTGGGGCAAAAAACCGATAAAAAGGAATCGATCGGTCGGAAGCCCCGAGGCCGCGAGGGCCGCGATGGACGCCGAGGCACCCGGAATCGAAATCACGGAAATCCCCTTCTCCACGGCCGATCGGACCAGAACAAATCCAGGGTCCGAGATTCCGGGAGTGCCGGCATCGGAGATGAGGGCGATATTCTTACCGGCCAGTAATTGCTTGGTGAGATATTCGCCCTTCACGGCCTGGTTGTGTTCGAAATAGCTCGTAACGGGCGTTGTGATTTCGTAGTGGGTTAAAAGTTTCTTCGCGTGACGGGTATCCTCGCAGGCGATCAGGTCGGTTTCCTTCAAAATTCGAATCGCTCGAAGAGTGATGTCTTCGAGGTTTCCTATGGGCGTAGCGACGATGTAGAGGGTCCCGGTCACTTAAATTTTCCTAGCGATCGGAAATCGCCGTCCGATTCCGAAGGCCTTGGAGGTGATTTTGAGACCCGGCGCCGCCTGGCGTCTCTTGTATTCGTTCTGTCGAATCCGCTTCAAGACGTCCCGCACAACTTTGTCCTCAAAACCCATCGCGACGATCTCGGGCTCAGACTTATTCTCTTCGATGTACGCCCGTAGAATCGGGTCTAAGACCTCGTAAGGCGGCAGGCTGTCCTGATCCGTCTGATTCGGTCGAAGCTCTGCGGAAGGTGGCTTGGTGAAAACAGCCTCGGGGATCACTTTCTTGCGGGTCTCCACGTATCGGCAAAGATCGTAGACCATCATCTTCGGCACGTCGGATATGACCGCGAGCCCGCCGCTCATGTCGCCGTAGAGCGTGCAGTAACCGACGGCGAGTTCGGACTTGTTGCCCGTCGTCAGCACCAGATAGCCTTCCCGATTGGAGAGGGCCATGAGGACATTGCCACGGATGCGGGCCTGTATATTTTCATCCGCCAGATCCGGCGGGCCCTCGCGATGAAAAAGTCTCCGGTAGGCCTCATAAACAGCGCCGATGGGATACTCTTTGACGCAGATCCCCAAGCTCTTGGCCAAGAGACCCGCATCCCGACGACTGCCTTCGCTGGAATACGGCGACGGCATGATGACGCCCACGACGCTCTCGGGTCCCAGGGCCTCCGCCGCGAGGATCGCCGTCAGCGACGAATCGATTCCGCCGGAAAGTCCCAAGACGACCTTCCGAAAGCCGCACTTCCGAACATAGTCGCGTAACCCGAGGACGAGCGTCTGGAAGACACTCTCGATCTCATGAATGGCCGGCACAGGCCCCATCTTCAAATCCGCCAGGTCGACCACGACCAAGTCTTCCTCATAGGCCTTCGCCTCGACGGCGATTTCGCCGCGATCGTTGACGACCAGACTCCGGCCGTCGAAGACCAATTCGTCGTTCCCGCCGACGAGGTTGACATAGATCAAGGGCACGGCGTGTTTGAGCGCCAAGGCCTGGAGCATATCGCGCCGGAGCTGGGGCTTGCCTAGCGAAAACGGCGAGGCCGAGATGTTCAGGAGAAGGTCGGCGCCGTCTTTCACCTGTTCTTCGATGGGATCGCGGGCATACAAGCGTTTTTCCCAAAATAATTTGTCGTTCCAGGAGTCTTCACAGATGGAAATGCCGAGGCGAGAATTTTGGACCTTCCAAAGACCGGCGATCGTACCGGGCTCGAAATACCGGCCTTCGTCGAAGACGTCGTAGGTGGGCAGGAGATTCTTGTAATAACGCCCGGCGACCACCCCATCCCGGCAATAAGCCGCGGCGTTATAGAGCGGCTTGCCGCCCGGCTTGGAATTTTTTTCGACGTAACCGACGATGATGTCGATCCCGCGTGCAAGTTTTGAGATCTCCTCCAAGGCCCTGAGGTTCTGTTCGATGAATCCCGGGACCTCCACCAAATCGCGAGGCGGGTAGCCGGTCGTCGTCATCCCCCGGAAGACGATAAGATCGGCACATATCGCCTTCGCTCGTGCGCCGCACTCCGAAACCTTGCGCCCGGTTCCGGCCAAATCGCTAATCTGCGAATTGTTCTGAGCAGTGGCG
>CAZWYB010000086.1:0-10097 GCA_964637745.1 uncultured Pseudomonadota bacterium
CGTTGCGACCGCGAACCTCCTCGACGCCTCGAGGCTTTCCCTGATCCGGCCCGATGCCTTTTTGATCAACACGTCCCGTGGCGGCTTGGTAGACGAAGCCGCCTTGAAAAACGCCCTCAAGAACGGCAAAATCGCAGGGGCCGCCTTCGATGTGTTTTCAGAAGAGCCTCCGACGGACAAGGAACTTGTGAACCTTTCCAATTTCATCGCGACGCCTCACATCGGCGGAAGCACCGAAGAAGCCATCGTGGCCATGGGGCGGGCCGCCATTGACGGTCTCGAATCGGCCCGGCCGGCGAAGGAATTCATCCGGTAAGACGTCCCATGTTTCATCTCCTATCCTATCCGTTGAATGAGAAGACCCCCTTATACGGGGACACGCCTCCGATCCGTTTCGAACCTCTTAAAAGGATCCGGAAAGGCGACAGCTGCGACACAACCTACGTCTCTTTCTGCACCCACTCGGGAACGCATGTGGACGTCCCGTCCCATTTTGCCGGGGACGGCAGGACAGTGACGGACTTCGAGATAGGCCACTGGGTCTTCGACCGTCCTCTTCTGCTAGATCGCCCCAAGAAGGCCGATGAGTTGGTCGGAGGGGATGATCTGACATCCGCAAAGGACCGCCTGGCTTTCTGCGATCTACTGTTGATTCGGACCGGTTTCTTCGCCTTTCGCGGAGAAGAGAGCTATCGTCAGCATAATCCCGGATTGAGTCCGAGTTTTGCCGAGCATCTCCGGGAATTTCCGAACATCTGCGCCATCGGTATCGACTCCCTCTCGATCACGCCTTTTCAAAACCGGCCGATGGGCCGGGAGGTCCATCGCATGCTCTTGGATCGTGCGTCCTCTTTACCGCCGTTGATGATCATCGAAGACCTGAATTTGTCGTCATTCCCCGAGCGCGCGAAGCGGGTTTTCGTAATCCCCTTGCTTTTAAGCGGACTGGACGGCTCCCCGGTGACGGTTTTCGCCGAATCCGAATGAGTTTGACCGCGTCAGGAAGCGATGTATGAAATGAAATCCATGATCAAAACGTCAAAAGGCTGCCTGGGAGAGGAAGAACTCGCGGAAGTCCGTGAGGCTTTTGCTTATGGGTATTTCGGGCACGCCTCCAAAGTCACGGAGTTCGAGGAAAAGCTGGGTGCCTATCTGGGCGCAAAGAACGTCGTGGCGACGAATACCGGAACATCCGCCCTTCACCTCGCCCTGGAGGCCTTGGGCATCGGCCCCGGGGACGAGGTCATCGTCCCTTCGCTTACCTTCGTCGCGAGCTTTCAGGCGATCTCGGCCGCCGGAGCCCGTCCTGTCCCTTGCGAGATCGATCCCTCGACTCTCCTCATGGATAGGAACGACGTCCTCCGAAAGATCACGACCAAAACGAAGGCCGTCATGCCCGTCCACTACGCCGGCAATCCTTGCGCGATGGACGAGCTTTTGCGGCTCAAGTCGGAAAGAAACATCCGCATCATCGAAGATGCGGCCCACGCCTTCGGATCCGTCTATCACGGAAAGAAGATCGGAAGCTTCGGGGATATCGCCTGCTTCAGCTTCGATTCGATCAAGAATATCACTTGTGGCGAGGGCGGCGCCGTGGTTTGTTCGGAGGACTCTGTCGCGTCCATACTCCGGGAGAAAAGGCTTCTCGGAATCAATCGCAAAGATGGAATTTTTGAGGGCAAGCGCTGGCTCTACGAGGTGAAGACCCAGGGTTTTCGATATCATATGAGCAACATCAACGCCGCCATCGGGTTGGCTCAACTGAAGAAGGCCGAAGGCTTCATCGCCCGGAGGCGCGAGATCTGCCGTCATTACGATACCGCTTTCCGGAATCTTTCGGGCCTCCGTTCCTTACCGATCGATTACGGCCAAGTCGCCCCTCATATTTACGTGGTGCGCGTCGCCGCAGGTGCACGGGACGCGTTGATGGACTTTCTTCTATCGAAGGACATCGAAACGACGATCCATTACATACCGAACCACTTGCAGCCTTTTTATAGAGAGCAAGGCACCACGCTTCCCGTCACCGAAGAGGCCTACGGCGAGATCGTCAGTCTTCCGCTGCATTGCGGTCTTTCGGACGCCGATGTCGAGACCGTGGTCGGATCCGTTCATGAATTTTTTGAAAAAAGAGGTGCCTTATGAAGGTCGTCATACTGTGCGGGGGCATGGGAACCCGCCTGAGGGAAGAGACGGAGTACAAACCGAAACCGATGGTGGAGATCGGCGGCCACCCGATCCTCTGGCACATCATGAAATCCTACGCATCCCACGGCTTCAACGAGTTCGTGCTGTGCCTGGGATACAAACAGGGCGTCATCCGCGACTACTTTCTCAACTACCAAGGCATGAACAACGATTTCACGATCAAGCTGGCGGCGCGCGACGAGATCGTCTACCACAACAATCACCGCGAGGATTGGACGGTGACCTTGGTGGATACAGGCGCCCTTACGAAAAAGGGGACGCGCATCAAGATGATCGAACGCCATATCGACGGGGACGAATTCATGATCACCTACGGAGACGGCGTTTCAGACATCAACTTCAAGAAACTGGTGGAGTTCCACCGCTCGCACGCCAGGACGGCGACATTCACCGGGGTCCATCCCATCTCGCGCTTCGCGACCGTCGAAACCAACGCCAAGGGCGAAATCGTCGATTGGAACGAGAAGAAGCAGCTGGAGGGATACATCAACGCGGGTTTTCTTGTCGTCAACCGCAAGCTTTTCAAATACCTCGACGACGATTGCGAGCTGGAAGAAGCTCCCCTCAAGCAGCTCGCCAAGGAGGATCAGCTTCGCATGTACCGGCACGACGGGTTTTGGCAATGCATGGACACCTACCGGGATTCGATCCACCTCAACGAGCTCTGGAACAAAAATCAAGCCCCCTGGCGCCAAAAATGATAAACTTCGTCTCTTCCTCCATCACGAATATTTTCAGAGACGATCTAAGCTCGTTCCGGTCAAGGCGGTCTTTCGATGCCCTTCTTATTTTCCGCGCTATGTGCATTTTTGGGATTTTTTGTTCTCATTTTTTTGGTTTGGGTTACGCAAACTCTGATAACTATCTGGATACGTTGAAGAACTCCGCCATCCATCTTTCGGATTATGTTCCTCACTGGGCTTTGTGGGCATGGCCATCGACAGGCTCCAACTTTGCCTATTCCTTGTTGGTTTTAAGCGGTTATCTCATCGGGAAACAATTCTACGACGAGGAAGAGCCCCTTACCAAAGAGAAGATTCTGAGTTTCTACAAAAGACGTTCCTCACGTATCTTGCCTTTGTACTACGTCAACCTTATCTTCTGCCTGGCGTTGGGCTTCAAATCCAATCCCAAACCGCTTCAGATGGTAGGAAGCTTTTTTCTGATCGACAACTTCACCGGCCGCAGCATCAACACGGTTTCTTGGTTTGCCTCCACAATCATGCAACTCTATCTACTGACCCCTCTGTTGGTCGCTCTATGCCCATCAAAGAAGATACAAAATTTTCTCGTTTTGACTCTGCTCGCGGTCGTCATTGGAGTACCTAAAACCCCATTTTGCAATTATGCCTATTACATCATGGGGTTTTCCATTCATCATCTGATCGTGAGACGTCCAAAATCGGAACCAAAGATCCCCCTCCTCGTTGGATTGGCACCCTTTTTCATCGGCACGTTTGCCTTTTACGCTCTCAACTGGCTTCATTATGAAGCGCCTACTTATCCCATTTGTCTCGTGACAAGCATGATCTCGGTGTACTGTCTCGACCATGTTTCGCCGATCGAAACGGTGGAAGGAGCGGATTATTTTCTTTTCGGAATCTATATGTTCTGTCAGTTATCCTTTGGATTTTTTTTGTGGCATTTGCCGATTTTATTGACCCAACACTACCGAACGTTCATGCTTCTGGCCTATTTGAAGAATAATATGCCACTGAGTCAGTCGCGCGAGTTTCTCGTATTCTATAGCAGCATCTTTATTCAGGGCCTGATTTACAGCGTCGTTGTTTCATTATTAACCTATCTTTTCATTGAAAAAAGGTTCTATCAACGTTCTTGGAAAATGGATTCCGGCAACGACGCCTTGTATTATCTGGCAAAACAGCGTGTTCGACTCCGTCTATAAAGGCAAAAAGGTTCTCATCACAGGCCATACGGGCTTCAAGGGCTCCTGGCTTGCCCATTGGTTGTGTCAATTGGGCGCCGATATCGGCGGTTATTCGCTTTATCTGCCCTCGGACCCGTGCAATTTCGAGATCCTGAATCTCTCCAAAAGGATCCACCACATGACGGCCGACGTCTGCGACTTGACCTCCCTCACGAAAGCCTTCGCCGATTTCAAGCCGGAGATCGTTTTTCACCTGGCCGCCCAGGCGATCGTCCGAAAATCCTACGACGATCCAAAACTCACGTTCGACGCCAACCTGGGCGGAACCGTGAACGTCCTGGAAGCGGTCCGGCGAACGCCATCGGTACGCGCCGCCGTGATGATCACCAGCGACAAATGTTACGAGAACGTGGAATGGGATTATGGCTACCGTGAAACGGACCGTTTGGGGGGCAAGGACCCCTACAGCGCCTCCAAGGCCTGCGCTGAGATCGCTATCAGCTCCTACGCCCGCTCCTTCTTTTTGAACGGCGGTCGACAGAGGATCGCAAGCACCCGCGCGGGCAACGTGATCGGAGGCGGCGATTGGGCGGCCGATCGGATCGTTCCGGATTGCATCCGGGCGTGGGCAAAGGGAGAGAACGTCGTCATCCGAAGCCCCGAGGCGACGCGACCCTGGCAACATGTGCTCGAACCCCTTAGCGGGTATCTCTGGCTCGGATCGAAACTACTGAGCGGTTCGGAAGGGCTGTCGGGAGAAGCCTTCAATTTCGGCCCTTCCCCCGAAGTCACCCAGTCGGTCGCGGATCTGATCGAAGAAATGAGGAAAACCTGGCCGGAGGGACGGTGGATGGCCGCTTCCAACGCCGCGACGCATAAGAAAGAGGCCGGCCTCCTCAAACTCTCATGCGACAAGGCGCTGAGACGCTTAGGTTGGAAGGCAACCCTCTCGTACGCGGAAACGGTCCGCATGACCACGGAATGGTACGTGAAATTTTACAAGGACAAGAAAGATATGGCCGCCTTCACGACGGAACAGATTTCCGGTTATCAGGAACTCGCGCAAGAGAGAGGCCTCCCTTGGGCGAAGTGATCACGACGCTTCCCATGGTCGAAGGCGTTTCGATCCATCCTTTGAAGCAGATCGGCGACGACCGAGGCATGGTCATGCATATGCTGCGCTCCGATGCCCCCTTCTTCGAAAGCTTTGGGGAAGTCTATTTTTCGACGGTGAAACGGGGAGTGATCAAGGGTTGGAAACGCCACCGCCGGATGACTCAGAACTACGCCGTTCCGGTGGGAGAGATCCGGATCGTCATCTGGGACGATCGCCCGGATTCGAAGACGAAGGGTACGGCGCAGGAAATCCAGGTCGGCTTCGGCAAATACGGCTTGGTCCATATCCCTCCCCGGGTCTGGTACGCCTTTCAGGGGGCCGGAGAAACCGCGGAATCCCTGGTCGTCAACGTCGCCTCGATCCCCTACGACCCCGAAGAGGCCGAAACGAGACCGATCGACGTCCTAACCGTCCCCTACCGGTGGAAGCCATGACCTCCGTTCCCGAAACGAGCGTCATCATCAATTGCTACAATGGAGAAAAATATCTCCGCGAGGCTATCGAAAGCGTCTTCCGGCAGACCTATCAGGATTGGGAGATCATTTTTTGGGACAACGCCTCGACGGACGCTTCCGCCGGAATCGCCAAATCCTTCGGCGAGCGCGTTCGCTACTTTCGGAGCGACGTCAACTGCAATCTGGGAACGGCGCGAAACCTCGCCATCCGGCAGGCGCGGGGCGCTTATATCGCGATCCTCGACAGCGACGACCTCTGGCTGCCCGGCAAATTGGAGGCTCAAATTTCGTGCATGAAGGCCAACCCTCGCGTGGGCCTCACGTATACCGACTCCCGGCTCCTCATCGACGGCAAAGTCACAGACCACCTCTTTTCGACGACCTACCCACCCCATTCCGGAAAGGTCTTTGAGGCGTTGCTGACTAAAAGGGACTTCGTCGTGTGCTCCGCGATCGTCGCGACCCACCCGGTCGTCACCCAAATCGACTCCTTCGACGGCCAATATCAGGGCGCCGAGGATTACGACTTTCTGCTGAAAGCAGCCCTCGTGACCGAATTCGCCTTCATCAAGGAGCCGATGGTCCTCCTTCGCCGCAATAACGAGGAAAGCTTTACCACGAAACACGGCGACATCCTCGTCGCTGAAGTCATTCATGTGATCCGGCACTATTTTCCGAAAGCCGAAGGCCTCAAAGTAAGACTTCAAGCCTTGTCGCGCCTCGCTCAATTGTATGCCAAACTGATGGTCCTCAATCTTCAAAAGCCTTTGAAGTGAATCTCGAGAATTCTAAAAGAAAATCGGCCTTGGAAGCCTTCTTTAATCCACTTGGTTTAACTGCGGCGCTTCTTTTTTTGCTGATGCTCTATAACCCGCTTTGCATTTTACACATCTGTTTCGGGGAGAGGGCACCCGCCATTATGGTTTTCTTGACTTGGATGGTCATATTCATCCTTTTGCTCCGCAAGCTTCTTCTTTACCCAGATAACCAAATTCCGAGAAATCGCTTTTCCATGCTTGCCATCACTATGATGGCACTATCATTAGCAGCCGACTTGATCGTGCATCCGCAAAACGTCGCCACGAACGCAAAATACATTTCATTGCTTATTTTGCTCGTCGTTCTCATAACTTCTACCGAAGAAACATTTAGAGACACCGTTCTAAAGGCCTATATTTATTTCGCCTTGATTTACTCCTGCATTCTGCTCTTTCAATCCATTGCATTCCATATTTTGTTCCACTTGGGGTACACTTCCCCTTATGATTGGCTCGTCGATATCTATCGCCTGTCAGGCGAAACCATCCATCGTGGCCCCCAAAATTGGGAGCCCTCCTATTTTTCTCCTTTTTATTTGGGTTTCGCGAACCTTTCCGACTACATTTCTCCTTTAGGAATAAAAATATATCGAATGTGCGGGTTAACTATCGAACCTTACTTCAACGGCCTCTTTTTGTTTCCCTCTTATGTCTTAAGCTACGAAGCATTTCCTTTTTCGACATTCGGCAAGCTTTCGCGAATAATCATTTTTGGAGCAATCCTGGCAACTTTGTCACTCTCCGCCTCTGCTTGCGTCGTGTTATTTCATCTCATGAAAAGAATAAGGGCTCGGCGTCTCCCTTTCTACGCATTGACGATCATCGTGGTGGTATTTGCTCTATCAGGCCTTTTTTCAGGTTCCGATTATTGGCTGGAACGCCTAGGTTCCATCCAGCATTCTTTGTTCGGCAGAAAGCAATCCGATCTCCCTGAGCTGGCCGGACTGGAACTTCTGCAATATAATTTGACCTCGATAGAAGGTATCGAGGACTTCCACGTGCCTCAGTTTCTCATCCTCACGACTTACATAAAATATGGCCTCGTCGTTCTCTCAACCTACATTTTGTTCCTAGGATATCTGTCTCTCAACTCTCTGAAGGAATTCTCGAGAAATAATAAGATGTTGGGCTCTTTCGGCTTAACTTATATTATTTTGATTCAAAAATTCCCCGAACTATTTTTCCCCATTCAAATATTCGTTTTTTATCTTGTTTTATCGGGGCAGGGTTTTCTGAAAGGCTCTGAGGAGAAGATAAATGATCAATCCGTTTAAAGTCGCATTGAGAGTCATTCACGGCTGGCTGTATTGGCTGGCCTTCATCACGGGCGGTAATTTCGTTCGGCTGGCTTTTCTTGGATACCGCGGGTCCAACGTCAAGATCTCGCCCACGGCCTTTTTTAAGTTTCCGAAGATGATCCGCATCGGCACCGATTCGTTCATCAACCACAATTGCTGCGTCTGGGCCTCGCCCCGGGGGGGCATCACGATCGGCGAAAATGTCTTGTTCGGCCCGGGAGTCACCGTCATTTCCTCCAATCACGGAACGGATCCGTCCTCCCTGATCCGCCTGCAGGAAGGGCAAGATGCCCCCGTGACAATCGGCAACGATGTGTGGTTAGGTGCCCACGTGGTCGTGACCGCAGGCGTCACCATCGGTGACGGTTGCGTCGTGGGCGCAGGGGCCGTCGTCACCAAAGATCTGCCGGCGGGCTCCATTTGCGCCGGCATCCCGGCTAAGGTCATCGGGTGGAGGAGGCGTGAATCGTCTCCGGAAGGAATGGTCGTACCCTCATGAGAGTCGCAGTCGTCGCCGATTGGCTAACCATTTATGCCGGGGCGGAACGCGTCCTGTCGGAGATCCTTAAGATCTATCCGAATGCGGATCTGTTCAGTCTGGTCGATTTCTTCGATCCCAAATCCCGAAAGCTGATCGGCGGCAAGAGGGCCAAAACCTCTTTCATCCAAAGGCTCCCCTTGGCGCGTTCCAAGTACAGGCATTACCTCCCCTTCATGCCGATGGCCGTCGAGCGCTTCGATCTCACGCCTTACGATCTCATCATTTCCAACAGCCATGCGGTCGCCAAAGGCGTCCTCACGACTCCGCAGCAGTTGCACGTTTCTTATCTCTGCGCCCGGAACCTCAAGTACGCCTATGAGGACCGTTTTCTTTATCCCGCTGGATGGTTGACTCAATTTCTACAAGATGCCCTGCTTTCAAGAATCCGCATTTGGGATTCCATAGCCTCGAGACGACCGGATGCCACCGTCGCCCTCTCCCGATACGTCCGCGATTGGCAAATGCACCGCCATGGGGTCTCCTGCGAGGTCATTCATCCGCCCGTCGACGTCTCGTTTTTCTCGCGACATTTCCGTAAAGAGAAAGAAGAGTATTACGTCACCGTCAGTCGGCTGGAACCTTACAAACGCGTCGATCTGATCGTGTCGGCATTCAACGAGCTCGGGAAAAGGCTCTTGGTCATCGGATCCGGCACCCAGGAAAAATCCCTGCGCCGCATGGCTTCGGGAAACATCGAGTTTCTTGGTTATCAAAACTCCGAAAAGGTCGCTGACGCGGTCTCTCACGCCAAGGCCTTCGTTTTCGCATCCCGAGAGGATTTTGGGATCGCACCTTTGGAGGCCCAAGCTTGCGGGACGGCGGTCATCGCGTTCGGAGAAGGCGGCACCTTAGAGACCATACAGGATCTCGGAACCCCTTTTCCGACGGGTCTCTTTTTTAGGGAACCGACCCCATTGTCCCTCGTTGAAGCAGTTCGGTCGTTTGAAAAGGAACAAAGAAGGATCATTCCGGAGGCCTGCCGAACCAACGCGGAACGGTTTTCACCTGAAAAATTTCGGCTTGCATTTAAAACTTATGTGGACGATCAGCTTGGCCGTTTCGGTTATCAATCGAAACCGTCCTATCAGGCGGTTTCCTAATCAAAGAAGGGCATACTCATGACATCAACTTTAAAGGAGGCAGTATGAGTTTTTGGAACGACAAAACGGTATTAGTGACGGGCGTAGACGGTTTCATCGGAAGCCATCTCGCCCGGGAGCTCGTCAACAGAAACGCCAACGTGATCGGACTCACCCGTCACAAGAAGGCGGGACACAAATCCTATCTCTCTCTCTTCGATTTACACGACAAGATCCAGGTCGTTTACGGGGACATCCGGGACTATCACCTCCTAACCGACGTCCTCTCCTCTTATGAGGTGGAGTACATCTTTCACCTGGCCGCCCAATCCATCGTCCGCAGCTCGGCGTCGTCCCCCTATGACGCCTTGGACAACAACATCCGGGGCACCTATACGATTTTGGATGCGTGCCGGAGCCTCAAGACGCTCAAGGCCATCGCCGTGGCCTCCTCCGACAAGGCCTACGGCACCCAAACGGTCCTTCCGTACGTCGAGGAATGCTCCTTCAACGCCAAGAACATCTACGACTGTTCGAAGGCCTGTACGGACCAACTCGCCCTGGCTTAAGCATCCAATTTTGACCTTCCTATCACCGTCATGCGCTCTTGCAACGTCCTCGGCCTGGATCTCAACATGACGCGCCTGATCCCAAGAACGAACGTACAAGACCTGGGAGGGGAGCAACCGATCG
>CAZWYB010000087.1:0-10058 GCA_964637745.1 uncultured Pseudomonadota bacterium
CCTCAAATATTTCGCCCATCGTTGTGAAGTCGAAGTCGAATTGCACAAAGCGAACGAAACGGAAGCATATAGTCAATCCCTCGCCGCAGAACTCGCGGCCGAACGCAGGGCCATCGAGGGCGAGAAGGCTTCCCTTGAAGCGGAAGTTCTTACATTGAAGGCCTCTTTAAAGGTCACTCCCTTCGATCAATTCATTGGCACGGAAGATCCGAAGTCTCTCGCGCGGCTCTGGACCACCGCAACGCCGAAAGACGCGGGGGCCTCGTGGTGGAAGCAAACGTACGATGTCTCTCTCGATGCCTACCTGGATCTAAGAGAGGCCGTCGAACTGGAGAAGCCCGATGGGCCGCAGGCCCAGGAGATCCGTCGAGCCATGTTTACATTTTCGACGCGTCTTCTGGAAACCGCCCCGCTGGCGGGTATCGAACCCTTTCCCGCCGCAATCTACGATCCAAATCCCATGTCCATGGAAGAAGCCTGCCGTGTCCTTTCGCAGGTCCATAGCAAACTCACCTCTCCGTTAGCCGTTCGCATGAAGGAAATTCCGGATCATCTTCGTCACTTGGAACAACGTGAAAGAAACCTCGCCTCGAGAGAGCCGTCGGTTGAAGCATTAAAAGTCGAAGCCGAAGGCCATCAGCGCTTAGCCAATGTGATCAAGATTCGAATTCTCCCTTTCCTCGAAAAGGCCTGGGAAAATACCAAGCCGTCCGCCGAGACACTGCCCCCTGTCATCACGGGCAATAAGAACGTCGACCGCTTCCTCTCCGAGATCGGCATCGACAAGGAAGAATGGACCCGCGCCAAGGGGACCAAAGGCGCCCTCATCAGCGAAAAACTCCGCGACCCCGATTGCACCGCCCATCCGGAACTCGCTAAGGCCCTCCACGTCGCGGAAAGCTGGTTGGAAGAAAAATCGCCCTACGCAAATCCGGAACCCTTCGTCCGTGATCTGATCAAGGCCTACATCGCCGGCCTCAACGCCGACAGTCCCGCCGAGGCCTCGGAGCTCGTGAGCAACCTCATGGAGAAGCATCTGAAGTCAGGTGCCTTGGCAGAGGCGGAACGCGCCAAGGCCGAAAAGATCATCGAACGCGTGGAAGAGGCCGCGAAGAAGGAACGGGAAGCGCGCGAGGAAAAAGAGAAGAAGGGGATTTAATTTATGACTCTGAAAACCAATACGGCAACTGCATCAAAAACGGAATTCGGATACGTTCCGGACGATTCGGGCACCGATTCCGACACTCCGGCATCAACTGGGAACGCCGATGCTTTCACGATCGTTCAAAAAGCGATTGAGAAAGTGGGTACCTGTACAGCGGGGATCTTTTCGTATTCTTCTTCGCTCGCCTCCTCGTTTGAGAACTCACCTCAAAGAGGGGATGACGAGAACATGACGAAAATCGCCGGGCTCGCCGCGGCAACAGCCGTGATGGGCATCGCATTTGTCGTCGGCGTCCAAATGGCGCGTCGATTCATCGCCAAACGCAATGAGGAGCGGTTGGCCTTGGAGACCGCCACATCAGCAAAGAAGAACCTGTCGTTGGCGCGCGACCTAGTCCATATGTTGAAGCATCCGATTCCGGCTGCCAGAAAAGCGGCGGCAAAGGCATTGGGAGACGTTTTTCCCAAGCTGAACCCAGAAGACCGACGCTCCCTGGCTTTTGAAGTCCAAGAGCTCCTCGACCACCGGTACGCTCAAAATGCCGCTTTGGAAGCCTTGGGGAAGATCGTTCCCCACTTGGAAAGCTCGAAGGATCGCCTTTGCTTTGCTGAAAAACTTTCCGAAAAGATGCTCGATCTTGAAGGCTATTCAGACGGCAAATCGCGACCTACGATCAAGGCCATTCGCGCGCTTGTTCCCATCGTTCTCTCCCTCGATCCCTACGAACGCGCGCCCTTTGCCAAGGCCTTATATGACACGTCTATTTTTTTTCTTAGATACAGACTGAAGGCGACCGGCCATGCAGATTATGAAGAGCTCTATGAGGCCAGCGCACAAATCTTTCGAGAATCTTTTCATGCTCTCGAAGAGGTCGTGCCTTCTTTAAATACACGGGAGAATCGTATTCTGTTTACTGAACACCTCATCGACTTGGCATCCGACGAGCAATTCCCCCTCCCCGACTCAAAACAACGGGCCATGGCCAATCTCATGCGACTCCAAGCTCAACCGGATGATGTGAACGACTCCCTCACCGGCGACAAAAACATGGACCGCTTCCTGGCCGAAATCGGCATTGATGAGAACGAATGGAAGAGGTCCGACGACAAGGGGAAAGGTTTACTCATCACCCAGAAGTTGTTCGATCCGGAATGCACGGTCCACCGGGAGCTCAGCCGCGCCATCGCCGCCTATGAGAAGTGGATGGGAGAACACGTGCCCTACGTCGACCACGATGGCTTTATTCGGCGTATGGTCGCTTCCTACGTGAGAGGCCTCAATGCAGTCAATCCTACCGAAGCTTCCAAACTCGTGGCCGACGCGATGGAGAAACATCGGATCGCCGAACGAATGGATGAAGATGTGCACGACAAGGCCCGAGAGATCATCGATCGGGTGGCAGAAGCCGCCGCGAAAGAGCGGGAAGCACGCGAGAAAAAAGAGAAAGAAGGGATTTAATTTGAAAACTCAAGTCATGGAAATGTTTCTGAATGGCGAGATCACGGTCCAAGAGGCCTGCGAACAGCTGGGCGTTCACCGCATTACATTTTGGCGGTGGCTTCGTAAATCAGGGCTGAAGGCCGCCAAACCGCGTCGCCACGGTCTCACCGGACGCCGTTCCAACCGCGCTAAATCCGAGGCGTTTAGACAACAGGTTTGCAACCTTTACGAACATTCCTACAAGCCCCACGGCCACTCTCCCTATTCCTTTTACGACGCAGTCGCGCGCAATCTCCCCGACTACGTCTGCTACAAGACCGTCCTCACCTGGCTCCGCACGCCGGCATCCGCGGGCGCGATGTAACCCTGCAACATTCTACCTCGCGGCACCATCCTCAATTTCCCGCCGATAACTAAAATGAGTTTCTAATCGGGAGGTTTTTATGGGCGGCGTTTGCGCGGATTATTCACAGTCACCCAAGTTGGGAGAAGGGGCGTCCACCATTTTACCGGACGGCATCAACGAGCTCCGGCCCATTCCCCTCCCCCCTTCGAGCCGAGTGTCCCTCGGCAGCGGCCTCTTCCGTCTGATGGGCGGCACATACGACGGCGTCCTCACGTATGCCGACGGGAGAGTCGTCGATATTTCCCCGACGCCCGATGCCGTCCAAAAGGCCCCTGGGGAAGGCGCCTCTGCCACTTTTTCCATGACCGTCTTGAGCGCCGACGGGAAATCGATCGTGACGGTCAACAAGGTGTCCGAGTTCCAGATCAAGAAAGTCCTCGAACTTCAAGGCGCGACGATCGAGAAGGGTTTTGTCATCCGCGACCAGGTCGGTTTCTGTCGCATGAACGCCGGCGCCTACGCGGGCCTCGTCACCTATGACGACGGACGCGTGGTCCGCATCGTGCCCAATGTCGAACATCCGAAACACGGACTCATTGTCTACGCCTCACCGACCGACGACTCCACGACTAAGACATTGTCGGACCTTTCGGACGCGCAGATTCAGCTCATCCGCTCGATGCAACAAACTGAAGTCGGTCTGTGTTACATGAGCGGCGGAAGCTACGAGATAACCCCCCTTCCCATGAGCGCGGGTCCTTGGAGCGCCACCCACGAACGCGGTCTTTTAAGTCTCTTTTCCAACCAACCCAACAACATTTATTTCTGTGCCGACGGTTCCCAACAAGGCGAAATCGGGATGAACACCAGCCATCCGCACCTTGCAATCGTTCAGGACGCCATGCGCATCTTTCGCAATCGCACCTTTTGGAAGTATTCAAACGTCTTGGGAGAAGATTCTTCGGCCTATGGCGACATCATTGAGAATATCGCGAAACAATACGCGCCTTCTTGGTATGAGCGGCACGAGCATGAGGTGCTCGGGTCAGCGATCGGATTTGTGAGCCTCCTCGGCGGATTCTTTATTTTAGGTCCCCGAATTCAAAGGCGTTGGGGGGGAGGAGACCACGGCGTTGTAGGCGTGATCGAACGTAAGGAGGCGAAGCCGAAGACCGAAGCCGACGTATCTTCCGGTGAACCTTTCATAATGATAGGAAACGAATGGAAGGAACTCTTAAAGAACCTAGATATTGACAAGAACGAATGGGACCATGCGATCGTCTCCAACACTTGGGGAAGTCTTATCAGCGAAAAGCTGCGAGACCCCGATTGCACGACACACCAGAACTTGGCGACCGCCCTCCACCCCATGGAAGCGTGGTTGGACGAGAACCGCCCCTATGAGAGCGAGGAGGCTCGTGAAAAATTTCGGAAGGATGTCATCACAGCCTATCTTGCGGCAGTCAGCGATTTCCGAGCAGATGTCGGCGTGAATAAGATCGTTAACGATATCCTGGGAAAATATCTGAGAGCCGACAAGATCGGCGACAAGGAACGCGCGGAGGCCCGGAAGATCATCGATCGCGTCGAGAAGGCCGCAGCGAAGGAACGGGAGGCGCGCGAGGAGAAGAAGAAGGGAATTTAAGATGGAGTTACCATTTCCGAATTGTTTTTGGTAAAGAAGGGGGCATGAAACTCCTTTCCTGGAACGTCAACGGCATCCGCGCCGTCTTGAAAAAGGATTTCGTCAAATCCGTCGGCGCCTTGGCGCCCGACGTGCTGTGCCTGCAGGAGGTCAAGGCCCGACTCGAGCAGATCGAAAACGGGGATTTGGAATACTTCAAAAACTACGAGATTTTCTGGAACCCCGCCGAGCGGCCCGGCTATTCCGGAACGGCTGTTTTCACGAAGGTCAAACCCAAGGATGTCACTCTCGGCATCGGTATGAAGGAACATGATACCGAGGGCCGCGTGATCACCTGCGAGTTCCCCGACTATTTTTTGGTGAACGTCTACACGCCGAACGCGGGAGAAGAATTGATGCGCCTCCCCTACCGCCTTCAGTGGGAGAAGGACTTCCGCGCGTATTTAAAAAAACTCGAAAAGAAAAAACCCGTCGTCGTCTGCGGGGACTTGAACGTCGCCCACAAAGAGATCGACCTGGCCCATCCGGCCGCCAACCGCGGCCACTCCGGTTTTACGGATGAAGAGCGCGCGGAGTTTACTAAGCTTTTAGAGTCGGGTTTTTTGGACACCTTCCGCGAGGTCGACCCCAGCCCCCAAAAATATACCTGGTGGACCTACCGCATGGCCGCGCGCTCCCGAAACGTGGGGTGGCGGATCGATTATTTCTGCATCTCCAAAGACCTCCGACCGGCCATGAAAGATGCCTTCATCCATCCGGAAGTCATGGGTTCCGACCACTGTCCGGTAGGACTCATAGTTAAATAAATACAATAAAATCAAATAGTTGATCCGTATTTTTTGGGATTATTCTCAATTAGAAACGCAACATTTCCCCATTCCCGCCGATAACCAAAAACAGGGGGATATTCTTATGGGGGAGATCATTCTCAGAGACAATGAGGGACGGGTCCTGATTCGGGAATTGTTTGGGGCCTCCGCGAACCACAGAGTCCCGGGCGTGTTTGAAGACAACGGCGACGTTAACAACGCGGAAGTGAACGAAGGCCTGGATGTCATGCGGGAGGCGGTGAACAGCGAGAGTCACCGTTGCGTCAGCGACTTCCATTGGAGTTGGGAAAATTTCGGCCGAGACAGCTTCGCCTGCGTGCAACCCGATCGGCTGCCGCAAGGTTCCAGCATGACCGAACAATACGGCGTCCGTGAGGTGCAACACGTCCAAATGGAAATCACCGAAGAAGGCCGACGGCCCGCCGGACCCTTCGGATTGTTGAACGATATCTACACGACTCCTCCTCGAATGGTGCCCGTCACCGTGCGCTGGGGGCGCGACGGACATATCTCGATTTTTCGTGAAGATATCGCCCTGAGACCGCCGGCGATCACGCCGCCTGCGCCTCCCCCGCCGCCTCAACCCGATCCGATCGCGGACGCCTTTAATGCGGCTTCTTCCGGTATTAAAAACTTCTTTAGCGGTGCCGCGACGAGAGTCAGCCAAACTGCCGATTCCGCGATTCGAAGCCTGAGAAGCCTTATCGGTTGATCCGAGATCGGAATTATAAAACGTCTGACAACGCTGACTGATCTGGGGTAAGGATCCGCGCGATGTTCAAGTCCATCTCCGGAAGGAGCTGCTCGACATAAAACTTCGCGACCTCGATCTTGCCCTTCAAGAACTTCGCGCGCTCGGCATTAGGATTCTTGGAAAGTTGTTCTGAAGCCACCGCCGCACGGCGGACCAAAAGCTGCGCGCAGATCACGTCGCCGAAGGCCCGCAGAAAGGGGGTCGCCGCCAGTCCGGCATAGGACGGGTTCGCGCCGTTCTTCGCGACATGCAGGGCCGCCTTCCCGAAACGGTCGATCGCGGCCAGACACTTATCCGCCAACGGTTTTAATTCCGCATTGCCATTCAATCCTTTCAATTGGCTTGAAACGTGCGCCAAATACCGCTTCATGTTCTCGCCGGTGTTCTTTAAAAACTTTCTACCGATCAGGTCCATCGCCTGGATGCCGTTCGTACCTTCATAGAGCGAGGCGATTTTAAGATCCCGCATCGCCTGCTCCACCGGATAATCCGAGACGTAGCCGTATCCGCCATAGGTCTGGATCGCCAGCTCCGTCACCCGGAATCCCATGTCGGAACCGAAGGCCTTGCAGACCGGGGTCATCAACCCCAGATACCCTTCATACTCCTCGCGCACATGCCCGTCCGGATGGTGCCAGCCGATATCGACGAACAGGGCGGCCTCCAAGATCAGACAGCGGAGGGCCTCGACGTAGGCCTTCATGGTCATCAACATCCGACGGACGTCGGGGTAGTCGATGATCAACGTCTTCCCGCCTTGCGTCCTCTCCTTCGCATACTGCAGCGCGTGCTCGTAGGCCGCACCGGCGATGGCGACGCCCTGCTGACCCACCGCGAGCCGCGCCTCGTTCATCAGTTGGAACATGTACTTCATGCCTTCCATCGGTTTTCCCACCAGAAAGCCCTGACATTTTCCTTTGTCGCCGAACTGAAGGAGGCAGGTCGGCGAGGCCTTGATCCCCATCTTGTGTTCGATGGAGACGAGCTTGACGTCGTTGTCCTCGCCCAAGGATCCGTCCGCATTCAGGCGTCGCGCGGGGACGACGAAAAGTGAAATGCCCTTGGTTCCCGCCGGATCTCCTTCGATGCGCGCCAAGACCAAGTGGACAATGTTGTCGGTCAGGTCGTGGTCGCCGCAGGTGATAAAGATCTTCGTGCCTTGAAGGGAGTAGGAGCCGTCGGCGTTCTTCTTCGCGATAGTCGTGATGTCACCCACCGCCGAACCCGCCTGAGGCTCGGTCAGACACATCGTGCCGGCCCACTGCCCGGAGGTCATCTTCGGGAGATATTTTTGATTCAGCTCCGGGGAGGCGAAGGCCTGCATCATGTTGCAATCGCCGCGGGTCAGAAGATGGAAAAAGGCAAAGCTGGGGCAGGCGCCCATCACGAATTCCGAAACCACCGTATTGATCAGCAAGGGGAGCCCCATGCCGCCGAATTCGGGATTCAAGTCGATCGACATGAATCCGTTCTGACCGAACTGGGCGAGAGCCTCTTTGAATCCCTCCGGCATCACCACGCGGCCGTTCATGACCTTCGCACCCACGCGGTCGCCCTTTTCGTTCAGCGGCGCGAGCTCGTTTTTGGCGAACTTGAGACCCTCGTCCACGACCTGCCGATACATCTCCAAACTCTGCCCCTCATAGCGCGGGGCGGAGAGTAATTGGGCGGGATTCAAGAAATCAAAAAGCGTGAATTGGACGTCTTCGAAATCAACTTTGTATTCCATGCCAGAACTCCTTCATTGGTTTTAAGGGGGGTATCCTTAGCGGGAGACGGGGGTCAGCTTCAATAAAAATTAAATCCGATTCCGCCGCCCACGTCGTAGCTCGTGCGTCCGGTCGACATATCCACTTGAGGGATGAAAAACCCTTGGAATTCGAAGACTGAGCTGGGTCTCAATCGTAATCGTCCACCGAGGCCGGCGACTCCCGTCGGAGAGGAAGAATTGAAATCCGCCCGAAACCCGATGCGTCCGAGGAGGTCCAGGCCGATCCAAGACGCGGGCATGAGGCCCACGTTACCTTCAAACCCGAACCCCAGATGCCCCGGTCCTTGAAAGCCTCCTTGGAGGTACGCGCCTCCGCCATAGCTGAAAATGCGGCTGCCCGAAACGCCTCGGCCTCCGAAATAGAGCTCGGCGCCCGCCCCGGTCGTGCTGTTGTAAAAGCCGTTGAGAAGAAGATCGGCGCCACCAATCGATCGAGGGCGATAATCCAAGGGAGCTCCCGCGGCACGAAACGCCGCAACGACCGCTTCCGGCGAAAAGGCCTCGGGATGGACGCCATCTCGGCGAAAAAAATCTCTCATCAGGGCGAACCGAGCGCGGACGGGAGGATCGATGGGTTGATCTCCTCTCAACTGGTAAGAAAGATACTCATCGAACATCTCGGCGAAATACTCCCTTTCGTTCGTCAACCCATACGTCCGGGAATGCACCACTCCATTCACCGACTGGACGAATTCGCTGTTCGGAACCCAATAGTCGCGACGATCACTCGTCTCAGCGCCGTAACCCCTTCGCATCGCTTGAAAAAAATCCTCGAATTGATCCCGTTGCTGCTGATTGAGAAGACGGGCATAGATCGCGTGGCCCATCTCATGATGAAGCACTTTGAAGGACCAGGCAAAGCCCATCACGCCGATCGGATTGGCGGCCGATAAAGCCCACTGATTGTTGTCGAAGGCGCTGTTCGACATGATGTGATTGGAGGATCCTGAAAACTCACCGCCCCGATCGTCCGTCCTCATGCCGCAAACGTTCAAGACTTGATTGGAGCCTGGGAAACCTCCTCCCAAGAAAAAGACCATATCGGGCACCCCGTTGCCTGGATGAATGATGCGCTCAAATTCCGCCGGAGCAATCATCGTCTTCAAGACCTCGAACTCGCTATAGAGGGCATTCTCATACAGGACGAACGGCATACTGAGTCCCCTCGGAACCGCGACGGGAATGGAATAGGAAAGGCCACGAACGGCGATCATATGATATTCCCAGTCCCCCTGACTGCAAAGCGGCGGATGGGGCAGTGCCACCGGAAGGACCGGCCTGGTGTCATAGGCCGAGAGCCGTGCCGTTCCGTCATAGATCCGGCTTCTCAGTCCGCCCCGCACGGTTTCTAAAGTGTTATCAGGAAGCCGTCTCGCGTAGAACGAAACTAAGTTGTTCAATGCAATGCGTTCCTGGGACGTGATGCGGTTTTGATAGAAATCGCCGTAATAGACCCGGCTAAATTCCGCGGCGTATCTCATCCGATTCCAGCCTTGGGCCAGGGCTTCTTCACCAGCCTGCGCAACCTGCCTGGCTGCATCCCTCAATTCCGCGGAGGGTTGAGGCAGGGAGGAGATCGTCTGACCTCCGAGCACCTGAGACAGACACTGCCCTGCATCATGAGTCCGCACATAGCAATCGACCGTGCCGTTGATTTCTCCGGCCTGAGCGGGCAAATCGACGGCCAGGCCTCGGGCGTACTCACGCTGGCGCACCTCGTCCGGAATACTCCCGAGGGCCAAGAGCAGACCCCTTTGAACCTCGAGATCCATAAGTGCGTGGTGGATCGGCCATCCCCCCTCAGAGGTTGTGCGATTAATGGGATGGCGGTTTGGCTGGCAACGACCTCATGAACGGGTGTCAACTCATCTTGAAATATAAAAATTTTTTCGTTCCTTGAAAGAAGGCAACCCTCTCAGGCCTTATGCGAGGGAAGGGCATGGCTGATCTGTTAACACCGTTGAATGCCCTGCGGGCCGGCGGCTTGGCCGCCCTGCCCTTAATTACAAATTTTGTCCCCAACCGTCAGATCCTTTCCACCCTCCGCAAAATCACCGTTGAAGGCGTCACAACGAGTGTCGATTCAACCATTCGGAAGGCGGGCCAC
>CAZWYB010000088.1:0-10008 GCA_964637745.1 uncultured Pseudomonadota bacterium
TTTCCGAAAAGACCCCGTCTACCAAAGTAAACGAATCTATAAAACGTGATGGCATGAACCCCTTGCAAACTTGCGGTTTGTTTCGGGGAATAATTTCAAGTTACTCTTTCAGATCTGTTTTAAATTCATCTGCCGCCTTTGGCGGTCAGCGGGCTGTTTTATTGAAAAAACCCGCTTTTCACAGCGGGTTTTTTCGAGTAACACCTAACTAGGCGTTATCTATACCGCTGTGAAATTAGGTGAATTTTTAACATATCTGAGATGGAGAACAGTTTATAGTATGACCTTTGTTATGTCAAATGTGGAAAAGTGGCTTAACAGATAGACGAATCGCCACCTCGATGGTGGCGATTCTGGTAGAACTTATTTCTTGAGCTCTTCGAGGAAGCGAGGGATGAACCCAAATGGGTGAGTAACATGCTCGAGACTCGTCCAGAGCTCGAATAAACACGTTGCAACCCCTCCCCCGAAAAGGGGGGGAAAGGAGAAGAAGTCCGATCCAGGAGGTAACGATGAAGAAAATAATCCTCTTTTCGATATTTGCCTTTTTTTTGGCCCCTTCTTTGGCCGGAGCGGCGACCATGACCGTGACGGCGTCCGCTCCTGACGTCGTCGCGGCGAACGGAGTGTGTTCGTTGCGAGAGGCGATCACGGCGGCGAATAATAACGTGGCGAATGTGGATTGTCCGGCGGTCGATGCCTTCGGAAACAATACGATCATCCTTGGAAACGATACGATCATCCTTCCGGCGGGAACCTATACGATCAGCCTTCCCACGTCGGGCTGCGAAGACGCCGATGCCAACGGGGATTTTGACATCGTCAATACGACGGGGACGCCGGAGACCTTGACGATCACCGGCGCCGGGGCGGCCACGACGATCATCAATGCCAACAAGGTCGACCGCGTCTTTGACCTCGTGATTTCGACGGTCTCGCCGATCGTGACGATTTCCGGCGTGACCATCGAGAACGGCGTGGCTCGAGACTGCACTGGAACCTTCTTCAATAGCGGAGGAGGGATCCGGGTGCAGGCCGGTTCTCTGACGCTCACGGATGTCGTCGTGAACGGAAATGATGCGATCAACGGCGGCGGCATTCAAATCAACAATCCGGGGATTCCGGGGACAGGGATAATCAACCGCAGCACAATCAGCAACAATAACGCCAATCAAGCGATCGGGACCAACAGCGGAGGCGGCGTCAACAGCTTCGGCGTACTCACGATGATCAATACGACAGTCAGCGGCAATCATGCGGAAGGCGACGGCGGCGGTCTTGCCGTGGAGATCAGCACGAACCTGAGAAACGTCACGATCACCAACAACACCGCCGATTTTTCGGCGAATGGAATCGGCGACGGCGGCGGTATCGCCCTGGAGTCGGATACGGGCCCGGCCATGATCATCCGAAACAGCATCGTGGCGGGGAACTTCGATAATAGCCCCATGTCGGTCGCTCCCGACTGCGCCAATGTGGGAGCCACGTTTTTCACGTCTCAAGGCTTCAATCTTTTAGGTGATACCCGAGGAGGTTGCACGTTTACCGCGACCGGCGATCAGACGGGCGTCGCGCCTTTACTCGGCCCTCTAGCCAGCAACGGCGGTCCCACGCCGACCCATGTTCTTTTGACGGGGAGCCCCGCGATCGACAGGGGAAACAATATCGTTGGCTGCACATCGGATGACGCTCAGACGGTCGTCCTGACGGAAGACCAAAGATCCTTTCTTCGCCCCCTCGATGGCAACAATGATGGGATCGTGGTTTGCGACATCGGCGCCGTGGAAATCGGGTGCGGCAACGGCGTCGTCGAAACCACCGAACTCTGCGACGACGGCAATACGAGCAACAATGACGCCTGCTTGAATACCTGCATCCCCGCGTCGTGCGGCGATGGTTTCGTTGAGACGGGTGTTGAGGCCTGCGACGACGGCAATCGGGTCAACAACGACGCCTGTACCAACGCTTGCGCTTTGCCGACCTGCGGCGATGGCATTCTGCAGGCGGGTGAGGCCTGCGACAACGGTGCAGCCAACAGCAATACGACGCCGAATGCCTGTCGCACCAACTGCACGAACCCGCGTTGCGGCGACGGCGTGGTGGATACCGGCGAACGATGCGACGACGGTAATACGAGCAATAATGATGCCTGTTTGAACACCTGCGTTCCCGCGTCGTGCGGCGACGGTTTCATCGAAACCGGTGTGGAGCAGTGCGACGACGGCAATACGGCACCCAATGACGGGTGTTCACCGACATGCGCGACAGAATCTTTACCCGTCAGCACGCTCTATTATTATCTCGGCGACGGCGGTTGCAGTCTCGTCCGATCGCCTCTCTTGCAGAACCGCCGTTGACACGGCAAGAGTCGTTCACTAGGATCTTTTAGATGGAAGAGACGTCAACCACCACCGAAGCCCCTAAACCTGCGGCTCCCGCAAAGCCGGCCAAACCGAAGCAAAAGGCGCTCGTAGAAAGAGACGCGTGCACGGGATGTGAATACTGTGTGCACTGGTGTCCGGTTCCGGATTGCCTTTCCCTTCAGGGTGGGGAGAACGCGAACGGCGTTCTTCAATTGGTTCATGTGAACATCGAGACCTGCATCGGTTGTAAACTCTGCGAACAGAATTGCCCTTACGACGCCATCCATGTCTATAAACTCGCCCCGGAGGAGATTGAAGCTGCAAAGCCCTTAGACGGTATTATTGATAAACCCTACAGCGAAGGCGTTCTTTAATTCCCATTTATTTTTAAATAGTTAATAGTAAGTCCCTCAAAAGTATCTAGAAGTTCGTTTAAAATCACTAATTTAGCTCTTCTTTTTTCCTATCGATCCTGTTTCGTTGGGATTTTGAATTCCTTTTCATTTTCAAGTAATTAGCTTTAAAAATTTATTGACTTGCCTCAATTAGTTCCATAATATCCCACAAAGTTCCATAAAGGGGTGCATAGTGTTTCGCGGGCGGTATGAGCACACCATAGACCCGAAGGGGCGTTTGTCGATTCCTTCCAAGTTCAGGGAAATCCTCGTCGCGAACTACGACGAACGATTGATCGTCACGAACTACGACGGCTGCCTGTGGGCCTATCCCGTGCGCGAGTGGAAGACGGTCGAGGACAAGGTCCCGGCGCTTCCGCAGTTCAAGCCGGAGGTGAGAGCCCTGCAGCGTTTTTTCATTTCCGCGGCCGCTGAATGTCACGTGGACCAGAACGGCCGCATCATCATCCCGAACTCTCTCCGCCGTTACGCGGCCCTCAATACGGACGTCGTGATCGTCGGCATGACCAAGCGTTTTGAAATTTGGGCGCGCGAGAAATGGCAAAAGGTTTTCGATGAGGCCGAGCAGGATCTGAGCTCAATCGGCGAAAAACTGGCGGACTTGGGGCTATGATCCATCACGTCGAGGATATTTCAATCTTCAATCCTTCGGGCGAACTGAACCCGAGCGACGGAGTGGACTTGCTCCGAAAAATCCAAAACTACCTCGCGGGCGAACGGAGCAAGATCGTCCTGAATCTTCGAGACGTAGAGCACATCCATTATCGATTTCTGTCGGAGTTGCTTTCGCTAGCCGCCGTGTCCTCGCTCCTCGCCGGCGGCATCAAGATCGCGCATGCGACCCGCTACCATCGGGACATCATGCGCCTGACGGGTGTCGAGGAGTGCTTTGAAACTTACGATTCGGTCGCTGACGCTATTTTGAGTTTTCAGGATCCCTTCGCGCGGACGTGTCTTCTCCACTGAACTATCCCCATCGGCCGGTGATGGTCGATGAGGTGCTGAAGGACTTGGTGACGAACGCGGACGGAGTCTACATCGACGGGACGGTGGGGGCGGGCGGACACGCGGAAGCGATCTTAGGCCGACTGGACGGGAAAGGAAAAATTCTTGGAATCGATCGTGATCAGGAAATTTTGGAAGTGGCGCGAAAGAGAATCACATCGCCGCAGGCCCTTTTTCTTCACGGCACTTTTGACGAACTGGACGTCTCTCTCCGGTCTGCCGCTGATTTTGTGGGGTCGGGTCAAGTGGACGGTATCTTCTTGGACCTGGGCGTCTCGTCATACCAGTTCGACGTTCCGGAAAGAGGATTCAGTTTCGGAAAGGAGGCTCGGCTCGACATGAGGATGGATCCCCGTGCCGACGAGCCGAACGCCGAAGACATTCTGCGGACAAGCTCGGCCCGGGATTTGGAGGTCCTTTTGAGAGAGTACGGAGAAGAGCCGTTCGCCCGCCGCATTGCCGCCGCCGTCGTTGAAGCAAGACGAAAAAAGAATCTTGCGACCACGACCGAGCTTGCCGAATTGGTCGCCCGTGCCGTTCCCCGGCGCGCGTGGCCGCGCCGGATCCATCCGGCGACGAGAACCTTCCAGGCCCTTCGCATTGCGGTCAATCGCGAATTAGAGCGATTGGATCACTTCCTGGAATCCGCACCAACCTTCCTGAAGCCCAACGGTCGTTTGGCCGTTATTTCCTATCATTCGTTAGAAGACCGGCGCGTGAAGCAGTCCTTCGTTCGTTTTGAAACGGAAGGAATTTTGCGGCGGGTGACGAAAAAACCGCTGACGGCAACGGACGAGGAAATCGCGGAAAACCCTCGCGCGCGATCGGCGAAACTTCGAGTGGCCGAAAAGGTGGGAGGTTCGCGATGAATCGCAGGGCTGGCTCGACTTATTGGCCGCACACGCGCATCCGGAAACGCGGGATGGCGGCTTATCAGAACCTCAAGATGCGCGGCATTTTGAAGGGGGCCGCACTCTATCTCTTCATCTTTTTTGCTTTTGCCTTGGGTTACGTGTGGACCCGCGTGCAGGTAGTGGAGACAGGCTATCGGCTGAGGAGCCTGGTCGACCAGCAGGAGAAGCTCAAGGATCAGGGTCGCTCTCTGATGTTGGAAGCGGCGACCTTGCGATCGCCTCAGCGATTGGAGCAGATCGCTGCGCAAGAAAACCTCAGGCGTCCGACCGAAGGACAGATCATTTACGTTAAAAAAGAACTCGTCAGCGAGGGCAAAAAGCCTTGAAGAAACCGGTTTTCCAAAAGGAAAGCGGACAACGCGGCAGGAAAAAAAGAATTACGCTCGTTATTGGTTTTTTTCTCTTCGGTTTCGCCGTTCTCGTTTACCGGTGTTTTTGGCTCCATGTGACGCGGGACCATAAACTCGAACGGATCGCAAAAAGCCAGTATCAAACCAAGGTCGAAGAAGTTCCTCCACGCGGAAATATATACGATGCCGCCGGCGAGGAGCTGGCCATCAGCGTTCCGGCGTCTTCCGTCGCGGTACGCCCCCCGAAGATCAAGGACGTGGAGAAGGCCGTTAAGGATCTCAACGCGATCCTCAAGATCCCCGTCAAGGAGCTTCAGGAGAAACTCTCCGGAGACAAGAAGTATGTATGGCTCAAACGTTTCTTAAGTCCCCGCGAAAAGGACGATCTGACCACTCTGCAGATGGACGCCCTGGAGCTCGTGAAAGGCGCCAAGCGTTTTTATCCGAACCGGGAGGTGGCGAGCCAGATTTTGGGGGCCGTCGGTCTGGATAACGAAGGGCTGAGCGGGTTGGAACTATTTTATGACCGTTATTTGAAGGGTGAGGCGGAAGATGCGACGACCTACCGCGACGCGCGCGGCAAGATGTTCGAGACGGAGGAGACGCTCACGAAGGACGTGCAGGATCCCCATCATCTTCATCTGACGATCCGCAAGAACATTCAGTACGTCGCCGAGAAGGAGATCAACGAGACCTGTCAGAGCCACAGCGCCAAGTCGTGCACGGCGGTCGTGTTGGACCCTCACACGGGGGCCGTGCTCGCGATGGCATCGTATCCGAGTTTTAATCCGAACTCCTATCAATCCTATGACGTCGGGCTCTGGCGGAATTTGGCGGTGACCGACACCTTCGAGCCCGGCTCCACCTTCAAGACGATCCTGGCCTCATCGGCCTTGGAGCACGGGGCCGTGAAGGCGGGCGACAAGTTCTTTTGCGAGAACGGGGACCTCCAAGTGGGAGATCACGTCATCCACGACCACGAAAGATACGGGATGCTGTCGGTCCGCGACATCATCAAAGTCTCCTCGAACATCGGGATTTATAAGGTGGGCCGCAAACTTGGTAAGAAGGATTTTGCCGAAACGGTCGACCTCTTCGGTTTCGGCAAGCGCCTGGGGATCGATTATCCCGGGGAAGTGCCGGGCTATGTGCGTCCAGTCAAATCCTGGCAGGAGATCGATTTCGCCAACATCTCCTTCGGCCAGGGCGTGCGGGTGACGCCTCTCCAGTTGGTGTCCGCCTATGCCACGATCGCCAACCGGGGCGTCCGTCTCCGTCCCTACCTGGTCTCCAAGGTGACCGGCGCCGACGGTCACACCATCCTGGAAAACGGGCCCAAAGAAGAGGGTCGTGTCCTGCGGGAGGATACGTCGCGCCTCATCATCGACATCATGAAGGGTGTGACGACGGAGGGAGGCACGGCGACGAAGGCCGCACTTCCCGGATACACGGTCGCTGGAAAGACGGGAACGGCCCAGAAGGTGATCGGCGGGGAATATTCCCACACCAAGTTCGTGGCGTCTTTCGTCGGCATCGTTCCCGCCGACGATCCTCAATTGGTCGTGCTGGTCGTGGTCGATGAGCCCAAAGGTGAGATTTACGGCGGTCTCGTGGCGGCGCCCGTTTTCCGGAAGATCGCCTGGGCGGCTTTGACCGATATGGGTGTTCCACCGGAGAAGCCGGGGATGCCGATCACGACGGTGACCGACGCCGGGCACCCGCCAAAGGCGGGTGGCGGAGGAAATACCCGAAGGAGCGAGCCGGAGGGTGCCGCACCGAAACCGGCGGAAGCCGCGTTGCTAACGGTTCAGAACGCGGGATTTTCGGTCCCGGCCAAAACGGGGAGTGTCGCGGGCGCTCTGCCTGATTTTCGAGGTCTTTCGAAGCGAAAGGTATTGGCCCTTTTGGATGAGAGGCATTTGAGTTGTCGCGTGATCGGTTCGGGTGTGGCCGAGGCCCAGGTGCCGTCGCCGGGGAGTCCGGCGGGCGGTGCAGACTGCCGAATTTATTTTAAAGAAGAATGAACCGGGACATAAATGATGCTTCAACAGTTGATTAAAAATATTCCCGTCGAAGAGGTGGCCGGCGCGCTCGGCAGGAAAAATATCCGCGGCGTCACCCAAGATTCGCGACAGGTAAAGAAGGGTTTTCTCTTCGTCGCGGTGCCCGGCCACGAACAGGACGGTCATCGATTCATTCCGGACGCCGTCCGGAATGGCGCCGCCGCGGTCGTCATATCCCAGGCGCCTCAGGCCTTCCTGAAAATCCCCCAAATCCAAGTCGAGGACTCGCGGAAGGTCTTGGCGGATCTCGCGGCCCGTTTCTACGGCGAGCCTTCCCTCAAGATGAGGGTCATCGGGATCACGGGGACCAACGGCAAGACGAGCGTCACCTTTCTCTTGGAATCCATTCTCAAGGCGGCCGGCCGGAAGCCCGCCGTCCTGGGAACGATCAATTACCGATTCGGGCGAAAGACCTTCCCGGCCCCTCACACGACACCGGAGTCCGTGGATCTTCAAAAATTCTTCGCCCAAATGAAAAAGGTCGGGGCGACGGACATCCTTATGGAAGTTTCCTCGCATGCTCTGGCCTTGGGCCGTGTCCGCGGCGTCCATTTCGATGCGGTCGCCTTCACCAACCTCACGCAAGACCATTTGGATTTTCACGCCGATCTCGACGATTACTTTCAGGCCAAAAAAAGGCTCTTCGATACCTATCTCGCTGAAAGCCGTAAAAAAACGAAGATCGGCGTCGTCAATGCACAGGATCCTAGGTCCGACGACATCGCGCGCGATACGCAGGCCAAAGTCGTCCGCGTGGGGTTGACCGGTCCCTACGATGTCGCTTGCCGCCTCTATGAACTTTCGGAGGAAGGCCTTCGCGCCGAGGTCGTCTTCGGAAGAGGAGGCAAGTCGGCCGTGGTGACCTCAAGGCTCATGGGACTCCATAATTTGGAAAACATTCTGGTCGCCGCCGGCGTTGCGCATGGACTGGGAATTCCAGTCGAAGCGATTGTTCGCGGCATCCGCGCCCTTAAGGCCGTTCCGGGACGCCTCGAAAGGATCGACAACAAGAAGGGTCTGCACGTCTTCGTCGATTACGCGCATACGCCGGACGCGATTGCGCGCGTGGGGGAGGCGCTCAAAAAATTCGTCCGGAAGGGAGCCCGTCTGATCACCGTCTTCGGTTGCGGCGGCGATCGGGACCGAACGAAGCGGCCCTTGATGGGCCGTGAGGCCGGGCTGGTGAGCGATTTCGTCGTCGTTACTTCCGATAATCCGCGTACCGAGGACCCTGAATCGATCATCGCGGAAATCCTGCCGGGTCTGAAGGACGCCGGCGTTTCGGACGATCGGGTCGTTCGCATCGTGTCACGCGAAGCAGCGCTGAAGAAGGCCGTTCAGATGGCCCGGCCGGGTGATTTCCTCATCGTGGCGGGGAAGGGGCATGAAGACTACCAGATTATCGGAAAGACCAAGACGCATTTCAGTGACCAGGAAATTTTAAGGAAGTATTTGGGCGGGAAAAAATGAAGATGACGATGGGGGAGATTGAAGAAGCCACAGACGGTCGTCTCGTGCACGGTGCGCGGAATGCCGTCGTGAGGGGACTTTCGACCGATTCCCGAACGCTCAAGCGCGGGGATCTCTTCGTGGCGCTTTGCGGCGCGAATCATGACGGACACGATCACCTGAAGGAAGTTCAGGAAAAAGGCGCGGGCGCCGTCGTGATCCAGAAAGAAAGGAAGGCCGAAGGCAACGTCCTTCGTGTCAAGGACACCCTCCGCGCCTTGGGGGATATCGCCCATTATTGGCGGAAGAAATTTTTACTGCGCGTGGTGGGGGTTACCGGCTCCAACGGCAAGACGACGGCCAAGGACATGGTGGCCGCCGTTCTCGCCTCGAAATACCGGACCCTCAAGACCGAGGGTAATTTCAACAACCTGATCGGCCTGCCTCTCACGATCGGACGCTTGAAGGGGAATGAAGACGCGGCCGTTCTGGAAATGGGGATGAATCATTTCGGAGAGATCGATCGTTTGGCGGAGATCGCCGAGCCGTCGGTCGCGCTCATCACGAACGTGGGGCGTGCCCACCTCGAGGGCTTGGGAGGGCTGGCCGGTGTGGCGAAGGCCAAGGCCGAAATTTTAGGCCGCCTGCCGCGGGGAGGAGCCGCCGTCCTTCCCGCCGACAACCGCTTTTTTCCGTATCTAAAAAAGCGGGCGAAGTCGGCAGGGGCCAAGGTGATTTCCTTCGGATTCACGAAGGACGCTGATTTCCGAGCGATGGATGCGTCTCTGGATGATCTCAAGGGCCTTCGGTTTCGCGCGAAATTCAAAGGGCGCACGGCTCCGATTTCCCTCCCGATCGTCGGCCGCCACAACATCTTGAACGCCCTTGCGGCGTTGGCCGTGGGCGACGTCTGCGGCGTGCCGATCGGTCGGATGAGGGTCGCGCTCCGGTCCTTTCATGGGGGCGCCAAGCGGATGGAGATCGTGCAACTGCCCAAGAAGGTTTCGGTCATCAACGATTGTTACAACGCGAATCCCGATTCGATGGCCGCGGCGCTCGATTTCTTGAAGGAGGCGTCCGAACGCCGGCGTTCCGTCGCCGTCTTGGGCGACATGCTGGAGCTCGGGGCGCACGCGGCGAAATCGCATCGCGAAACGGGAGAGCGGGCCGCACGCGCCGGCGTCTCCCTTCTCTTCGCCGTGGGGCCTCACGCGGAAGACGTTGTTCAAGGTGCGCGGAGTGCGGGCCTTGAACGGACCCGAGGCCTGGCCTTTCGGACGGCGGAGGAAGGGATTCCGACGATCCGCTCCCTCCTCCGAGCCGGGGACTTGGTCCTGGTGAAGGGATCGCGGGGCATGAAGATGGAGCGCGTGACCGAGGCGCTTAAAGGAAAGGGGAAAATCCACTAATGTTCTACCGTCTTTTATACCCCTTATCCGAACAGGTCA
>CAZWYB010000089.1:0-8085 GCA_964637745.1 uncultured Pseudomonadota bacterium
AAACCCCGAAAAATTTCGTTCACCATTTGCGAAGACTCCCACATCAGATTACGTTCTTCTTACGCGCCCTGCCGGGAACCACCACCGTAACCACGACTCACCTCGCCTCTGCGGGCGGTGGATCCGTCCGGTTTCCAGCATCCAACGCGGCTCCCTCCTTGGTCGGCCCTTCTTCGAAATCCGGGCTCCATCGGATCGAGAGGGGCGCCAACTCCGAAATCTCCGGAGTCCATTTCAATTTGAAAATGATGCCGCTGGCGGTGACGCCGGAAATCGCCATCCCCTATCTCTTTGCCGATGAGACTTTCGTCGACAAAGAGGCCGCGAAGGCCTCTCAGTGGCACCGCATCGCCCGCACGATCGAACAACATATCCCCGGGAAAAAACTTCCCTCCGTCATTGGGCGCATGCATTATTTTCGGGACGGGCGCGAATTCGTTTACCGTGCCTCCACGGGTTGGGGCGCCAATTTTGTCTTTTCCTATCTGCCGAGGGGCACCGGCGTCGCCGAGCGGAAGCTCATGATCCAGCAGGTGTTGCGCGTCTACGGCATCCCGCATCTGCCCTTGAGGCGCGACCGGCGCGCCTTGGCTTTGGCTCGGGAAGGGATCACCGTGCAGGCTTGGCTGCCGGCGAACGCGCTCCCACTCGACGCCTGGGCCATGGAAGGAAAACGAGGCCAGTCCGTAGTCGCGGAGTATCGCAAAAAGAATCACCGGATGCCGGTGCCGGATGAATTCCTACATAGCTTTCAGTTGCGCATCGCCCAGGAACTGAAACGGTCGCCTTCGGAGTCGGAAATGCTCACGGCCCTCGGAGAGGAGATCGAATCCGGTTTAGGCGCCGAGGCGAAAAGGGAGCTCGATGAAATCCTCGACCGCATTCGCGCGGCGGAAGACAACTCCCTCCTTGTCGAAGGGGCTCGAGCGCGGGGCTGGACGTTCTTTCCGGGCGAATTTTCCCTCATTCACTTCGACGGCGGAGGTCCGGACTGGACCTACAATCTTTACTTCCGTCCTCGGGCGAAAATCGGGCACCGCTGGTTTCTCGCCAGCTGGTAAATCCGACTCGTTTTTTAGAATTTATGCCTGTGAACGATGAACCCATGTGACGGATCGTAGGGCGAGACCCCGACGGTCACTTTGTCTCCAACGATCACACGGATGTGGAAACGTTTCATCTTTCCGGAAAGTTTTGTGGAAATGATCGCGCCGTTGTCCAGCGTCACCTGATAACAGCCTCCGCCGTTGATGTCTGTGATCTTGCCTTCGAACCGCGCGAGGTCTTCTTTGGACATGGAAGAATTACCAGCTTCTTCCGCGTTTGCCGCCGTATCCACCGCCGCCACCACCGCCGCGATCGCCGCGACCTCCACCGCCGCCGAATCCGCCTTCACGAGGGGCCTGGGGACGCGCCTCGTTGACCGTCAACGCCCGCCCTTCTATTTCCCTGCCGTTCAGTTGGCTGATGGCCTTGGCGGCCTCTTCATCCGACGACATTTCGACAAAACCGAAACCCTTGCTGCGTCCCGAGAACTTGTCCATGATGACCTGCGCGGACGCGACGGCCCCGGCTTCGGCGAAGAGCGTCCGAAGACTCTCGTCATTGACGGAGAACGGGAGATTCCCGACGAACAATTTACGACCCATACAAACCCCCTATGATTGGCTTGACTGCTAAAGAGGACGTAGCGTTACGCCGCGGAGCTCTAAGGCAGGCCTGGTTGATAGTTGGGGCAGTTTGGCCAACCCGGCTCCAAAGGTCAACTGTTCATTTCTTGCCGAGACTCAGCACATAGGCGTCCACGGAAGCCTCATCCTTGACGTTTTGCCTCCAGTTGCTCCCAAAAATGACGCGGTCCCCGCCCCGGCTGACTGTCGCATGGGGTTCGGCGAAGTAGTTGCTGTGGTCGCTGTCGGGCGTCGCGGGCGAATAGCGTCGGCTGTGATGATGGGCGAGCCGCTCCACGGCGCCGCTGCCGTCCAATTTCAAGGCGAAGACCTCGTCCTCGAAGGGCAGCCAGGTGGCAGGGCTGTCGGTCAAGCGTCCCACGTAATCAAAGGTGCTGAGGAAGCACCAGCCCGCGCGTTTTTCGTTCCGGCAGGAGATGTGTTGGTCGAATAAGGGCGGTAATTCCAACAGGCTCGTCTCCCGGCCGTCGGCAAGACGAAATTTTTTGACGACCGTCACGTTCTTGTTGGGATCATAGACATCCATGACCAAAACCTCGTCGCCGTTCTCATCCACGCCCAGGTCGCTGTGCCCGGATCCCAGGGGTTTTTGCCAAAGAAATTTGAAATTCCGGTCGTAGACCTCGAGGCCGTGGAAACGGCCCGAGACGTCGTCGGCATAATCCACCACCACGAAATTTCCGTTCGGCGAAATGGAGACCCAATCGAAATTTTCCACGGAGGCCGGTAACGGCAATTTGGCGGCGATCTGATTCGTCGTCAGATCGAAGACGATCAGATCCTTGTAAAAGACCTTGGACTTGGCCTCGTCGTAATACTGACCGACGACGGCGTACCACCGGCCGTCACGCGAGAGGTTCCCCTCCCCACGCGTGTTGGCGTAGGTGTAACCGGCGAAGGTGAAAAGGGCCTTCTTTTCGTTCGTCTCGACGTTGAAGGACGAAAGGACGTTGTCGCCGTTGAAAAGGATGAGGGAAGGGTTGGTCGGCGACCAGAAGACGTCCTCGCCGCCCACGCCGTCCAGGGGTTTTTTGAATTTGTAGGTCGCCCCATCATAGAGGAGGGCGTTGCCGTCTCCCGTGCGCAGGAGTAAGAGCGACTCGTTTGCGTTCCAGGCCTGGCGCTTGGAATAATCCGGAAGAACGCCTTTGAGGCCGGCCGCCCGCGCATCCGTGATCCGCAAGACCGTCGTCTTAAAGACCGGATCGACAAAGGGCTGACCGACCACGGGTTTTGGAATTTCCGGTTGGGGGACGACCTGCTTCGACGCCAGACCTTGCGCGAACGCCGGATGCATGCCGAACAGACCCACGATTCCCACTGCAAGGACCGTCCTTTTTAAGATCAAAGCGCCTCCGTGCTTGGAATGCCCCACCTGCTGGGCGCGATAGATCCCCGAGTGCCCGGAAAAGAGATAACTGGTCACGCAGGCGATCCCTGCATAAAGACCGACGGCCGGACCGAAGAGCTCCATCGCCATGAGGGTGCAGGCGATCGGCGTATTGGCGGCCCCGGCAAAGACGGCGACGAATCCGACGCCCGCGAGGAGCGGCCTCGCCAGAGGAAGAATGCGAGAGAGAAAACTTCCGAGCGTCGCGCCGATGTAAAAGAGGGGCGTCACTTCTCCCCCTTTGAGGCCGGAACCGAGGCTTAAGGCCGTGAAAATCGTCTTCAAGGAAAAATCCGTCGCCGGAGACGGCCTTACGAAGGCCTCGTCGATCACGGGAATCCCCAGACCGATATACCGAGACGTTCCCAGGCCCCAAACGGCCGCGGCCACGATGATCCCTCCGAGGAGCGGGCGCAGCGGGGCATAGGCGATCTTCTGTCGGAAGACATGCCCGATCCAATGCGTGCCCCGCGCGAAGATCATACCGATGAGTCCGAAGAGGGCCCCCGCCAGGAGCGTCGCCCCAAGACTCACAGGCGTGACGCGGGTCACGTCGGGGATGGCGTAAACCGTATGAACGATGCCTAAGGCTCGCGTCGCCTGATCCGCGATCACCGCGGAGAGAAAGCATGGAAAGATCGCCTCATAGCGCATGCGGCCGATCGCCAACACCTCCAAGGCGAAGACGCCGCCGGCCAAGGGCGTTCCGAAGACGGCGGCGAATCCGGCGCTGATACCCGTCATGAGTAGGATCCGTCGGTCCTCCTCCTGGAATTTGAGCCAGGGCGACAGTTGGTCGGCCAGAGATCCGCCCATCTGGACCGCCGTCCCTTCGCGACCGACCGACGCCCCGAAGAGATGAGAGGCCAGCGTGGCTATGAGGATGAAGGGAAACATGCGGAGGGGGATGACCCGCTTGGGATTATGGATCTCGTCGATCAGGAGATCATTCCCCTTCTCCACGACCTGTCCCAAGTGGTGATAGACCCACCCGATCACGAACCCGACGGCCGGCAAAAAGGCGATGATCCAGAGATGCGCCTCGCGGTAGTCGGTCACCCAATCCAGGGCGCGGAGAAAGACAAAGACGGCACCAGCCGCGAGAAAGCCCACAACCAGAGAGATCAGAAGCCACTTCAGAAGACGGGGTAGCAGGATCCATTGTTCTAGAGGCCGCTGGGTCATGGACCCTACCCTGCCGAAAAATCTGAAAAATAACAATGATTCCGGATATAACGCGATGCGTTGTTTTTCTAGCAACTCCTAACACGGTGCGTCGATTAAGTTGGCATGGTGCCAATAGCTCACTTATCCACAGGCCCCATCGCCCTTGTCCTTCCCGGCGAGGCCATGTGGGGTGCTTTTCAGACGGGATTCACGATGGAGTTGGGTGCCCGACTTCAGGCAACCGGTCACGGCCCCCAACCGTTCGCCGTGGCGATCGGCAGTTCTTCGGGAAGTCTCGTGGCCACGGCAGCGGCGGCCGGGGCGCCGTTCGACCATGATTTTGCCCAAAATGTTTGGGTCGAGTACGGGTGTGCGACCGAACTGCGCTTGAGCAACCGCCCGCTCAATCCCTTCCCCGCCGCCCTACAAAGCGTCTTCGACCGCGGCCTGGTGGACACGGAACGGGCCTTTTGTAGTCGTACGCACTTGATCGTCACCGCCACCCGACTCTCCGTCGGTCGGCAACCCCTTGCGGCGCGCTATTTCACGAACAAACCCGACTATCTCCCCAACGACGACTGGATTTTCGCCAGAAGTTCTTGGTCGCTCACCCAGGCCGTGAAGGCCTCTTCGCGCATTCCCGTCTTTTACGGCGCCCCCATCCTCTACGGCGCGGACGTGTATATCGACGGCGTCTTCGCCAATAACGCCCCCGTCGAGTTGGCGCTGATGCTCGGCGCTCAGCACGTCTTCGTCGTCACGAGCAGTCAAAAGGGCCTGGTCTTCGACCGTCCGGTGCAAAGCCTCGTGCGACGGGGCCTCAAGACCGCCTTGAATGGGTTACGATGGGGGCGCGGCATCGATTCGTCCGTCCCCGTGGATGTGGATGATCTTAGGCGCCGCTATCCGAAACAGCAGGTCCATGTCGTCCATCCCAAACGCGCTGTGAAGGTCAAGCGTTTCTCCGAAACAAGACCGGAAGTCTTCCGGACGCTCTACGACATGGGGCGAGAAGAGGCGTCCAATCGTTACGACGTTATTTTTTCTTCTTCTTCGACGGAATCATCGAACGGACTAGCGGCGGAATAAGCCAGGGCCTCAAGGCGGAACCGATTGCAACCGCGACGCCGATCGTCCCCAAGAGCGCGTACGGATACGAGTAAATGCCTCCGTGGATCTGTTCCGAGAAAATCGCCTGGGCCTTCGACATCGGATTTTCAAAGTCGTTTCCCGCAGCGCCCGGCGCCTCGGGATTCAAGAGATCGTGGACCAGGAGCATGCCGTTCTGCCAGCGCGTGGTGTCGGGATCGTAGGTCGAAAGTCCAAGATGCGGCGCCCCGACAAAACCGGCTCGATACGTCGGCGTCTGCATGTTCTTCGTCCGGCTGATGCCCGCGACGTTCGGAGACACCGTCACCGGACCTTTGCCCAATCCCAAAACCGCATAGCGTTCGGCCGCCAAACGCTTTTCCAAATACTGCGCCGCCAGGTAACTGCCCCCTTGGGTCGGGTCCATCGCGTCCACCCAGTGATGGCCCTCTACGGTCGTGAGGTTATCCTTCAAGAATCCTCGCTTCGCGAGAGCCTCCTGCCAGAGGGAAGGATGACCCGCACGCGCGACCGACGACATCATATCCTCGACCTCGGCCTCGCAAACGGAAGTCGGCGAGACAAAACATCCGAACGACCGGACGATCTCGGGCGGGAGCCGGCGGATGACGGCGTTCATCGCGGCGGTCAACCGCCACTCGCGCGCGTCTTTGCCGGCATAGGCAAAGGCCAAAATATCGACGGGCTCTCCTTCGGAGAAGCGCTCGATCGTCGCCGCGATTTCGAGGGGCTGCTCCAAGAGATTCGCCCCCTTCTCCGGATAGACGAGCGTCCCGCTGGCAACACCGGTCGCGCGGATAAAATTTTCGGGTGACGAAAGATCAATCCAAAGGGCCGTCGCCCCGCCGCGCAGCATGATCTCGGCAGGAATCAACTCGGCGCCTCCTCCTAGGAGCACAACCCGACGATCTCGGAGATCAATCGACGGCAGACGACTTACCCAATTGAGCCCTTCGGCAGCGGCATGGGTCATCTTCCGCTCGCGAATCGCGTTTTCCGTGTAACGCTCGATCTCGGGGCCTTTGTAGACGTCGCGTCTTTCGTAGCGGAGTTCTGGAGTGAAAGAAGAATAGTCGCCAAGGGGTTGGTTCACCACAGGAAGCGGCTCGGCGGATCCCTGCATATGTTCGGACAGAGGCACCCCGACCTCTTCTCCCCGTTGATATTGCATCACCTCGAGGCTTCGTCGGGATATGAAGTCGGCGATTTGAACGCGCTGGGGATGGATCGCCCGTTGCGCCTCGAACTCGATCAAGGCCCGACCCATGGAACCCTTGAAATCACGGGCCGCCAAGGCCGAGAGCGCCGGAGCCGGGACCTGAAACCGCGTCGCCGCCTCGTGCAAGATGGAACCGAAATGCTGAGTCGCGGACGGACCTACGGGGAGATTCACGCCTAGCGCCATGGAAGTGCCTCCTTAATGATTAGGCCTCATTCGCCGGCGCAGGTTAAAAGTTGTCAAAAAAGAACAAACTGAATTTCAGGAATTATCCGTCCGATAGTCCCCACGCCCTCAAAAACCCCTCGAAGGCCTTGAAGAGGTCGCGCCAGATCGAGTCTTTCTGATCCTCGAACTTCTGTGGAATCCTTCCCATCATTTCTTGTTGAAGCGCCCCCAATACTTGGTTTCTTTCCGGCGCGACGGATTCGGGATTCTTCTCCAACCACTCCAGATAGGCGACGGCGAACGGAAAGGCGAAGTTCACCGCGCGGCGCGCCTCCAAAAGGGAGGTCAAACGATCCGATGTCATTTGGTCCGTCACGAGATCCGTTACCTCGTCCTTGGCGTTTTCTTCCAAAAAGTGGCTGATGCGCAGATCCTTTCGGAGGGGAATCGTCGTCCGAAACATCGGACGACGCGTCGAAGTTTGATGGACCGACACGTCAAACGTCATCCCCTTCGGATCGAAATCGACAACTCCATACGTCTCGTTCGCGTCTCCCAAAGCGATCGGAATGCGTTCTCCCTGAGGGATCATCCCCCCGGAGACGAAAACGATATCGGCGATCGGCGGACGCGGACTCATCCCGGAAGACGCGGCCATCAAGACGAGACCTCCCAGGCGCAGCCAATCCCCGGCCTCCATCGGCACGAAGGATTGGGCGGCAAATCGGGTGAAGAGAGATCCCGGAAGACCTAAACGGGAGAGGCGGACGAAATCCCAGGAATCTTCTCTCCGATTCGGGAATCGCGATATCTTTTCCGACGGCGGAGAGGGGGGATTTCCCTCTTGGGCCGAAGCCGGGGCCGGGGAGAAGAATTGATGTCTCGAGAGACTGAGAGAGGAGAGCGCGGACGGCGATGGCTTTTCCAAAATCACCGCGCTTCCGCGCCGCTTGCCGAACTCGGCGTCCAAGACGACCGGCACTTCGTCTCCCGCGCGCCCGAACACGACGAGACGGACGGGCGTCGCGATGCCGATCAATTTTTCCAACCGTACCGAATCGGTCTGCATCCGGACCCGCAGATCCGGGGAGAGAGACCTGTCCACAAAGCCAGCGAGGTGGCTACGGGTCTCGGCATCGAGCCGACTTAAGGCGTACGGGCCTCGTTCCTGAACGGAGCCCGCCAATTCGCGGCTTCCCGTCGTCCGAAGGATGTTCGCGACGTCTGCCGCAACCCCCGTCCGCGCGTACGCGGGGCCTAGAGGTCCCAGACGCGCGCCCGCGAGAACCCAGCGTTCCAGAAGAGGCATGCCTGCAGGTGATACAAGAACCATAATCAGT
>CAZWYB010000089.1:8095-9850 GCA_964637745.1 uncultured Pseudomonadota bacterium
GGAGCCCTCACGAAGCCCACCTGTCACAATAGGTAGGGCTGAAAGTCATACAAGAACCATAATACGTGGCTGCGTTAGTTTCCAATAATCGAAAAAGTTGCCTCCTTCTGAATTCCTTCAGGAATTTTTCTGTTGGGTATCAACTTGTTACCCAATCCACACAGGATGTAATTTTTTATGTAACCTCCTAAATTCAAATTTTAAAAAACAATAATAATTTCAGCGAATTAAAATTGGCACTCCTCCTGCAATCATCTGAGTGAGCATCATTTAATATTAGGAGGACCCTATGGGCACCGACGCGACTGCCAAGAAAATCCAACCGGACCAAGAGACGACGTGGTGGGACCTAGATCTCGTTGGACGGATGGAAGAATTAATCGATACGCTCGAAACAACCATCGAAACGAAGGCGGATGGGGCTCCTCACGATTCTGAATTCACGCTGCCGGACTCAAAAAAGCCGGTCGATTCCTTCGAGAAAATTGAAGATTCGCCTTTCTACGCGGAAGTCGAACGTCTGATTGCGGACCCTCTTGCACGCATCAGAGAATTCTTCACCCAATCTATCGAAGCGAGCTTTGATATTGATCCCTATTCCCCTGGAGTCCGTGGCGACATGGTCTACGAACTGGCCAAGGAGAAACTGCAGAAATTCATGGGGGAGGGCCATGACCCTGAAGTGAAGATCACGGCCAAAGACATCTGCGACAAGGTCCAAGCGGCCTTGCTCAAGGAGAAAAAACAATCTCTGGAAGATTTCGATTTCACCAAACCTGAAAACCGCAAGGAACTTGCCGACCGCATCACAAAGGCCATGAAAGAAACCGTCGACGCTCTTCCCCCTCGACTGAAAGTCGATATCGAAACGAGGACGTGGAAGCTTCTCGAGAAGGTTTCGGAAAAGGATGTGGCAAGGATCTACGAGGCCGTCGAGACCATGAAGGTGATCAGCGGTGACAAGGTCATGGATCGGTTTCTGCACGAGATCGGCGTCGACAAGGAGGAATGGGATCGCGCCAAGACTAACAAAGGCGCCCTCATCAGCGAGAAGTTGCGCGAACCAGACTGCAAAACCCATCAAGGATTAGCCGACGCTCTCCGCGTCGCCGAGAGCTGGTTCGAAACCAATAAGCCGTACGGCAATCCGGAACACTTTCGCATGAGTCTCATCAAGGCCTACGCCGCCGGACTGAAAGCCGATCGCCCTAGTGAGGTCTCCAGTCTCGTGAACGACGCGATGAAGTCGCATCTGGAAATTTTGGATGACGCCGAAATCAAGAGGGCCAGGGAGATCATCGAACATGTCGAGACGGCCGCGGTCAAGGAACGGGAAGCGCGCGAGGAAAAAGAGAAGAAGGGAATCTAAAAAAGTCGAGGGGATTTTATGACAATCGAAGCCTGTCCGAAAGACAAATCGATATATAACCTGAAGGCCGGAAGCGAGGGCGAGGCCGTCGGAACTGCCGAGATGGACTACGGCGCGTCTGAAGATTCGGTCTGCAGCATCGGTGACAAATTTTACCTCGTTGATCCCGCCAAACACCCCCGCAAGACGGGCAAGGAGCCGGTCAGCGAGAAGGACAAGCTGATCGACAAGATCGAAAAAGGCCGGATGGAACTGGCCTTCACCTTGAAGCCGCGGCACGAGAACACAAAGAGACTCCTCGACCAGTCAACAAGGATCCAGGCTAAGGCAGAAGGCCCTTCCTGGGGGGTCAAATTATTGGCGGCAGTCGTCGTTTGTGCCTTCAC
>CAZWYB010000090.1:0-9599 GCA_964637745.1 uncultured Pseudomonadota bacterium
AGGAAGAAAAACGACCAATAAAAGTTCGAGCCGCTCTCGCGGGCGACCTTGGCACTGTAGGGGGCGCTGAAAGAATACGCCCTCATAGTCTTTTCCTGAGAGGGAGGGAAAAGGCCATCCTCAAGAGCTCTCTCTTGGAAACCGTCGGGCGGCGCTTGAAAACGTCGAAATCGATCTCCTCGATCTTATCCAAGATCTTCATCGGCCCCTGCCACATCAGGGCGATCTGCCAGCGAAGCCGCCTGTCGGAAGAGCCAATCGCATCCAGGAGAGGTTTTCCTTCGAAGAAAAGAGACCGCGTGCGCGAGATCTGAAACCTCATGAGGGAGCGGAAGGAGTCGTTGATCTTTCTCGTCTCCAATTCGTCGTAGGAATAACCGAACCGTTCCAAGTCCTCCTCAGGGAGGTAGACGCGATCGCGTGAAAGATCGATAGCGATGTCCTGCCAATGGTTCACGAGCTGGATGCCCGTGCATATTTTGTCCGAAAGCGTCAGAACCTTCGGGTCGTCATAACCGAAAAGAAGGAGGACGATGCGGCCGATGGGGTTGGCCGAATAAAGGAAAAAAGCCCCAGTTTCGCGTAATTCTTTGAACCGTTTCTGGGTGCGGTCCAGCCAAAAGGCGTCCGAATAAAGGAAAAAGGAATCCAGTTCGCCGGAATTCTTGTACCGCTTCTAGGTGAGGTCAAGCCGAAAGGCGGTAAGCAGATCCTTTAAGAGACGCGGGGGAACGCCCGTCTTCTCGATCGTTTCAGCGACGGCGATCATCACGGGATCGTCTCCCCGTCCGCTCAAGGCCTGATCCAAGAGGCGCTCGTAGGCGTCGAGCTTCTCCAACCGCTCGCCGTGATGGGCCTCCTCGTCGGAAAAGTCGTCGGCCGTCCGAGCGAAGGCATAGACGGCATAGACATATTTGCGCGTCCGCTTTGGGATGAACCAACCGATCGGGAAGTTCTCGTAATGAGACTTGGCCAGGCGCTCGCAATGTTGATAGGCTGCTTGGACCGATTTATTCATACCTTCTTACATTGTTCCTTTTCACTGAAGATCGACATCGGAGAATTGGGTCACCTTCCAGACGTTGCCTTCGCGCTGGCGCACCTTGACGCGGGTCTTTTTTTCGATTTCGGACGCCATCTCCGGCTTCACGACCACCTTGTAGAAGAAGATCGCCTCGTCCGAACTCACCTGCGCCGTTTCGGCGTCGAGCGGCTTGAACGTAACGCGCGGGTGGTGGGCGGACTTGTCGATGGTGAGGCCGTCCCTCAACTGGGCGTCGGCTTGAACCTTTTCGAGGGCCACGCCGTCGCAATACCTTTGCGCGCCCTGGAGGTCGGCCTTCACATAGTAGGCGTCCATGAAATCCCAGGCGACGCGGCCTGCCGGACTTTTCGGATGCGAACAACCGAAAAGGCCGCAAAAGGCGAAGGCCAGGAACGCAAGAGACAAAAGTTTTCTTTTCATGGATGTCCGTTCTTCTTACCCAGGAGGCGGGAAAAACGCAAGACGGGCCATCCTCTTTTCTCTCCCAGATTTAAGACCTTTTTATCGGGATTAACGAGATGCGGATGCCCCACCTTTTCCAGGAGAAAGACGTCGTCGATGCTGTCGGAATAGAAGTAACAATCCTCCCAACGCGCTCCGACGCGGGTGACCGTTTCTTCCGCAGCGGCAACCTTGCCCTCCCGATAATAAATCGGCAATTGAACCTCCGCGGTCAACACGCCGCGACCGTCGATCACGGGCCCGCCGCTGTACTGGCCGCTGACCCCCAAAAACTCCGCGAGGATGCGGATGGTCATTGAGGGCCCCGAGGTGACCAGATAAACGAAATCCCCTTTTGCACGATGTTCCCGGATCTTTTCCATCCCTTCGGCATAAATCCGAGGACGGATCCACCGCTCAAAACATTCCCGGCCGATTTTCAGGATGTCATCGATGTGCCAACCCGCCATGTCGCCCGCGGCGATCTGGTAGAGTTTTTTTAGATTCGCCGGTCCGCCTCCCTCGTAGAAGGGGCTCAGCAGGCGGTAATAGAGGGCCTGGGGCAGACGCCTTTTTTTGAGGATCCCCTTTTGGATGAGGACCAGCGTGGTGTAAAACCCGCTGTAACCCTTGATGAGGGTCTTATCGACGTCAAAGAATGCAATGTTGGGCATTATTCTAGAATGACACGGCGGAGGAGATCGGTATCCACCGGCTTCCCCTTGTAAAAATCCTCGAAAATACGGCTGGCGGCCTGATAGAAGGCATCCAAAAGGTGAAGTTGGGAGACCATGAATCGGGCGTCCTCCAACTGATCCGCCTTGCAATGCTTCTCGGCCTTTTCGAATTCGGTGCGGCAGCGGTTGATCACGCGGAGGGAATCCTCGATGCCCGAACGGACCCGATCGAAGAAGTCTTTTAGAAACTTCTTCGGATAGTCGCGCGCCACCTCGTAATAGTCCTTGCGCGTCCCCTTCACCCAGACCTTCCGCGCCAGACCATAATCCTCGAGCATGCGGATATTGACGCTGATGTTCCCCTTGGAGAGCTTGAGCGTCTGGCCGATTTCATCCAAGGACATGGGCTTGCGCGCGAGAAAAAGCAGGGCGTAGATCTGGCCGCCCACCTTCGAGACCATCCCCAGCATATTGGCCGAGATCTTGCCGGCGCTTTCGATGAAGCGGTCGCGCGCCAGATCCAAAGGCGTCTCGTGAGTCTGATCGGGTTTTTCGTGATCGATGAGTTTCAAGGCCACCGAGGGAAACTAGCTTATCTATCTGAATCCAAGCAACTTTTTTCTGATGATTCCGAAGAAAACCACGGTTTTCAAAGCTATGTCGCTGACTTGTGAAATCACTCCCGACCCCTCCTCGACCTGTCGCCTCACGGACGATTCCACCGCCCAATTTTTTTGCGAATATCTTGAGGCCTATCAGGGACTGGGCCTTGCGGACTTGGATACGGGGACGGAAAGGACTCGATTTGTCAGAGACGGAAACGCCTACCGCCCCATCCGGATCCACGACCAACCCGACTCCTATGCCAGCGCCCCGGAGATTTATCAGACAGTCCTTCGAGTCCGGCCCGACCTGATCGATCCGCGGGTGGCCGACGATGGGCCCGTAATTCGCGCCTTAACGGACGAGGCCGCCCGCATACGCGAATCCCTCTCGAGAAGTTCTTTGAGACCTGCCAGCTTCGACTATCAAAGGGAATTCGGGCGCAGGATCTTTTCCTATCTCATCCGCCCTCAAGGACAAGGCGGCTTCGGACTGACCTTTGACACGGCGGAAGGGGGAACAAGAACGCTGGCCGATATCTCGAGGGACCGGAGGGCTACCTGTCTGGAGTTCGTCAATCTTTACCTGACGGCCGCCGACATCGCCGGCTTGACGACAGCGGTGCCCCTTGAACTTTTTCAGGAAGGAAACCGTCTCCGAAATCATGTCGCCGTCGGATTCGTAAACCCGGAAAACGGCCGGCTGGAAACGGTCGCTAATTTCGATGAACGCATCCAGAGCGTCGGCCCGCCAGCCTCAAATCAGGTTTGGTCGCCCTTCTCAAGACGGGAGCTTCTGGCCTTTTACTACAATGCACGAGGCGTCCGCAATCCGGACCATCGACAAGGAGAGTCGGATATCGATTTCGGTCTTCGGCTCGATCCTGGAAATTATCTCCTGCTCTTCAGCAAGGCATGGTTTGCCGGCCAACGCGGCGATTTGGAGGAGGCCAGAAATCTCCTCTTAGAGTCCATTTCGGCGAATCCGACTTATGCACAGGCTTACTTCAATCTGAATGGCGTCTCCCTAAGAATTCACGACGCCGCGCTCGCCGATTGGGCTTGGAATCAATACGCCCTGCTCCCGGCCAGGCCGTAAAACCTTACGGCACTCGATTTAAACCGAAATTTGTCCCGTATGAATCGCCGCATCGGCAGGCGAGGCAAACATCATTTTGCCGTCGACATTGACCTCGACATACCCAGCCTGCAGAAGAGCCGCTCGAACGTTGGCATTGTTGCCGGGATCATAAAGAGTGACGTCAAGATCGTGCCCGTTCAAGCCGATACCCTCGTTTGTTATCGTCACCCCCATACTTGTCATCCGCTGATCCGAGATCGGGTGAAACGCTCGTAGCGCCGATGCCCCTCCCCCCGCCTGGACCTGAGGAGTGAAGACGCCTCCACCTAAGGAAGCATTATTGGGCTTATAAATATTCGGACTGTTGGCTGCAGCTACGGCGAAGTCGCTAAGCGCCGTTTGATAACGGTTCCATTCCTGATCCGTCATCAGAACCCGGACCTGATTCCCGCTCGCATCGGTGATGGAATGAAACATGTAATCATGATTCCGAGCAGTTTGAATATTGCCGTCCCGGTAATTCCCCACATCATCCACGGAAGAATCCAAGGGGCGATAGCCCGTGATCTGAACTGGGGAACCTCCCGGATTTGGAATGCTAATTACGTAACGTTCCATCCCCCGAAATTCAGCCGGGGCACCTTGGGTCCCTGCCCCTGGCGCAGTAAAGCTCACAGAGACTTGTTGAATGGCCATAGAACTCCCCCCTCTCTTAATTGTTAAACGTACACCCCTGTCTCTCTAAAGAAGCAAAAGTTATGCCATCAAGAGTTCATAGTCTTGAATTTTGTATTTTTTCATAACTATTTGATTTTTATATATGAATCGCCAATTTTCCTTTTGATCCTAGGAGAAATTGAATTATCAGAATGATAACGTTCGCCATTTGTAGGGTTACTTATAACCCACCCAGTTTTAAATAAGGCATTGAATATTCATAGCTTCATTATCTTTCCCCATCACTCCAATCTGGCACCATTTTTGTAAGCCTCTTGTTTGGATACAAATCCATTCGAAGGAGGAACTATGGGAGGAAATGACTCTTCATTTGTAGGCGGTGTCGGCGGACGGCCGACCGCAGGGATGCGGGAGGCGGATGCCGTCAGTCTTCCGGCCGCCTATGACATCTACAATCAATATTTCGAGGGAGGATCGGATGGTCATCCGCAACTGAGGGCCGGGGCCGATCCGCATGCAGCGGCCGCCGCCTTGCGGGGTTTACGCGATACGCAGTTCCTGATGAGGCGCGGAGGATCGGACGTTGGTCAAATGACCGAAATCAACAATTTGGTGGCCTGGGCGGAACACGCCCTGACGGATGCCCCCGACGGTCACGGCACCCAGTATCTCGCGGAAAGCCGGACGCTGGACGACGTCACGGGAGGTCGAGGCGGGACACGCGCCGCCGGTCCGAGACACCCGCATCGTCCCCACAAGCCTTAATGAGAGCCTAAGGCCGCCTCGATCCTTTGACGAGGCGTCGACCTTCCGTCATCATCCGGCTGATCCAGAAAATCGGCCAGAAAATCGGAATGATGAACTTCGAGATAACGAAGTTCGCTCCGCGCCAAGGCCCTCTGGTCCGACCGTATCAAGGCAAGGATCAAATCGCATCGGTATCGAGGTTCGTTTGGGGCCATCGAGACTGCGCGTCGATAGTACGACACCGCCACCCCGGAACGCCCTGCGTCCAATTCCAAATTCCCCCAGGCATAGTAAGCCTGATGAAAAGCGGGGTCCAAACGGAGGGCGGCTGATAAATCCTCGCGGGCCGACTGAAACCACCGCCTCGCCTCCGTGCGATCGCCCGAGAGGAGCGCCAAGGCGGCCCGGCCCGATCGCGAGACACCCTGATTGAGAAGGATATGGGGATTGGCCGGGTCGATCATCGCCGCGCGACGATAGGCGGCCTCGGCGGCATCGAAATGATTTGAATCCCTCAAGTCATTGCCCCGGTTGATCCAATGCCAGGCCAAGAGCGTCGTCATCGGCGCGCGTAGGGAGGTCTGATGAGACGGGTTTACCCCATAATCGGGATCGAAGCTTGCATAGACGGGATCGAAGGTCAGCGTCTCGCCGCCGACGTCCACCCCCACCATGAAATGTTGAACCTCGTCCCCGAAGAGGTCGCGCCCCACCCAAATCGGATAGGCCTGAAAACCCGCGCGATTCAGAAGGGCCAAAAGGACCATCGTGAACTCCGTGCAGTCGCCGTGTCGGACCGGTGACGCCATCACCTCTTCCGCGGACTGTTCGACGGTATGAGGGTCATAGACCATGTTCATGCCGTCGGCCGCAGTCACCCAGCGATTAATCGCGAGGGCCAGTTCGCGACTCGGAGAAACGGAAGCGGTCATCGCATCAAATCGGGAAAGGAGGTCGTCCGCCAATCCTGCCGACGGTGGACTCCACGGAAGAGAGGCCCCGAACACCTGTTGATAGGCCGAGGAAACGGCGACGGGATTCTGGAATAACTCGCAGGACTGAAGCTGGTGATCATGAACCCCCCGGGGGGTACCCAGAGAAACGGAAGAATAACGGAGAACGGGACAGCCTCCATCAAGAGATCGATCCGCCTCTCCACCCGCGAGGAACGCATCATAGAAGGGCGTCAGGCTGGGATCAAAGCGGCGGTGATAGATGCTCACGGTGGCGATTTATCGCCGGACACGACCCAAAGTTGCTAACGAACCGATTTCATTGTAGCTCTTCGACAGTGATCCCCTACAAAGATCTGGCGCCGGCCAAAAAACTCCCCGTGGTCACCACCCTCTTGGTCCTCGCCAACGTCGGCGTCTTTCTCTATCAGACCTTTTTCCTCTCGCAGGCGGCCATGGACAAATTTATCTACCGGTATGCGGTCATACCCTTGGAATTCAAGCTGGGACACAACCTGCCCGACTCCCCCGGCCCCTTTCCCCTCGCGACGATTTATACCGCCATGTTCCTCCACGGAGGGTGGCTGCATTTGATCGGCAACATGCTCTACCTCTGGATCTTCGGGGACAATGTCGAAGACCGCATGGGATCGATCCGCTTTCTCCTCTTCTATTTGCTCTGCGGCACCCTCGCAACACTGGCCCAGATTTATACCAATTTTAATTCCGACATCCCGGCCCTGGGCGCGTCGGGGGCCATCGCCGGCGTTTTGGCGGCCTATCTCCGGCTCTATCCAAAAGCGAAGGTCGCCGTCCTCGTACCCGTCTTCTATTTTCTGAGGTCCGTGATGATGCCGGCCTGGCTCGTCTTGGGAGTCTGGTTTCTGATCCAAATCCTCTCGGCGGAGATCGCCGTATCCAAGGACGTCGGAGGCGTCGCCTATTTCGCCCATATCGGCGGTTTCGCGGCGGGACTTCTCTTCATGCCTCTTTTCGTGAAAAAGGGAAAAAAGAGGGCCCGATGAACGTCGACTTTCAAACCTGGCTCGATTCTCACGTCTTCACGCCCACGGAGCTGGAGGCCTATCTCCTCTGCCCCTTCCGCTTCTACGCCCAGGCCTTTCTCGCACTCAAGCCGCCTGTCGAGCGTGACGTCGAACTGACGCCCCCGGAACTGGGGCGCCTCATCCATCGCGTCTTGGAACGATTCCTGTCGCAGGGTCAAACGGGGGTTTCTTTCGATTCCCTGCGTCGCAGAATCCTCGGTTTGATGAATGAAGAGATCGTCCTGATTCAGGCGGAGCACAGCAATCTTTCCCCTGTTTTATTGGACCTCCAAAAGAGGCGTATCGAAAGGACCCTCGTCTCCTTCGTGGAAGATCGGATCGAAGAAATGAAGAGCGAAACCGATCTCCGGCCGCGTTACTTGGAATGGAGCTTTGGAAAGAACACCCCCCCGCTGGTGATCGATGCCCTTTCCGGACCGCCGATCCGCGTTTCCGGACGCATCGACCGCATCGACGTCGACGACGCCTCGAAGCGCTTCCTCGTCATCGATTACAAGACGGGCTCGACGAAGACGACGGGGAACCAGATCCTCTCCGGAGACTCGCTTCAACTCCCTCTCTATATTTTAGCGGTTCAGAGACTGCTCCTCCCGGACCATGAGCCGATCGGCGGCCTTTTCCATCAACTCTCCGATATGTCCAAAAAGGACGGGCTTCTGCATGCCGATCGCCTTCCTCCGAGCCTGGACATCCATCCGCGAAGCAGTTCCCTGGTGCCGGGCCCGAAATGGGAGGGCGTTTTTCGCGGGATCGAGGATCGGGTCCGCTATCTGGTGGGAGAAATCCGTCGCGGCGAATTCACCTCTCACCCAGAGGCCTGCGAACCTTACTGTCCCTATCAAGACATCTGTCGCATTCGATCCTCCGAAGAGGCGGTCCGCACATGAAGACCCCGTTGACCGCCTCTCAGCAGTCCGCCGTTCTGTACACCGAGGGGGATTCCTCCCTTCTGGCGGGCGCGGGATCCGGAAAAACCACGGTCCTCGTGGAAAAGGTCGCCCTCCTCGTGGAAAAACTGCATGTCCCGGCCGAAGCCATTCTGGTGGTGACCTTCACCGAGAAGGCGGCCGAAGAGATCAAGGCAAGGATCGAAAAACGATTGAAGCGCCCTCCTGAATCGGACTCCCAATTCGTCGGGACCATCCATGGCTTCGCCTCGCTCATCCTCTCCGAAGGCGCATGGGGAGACGTCCGAGTCATGAACGAATTTCTCTCGAATCTGGAAAGGATGGGTTCGTCCCGGGAGGCGCTTTTGGCGATGATCGAAGAGAACAACGCCCAGGCCGTCGCCGCCGTCGAGCGCTTCGGGCTTCGAGGGGCGATCCGTTATTTTCTGGACGTCCTCGCCCTCCGCACCCCGGACGCGAAAGTTTCCCAAATCCCTTTCGGCGAAGTTGTACAAGCCGTCCGAAGCCATTACGCGGGCCGGAAGAAGGTCCTTCATCTTTATGATTTCGACGACCTGGAAGACGGATTGTTGGAGGTCTTGAAGGGACCGTCGGGGCCGAAACTGAAAGAACGCTACCGTTGGATCATCGTCGACGAATTCCAAGACACGAGCCCCGTCCAATGGGAAATCCTGTCGGCTCTTCATGACCCTTCCCGCAACCGGCTCGTCATCGTCGGCGACCCGCGTCAATCTATCTATCGTTTTCGGGGCGCGGACCCTTCGCTCTTTCTTAAAGTGACTCGAGAAATCGAGAGCCGCGGCGGGAAGCTCTTCCAGTTGAGGGAAAACTTTCGTTCCGCGGCCGGAATCATCGAGCTCGTCAACCGGACCAGCGCCCCCCTCTTTCCGAAGGATTTTCCTCCCTTGATCGCCGTCCGGAAGGAGACCGGGCAGGTGGATATCGTCCCCCTACCCGACGCAAAGTCTATCGGGGATATGCGGCAGCGGGAGGCGGAACTCGTCTCTGAACGCCTCGCCGCCTTACGCCGCGACGGCCACCTCTGGCGCGACATGGCCCTGCTCTTCCGGACACGCAAGGCCGTGACGTTCTACGAAGACGTTTTCAAGGCCCGGTCGATTCCGTATCAAACCCATCTCGGCGAACCTCTCCTGGAGCGACCCGAGATTCTCTCCCTGCTCTTCCTAATGAAGAAATCTCGGAACGCGGCCCGGGACCAGCCCCTGGTTGATGAAGGGCTTCGTCATTCCCCCCTTCGTGATTTTAACGAAAACCCTCCCGTCGCCCCTTTGCCGGAATTTCTAAAATCGCTCGAAGAAAAGACGTCAGATCTCTTTCCCGCAAACGTACGCAGGAATCTGGCAGCCTTTTTTCAACTGACGAACGACCTGCTCGCCTTG
>CAZWYB010000091.1:0-9445 GCA_964637745.1 uncultured Pseudomonadota bacterium
TGAAAGAGAGGGACTCTTCCCCGAATTTCAGCTCCCAGGAGATGCGTTGATCGCCGTCTCCTTTGAGTTCCCCTCGGGCCCCGCTCTGAAAGACGGCCGAAGGGCCGGCGGCGACGTAAAAGAAATCCCGTTCGATCCGGGCCTCGCTCAAGGGGAACGTGTTCTTGATGGCGACGTGGTTTTTCGGATCGTTCGTATCATAGAACATGCCCCAGACGGAGAGCTCCGGCGGACGCGACAGGGGGGCGAGGATCGTGTAGCGCATCCAGCCGGCCACGCCCTGGGCGACGTCGTTCCATTTCATGTAATAGACTTCGTAGAAGCCTTTGCGGCCTTCTTTCCAGCGGGTGAGGTTGGCGTGCTCTTGGGGTGATAGAGGCATCGTGGGGCGAATACGAGATTCGCCCCTACATACTATTTATTTTCAGTGTAGTCGTAAACACCTTTGCCTGTCTTGCGGCCCAGCCGGCCGGCCTCGACGTATTTGCGGAGCAGCGGACACGGACGGTATTTGTCGTCGCCCAGATCGTGCTGGAGCACCTCCATGGCGGCAAGCGCCACATCCAGGCCTACAAAATCACCCAAGGTCAGCGGGCCCATGGGATGATTGGCGCCCAATTTCATGCATTCGTCGATCGTCTTGGCGTCCGCAATCCCTTCCTGAAGGACGAAGAAGGCCTCATTGATAAGGGGGAGAAGGAGGCGGTTCACGGCGAAACCGGCCGAATCCTTGACCGCTGCGGGCGTTTTGCCCAAGGCCTTCGCGATGTCGAAGACCGATTGATAGGTGTCGTCCGAGGTCTGGATGCCGCGAATGATCTCCACCAGGGCCATCAAGGGAACGGGATTGAAAAAGTGCATGCCGACGAATTTGTCCGGCCGTCCGCTGGCGGAGGCCAGGAGGGTGACGGAGATGGAGGATGTGTTGGTCGCGAAGATGGCGTCCTTTTTGATGACGCCGTTCAACTGAGCAAAGAGCTCCTTCTTGATCTGGACGTTTTCGGTCACGGCCTCGATGATCAAGTCGCAATCCTTCAAATCTTCCAATGACGCCACGACCTTGATCTTCTGCTTGGCCTTATCCGCCTGCTCGGCTGGGATCTTTCCCTTCTCCACAAGCCGGCCCCAGTTTTTTTCGATCATCGAGACGCCTTTTTTCGTTCGGTCGTCGTTGATGTCTTTGACCAGGACTTCAAAGGCGCTGCAGGCGGCGACCTGGGCGATTCCGTGGCCCATCGTGCCCGTCCCGATGATGCCGATCTTGCTGATTTTCATGGTTTCCGACTCCGTCTCCAACCATTTCCGCGTCCACCCGCCTTCGGCGGGTACCCGGACTTGGTCATGAAAAGTTTAAGTAGGGTCCTTTTGTACTCAGCCACGAAAAAATAAGTCAACCGAAATTCCCAGACTTCTGATATGATTTTTATTCGATCCTCTTATGAAGCATTCTTCTTTTATCAAGGTTTTCAGTCTTTTTCTCGCCCTCCTGCCTTCGGTGGCGTTCGGGCAGAGTTTCTTCGAGCGCGAGGCGGAAAGCGTCCGGCAGAGTTGGCAGCCCTTTCTTCCGGAAGCGGTCTTAGGGGCCGTCTTTCCCGATACTGGCGACGACGGGATGGACGTCGCCGAGGCGACCGATTATCGCTTGGAGATCAATCTTCCGGCCCGCAGGCTCTTTCTCTTTCACAACGACCATGTGATCCGGACCTATCCCGTGGCGGTGGGCTCCAGTCGTTACAAGACGCCCATTGGCCCCCGCTTTTTAACGAACATCACCTGGAATCCGTGGTGGTTCCCGCCGCCTTATTCGGACTGGGCCAAGGGGGAGAAGCCGACACCGCCCGGACCGAACAATCCGCTGGGTCGGGTCAAGATGTCGCTCGGCGGCGATATCTTTCTCCACGGCACAAATAAGGAGTACACGGTCGGTCATCCGGTCTCGCACGGTTGCATGCGCATGAAGAATAAGGATGCGATGGACCTGGCCTGGTTCTTTCAGGAAAAGTTTTCGGACCAAACCGACGAAGGGCTGAAAGAGAAATACGCCCAACATCGAGGGGACAGCTTTGTCGTCGCCTTGAACCGTAAGATCCCCGTTGCAGTCATCTACGAATTGGTGCGTGTGGGTGACGAAGAGGTGGAGATCCATCCGGACATCTACGGCCATTTTGATGACCTGAAGGATCAGATCATCAGCAAGCTCGCCACCGTCGGCATCCCGCCTTGGGCGGTCGATCGGGGCAAGTTGGAGGAGCTGAAAAAAATTCCCGCGCCTTTTTCGATCGCCATCAGCGATCTTCTTGCGGAGTCAGGGAGCTAATCCGGTCAATCCCATTCTTAATTGAAATCGTCTGAACGGCTCCCATGATGATCAGGCTTCTCGAAGAGGCCAAGACGATGGAGCGTCATCCCCACCAAAACTTTAGATTGTATAAAGTTTCTGCCAAGGTTGAATTATCTCCTGATTTGGCTTCTGAGTAGAAAAAATCCAAAGTATTGCGGCTCCTATAATCGCTTTCCGCCAATCGATTTTTATACAACGCTAATGACATCACCAATCCCTTTAATGAGAGGGCGGCATGGGTCTTGTTCAATAAATCCTGATCAGAGGGAGACAGTTGCACCCCCCTCATTATCATCAATTTTATGACAATTATCAAACGATGATGAATTTGTCTCAGGTCCTCGGGGATAGTTCCATTTACTTCGAGAAGACTGTTAGAAACCCACTCCTTCCGATAGCCCTCGAGTCTTGCCTTATTAGAATCATTCAAAAGACCTTCCTTTAGAGCTTTATCCCTCACCAGACTTAGTTCATAATCGATATCGAAGATTCTATTATTCTTGAGATCTTTTTCAATAGAGCGACAAGCGGCATCAAATCGAGAGGCGGCGGGTAAATCGACATACGACGTCGTATAGTCGGCGCCGATTCGATATAAAATATCATGGACTGCGTTGTCTCTCTCCTCACCGATTAAAGCTATTCCTCCCTTGAGGATTGTGTCTCCAGCATCCAAAAAATCATTATCGTGGCTTCGGATCTTATAATTACCGATCTGCGCATAGATATCAAAATGGATCCCTAACTGGGAGAAATCGGCGCCGATATGCTGCGCATATTGGTATGCAGTCAGGCCATCCTGGTCGGAGTTAGTCGATCGTGCTTTCCTAATGGCCAGGACGTAATTCTCTAGGTCAGAGAAATTCTGAATCTTCCGGAAATCGTTGATCCCCCATTTTCTCAGCTCGGTCGCGATCTTTGGATCGATGACGTCAATCCCAAGGCGATCAATGGCATCCAGTTTTACGGTCGTATATTCTGATTCAATGGAATCCAGGGTGCCGTCATAGACGAAGGCGACGCCGTTATTTAATTCGACTCTGCGCATTTCTTTCCCCCTACTTAAGAGGTTGAGTGAGCAATCGCGGTGCCAAAACTGAGATACTCGTTTTTATTGAAGAATTTTGAGGCCTGACCTTTAGATCACACAGAGAGTGCGAGGGGAAAAAGCCCACTTTTGGCGCAGTTTGTGCGGATTGTGGGACCTTCAACGGCTCTTGAAATGCTTACTGCGAATCAATGAAATTCGGGTATTTTACGATGTGACGTCTGGTCGAGTTGAAGTTCTGGCCATTATTCCGAAGGCTAAAGCTGTCGAATGGTTGGAGAAAAAAGGAGAAAAAATATGAAAGAGGTCGCATTAGCCGAGATCAAGGATCAATTATCCCAATACCTGAGGAGGGCAGAGAAGGAAGAATTAATCATCACCCGTCATGGAAAACCGGCGGGTGTGCTCATCGGCTTTAAGTCGGAGGATGATTGGCTTGACTACCGCCTTGAAAACGACCCCAAATTCTTGGCCCGGATCGAATCCGCACGCCGCAAGCTTAGGGCAGGTAAGGGGATACGCTTGGAAGATCTCCCTTAAACAGGGTTCATCTTCTGGTCGCTATTTCATTTGAGCCTTGATCGTTTCCTGGAGATTCTTCAGGCCTTTTTTCTTCGCGTTTACCAGAATCGACATATTGCCCGAGGGATGTTTGTTCTCACGCATCAGTTGGTGGCACTTGCCGGTCTCGTTGAATTCGAAGGTTTGTGAGAGGCAGGGGTCGACCTTGCCCGCGAGGACGAGGTCGTTAAAGCCTTTTGCTTGATCGTCATTGGCGAAGTGGGAGCCTTGGAAACGTTTTTGGCGCATCCAGTGGTAACGGAGATCGATGGTGGCGTTGTAGCCCGTCGTGCCGGCGCAGATGACGACCATGCCGCCGGTGTCGCACACGAAAATCGAGGTCGGGACGGTGTCTTCTCCGGGGTGCTCGAAGACGATCTGCGGGCTGCGCTTGTCGCCCAAGATGTCCCAAATGGCCTTACCGAAGGCGCGTGCGCCCTGGAGCCACGCGTTGTACTTCTCGGTGTCTTTCCAATGCGGGAGCATGCCCCAGTGGTTGAAATTTTTCCGGTTGATGCCCCCCTTGGCGCCCAGCTTTTTACAGTATTCGATCTTATCGTCACCGCCCACGACCGCGATCGCCGTGGCCCCGGCCGCCTTGCAGATTTGAATGGCCATCGAGCCCAAGCCGCCCGTGCCGCCCCAGATGAGGACGACGTCGCCTTCTTTCACCTGATGCTCGTTCCAGCCGTGGAGCATGCGGTAGGCGGTTGCACCGACCAGCATATAGGCCGCGGCCTCTTCCCAAGACAGATGCTGCGGTTTCGGCAGGCATTGATGGGCCTGCACACGGGTGAACTGGGCGAAAGAGCCCCAGCTGTTCTCATAGCCCCAGATGCGGAAGCTGGGGGAATACATCGGGTCTTTACCAGCCTTGACGCTCGGTTCATCCGCCTTCCACTGGCCGCAATGAATGACGACCTCGTCGCCGACCTTCAGATTCTTGACGGCCGAACCGACCTTCCACACGATGCCGGAGGCATCCGAGCCGCCGACATGAAAACCGCTCTCGTCCTTCCAAAAGGCATCTTTGAAACGCGGCTTGATGACGTTGACGGGAATTCCTAAGGCCGCCCAAACGTTGTTGTAGTTGACCCCGGCGGCCATGACGTAGACCAAAACTTCATCGGGTAGGATATCGGGGACATTGACCTGCTCTTGTTGAAAGGCCTTGGTGGGTTCGCCGAACCGCTCCTCGCGGACAATCTGTGCGTACATCTTTTGCGGCACCTCACCCAAGGGGGGCACTTCGCCGAGTTCGTAGATTTCTTTTGTCATACATAGCCTCCTGTTTCCTTTACGTCCGCCAACAATCTATTGGCGAGCACACAGGTCCCCGGGAAGGGGGCCGAAGTGAGCTTCCCTGTGTAGTCAAGCAGCAGGGGGTTCGTCAAGCGCATGAGCTATTTTCCAAGCAACCCCTTTCACCGTCTCACGATACCCCCGCACATTCTTAAGGAGGGGGTTCATGATCGTACCTGCAAGATTCAGTCAATTAGTGGCCGTGGCCGTGCAACAGGGCATGCCGTCCTTTACCCAGGCTCAGTTCGAGGGCTGGCAGCTCGGCCGCCTTCAACGCCAAGCGGCCGGCGGGCCGTTTACCGTTCTGGTGACGGGACGCGACGGCTGTGCCCGCCATATCTTGGAAGCGACCATGCCTTTGCTGCGAGATGTGACACAGGGACGAGTCACCTTCGAGGAACATCCTCTGGGAGGTGAGGCGGTCGATCGGGCAGGCGTGACGGATCCGAAAAAATTTCCCGAGGTGAGGTTTCCGGTGGAGACCTGGAATGCGGCGATGAGTTGCGACGCCATCCTCTTCGGCGCCGTGGGATCGTCGTGGGACAGCGGGGAGGAGCATCCCGAAGTAACGCCGGCGCTTCGTCCGCAGATGGCCTTGATGCAGCTTCGAAAGGGATTTGATCTCTTTGCCAACGTCCGTACCAGCCGATTCTTCCCGAATCTTGCCCATCTCTCGCCGCTCCGTCCGGAGCTGATCGCCGGAATCAACGAAATCAGCGTCGTGCGTGAGTTGACGGGCGGCCTCTATTTCGGTCAGCCTAAGGGTTACATCCAACCCGACGGCACCGCCGACCGGAGCAAACCCACCGATGAGGCCGTCGATGCCATGCGCTACACGCGAGGCGAGATCGATCGGGTCGTTCGGGTGGCGTTCGAGCTGGCGCAGGCGAAAAAGACCCGTTTGGATTCCTTTGACAAGGAGAACGCGCTCGTCGTCGGCAAGCTGTGGAGGGATGTCGTCAAGGACGTTGCACGAGACTATCCAAACGTTCCCGTCGATCACTGGTACGTCGACATCGGCCTCGCGAACCTGGTGGCCAAGGCCAGGAGTTTCGGGGTAATCGTGGGAGAAAACCTCTTCGGCGACATCATCGGGGACGTCTTGGGTGCGTTGACGGTCGGCTCCGTCGGCATGATCCCGTCGGGCGGTTACGGCGACGGATCGTGGCCCAATTATTTCGAGCCCGTGCACGGCTCTGCTCCGAAACGCTTCCCCGCCTCCGGAAGGTTGGAAGACAGCGTAGTGAACCCTCTGGCGACGATCCTTTCGGCCGCGATGATGCTGCGGTCTCTGAACCTCAATCGGGAGGCCGATGCGATCGAGCAAGGCGTCTCGACGACCCTCTCCGAGGGCCTGCGCACCTATGACATCTACCGGGAACTTCCGGACGAGGTCCGGGTCGGGACCTTGGCCATGGCCCAAACGGTGCGCGATCACGCGATGAGGGTCTTGGATGGGGAGGTCTCTGGCTAAAGAGGTTGATGGGAGAAAATGCTTCCCGGCATGGCTTTTGGGTCTTCTTTTGCGAGGCTCCAATTCATGCCGAGCGCCTTGGCCGCGACGGCTCCTTCCAAACCATCGGCTTCGATGAGAAAGCGGGCCCAAGGGCTTGAGGCCCAGCGGACGTCCGTGGCGTCGAAGGCGCGGCTGACGTGTAGGGCGCCCCAAGAAGCCAGTTCCGCGGGGCAGGTCACCAGGTCCTCGACCCGACGGGGATCAATCTTGGCCTCGTTGGAGCGCCAGAGATCCTTCAAGCGGATGAATTTCCACGAGCGGGTCTCGTGGCCCTCCAAGGCGTGCACGTCCAAGGACGTTGGGCCGTCATCGGTGAGAAAATCGACACAATGAGGGTACGCGAGGAAGTCGGGGGGCATTGTAATTTGCAGGAACGCATGCGGGCTCGGGTTTCGATGCGTCAGGTAAAGCTCGTAGGAGTCGTTCGCTCTATGGCCTTTGAGCAAAAATCCCAGGCCGGTTTCCCCTGTGAACGAGGTAACCTGCAGGAGTCGTGATTCCAAGACCAGGGAATTCCATGGATTCCTCGGGTTTCCCCTCAATCCGACCGTTGCTCCGGCGCGTTCCCAGGCCACCGGGAGCATGGCCCCAAAGGCAGGACCTCCATGCGGGACAAGTCGCAGGTGGAAATCCATCGAATGAATGAGACGGACCGCCTGACAGGGCACGATTGGACTCATGCGCCCGTTTTCGGCCGCTTTTGGCCCGGGTTGCGTGAAGCTTCTGTGGCGCCGGACGGCGCGTCAAACGAGGGCCGCTCAAAACTCTTCGGCCTACAGCCAAACGACTCTGATTTCCTTCTCAACTTCCCTAAATTCCTTGTCTCCGGTCAACAGATCCGCCTTCCTCAGTTTGGCGAGTGCCGCGGCAAAGCAATCCGCGTAGGACATCTTCTTAGTCGCCTTATAGAAGCCAGCCTGTCTTGCCAACTGCATGTCGGCGTCCACGATTTCCAGGGGAAGGGTTGAGAGAAGAGATAAAACGGCTTCCGCGGCCTTTTCTCCCAGTTCCCGTAAGGTGATGTAGTAGATCTCGCCCCAATTGACGGTCGTCATGAAGACTTTTTGCCCGGATCGGGCGGCATGGGTTAAGGCGGCCGCCACCTTCTCGTGACCGCGTTCTTTTTCCAAATAGACGAAAACCGCGTGGGAGTCGAGGACCTGCACTTAGGAAGACCTTTCGCGCTTGCGATCCCGTTCTCTTTCTTGGAGGAGTGTTCGGCTCAATCGGCCGCCGGTATTCAAAATGCCCGCCGTGCCCTCAAAGTAGTCTTTGAGCTTTTGCTTCTTCACGAAGCTTTCCAGAGCGGCATGCACCAGATCCTTCTTTGTCTGGATGCCGGTCAGCTTCATTCCTTCGCGGACAAGCTTGTCGTCGAGCTCGATGTTTGTGCGGGCCATAGTTCCTCTTTATGTGTATGAAATATGTTGTTTTGGTGTATAAGTCAAGGAGCTACACTAAGTCCGTGATCTCGGAGAGGATCGTATTGAGCTCGAAGTCCTTCGGGGTGTAGACGCGCGCGACGCCCATCTTCAAGAGACCGGGTTTGTCGGATTCTGGAATGATTCCACCCAGTACGACCGGGATTTTTTCCAGGCCGGCCTTCTTCATCCGGGACATGATGTCGGAGAGCAGTTCGTTGTGGGAGCCTGAGAGGATCGAAAGACCGACGACGTTTACACCCTCGTCGCGCGCGGCGGAGACGATCTGCTCAGGTGTGAGGCGAATGCCTTGGTAGATGACTTCGAACCCGGCATCGCGCGCTCGGACGGCGATCTGTTCGGCGCCGTTCGAATGGCCGTCCAGTCCCGGCTTGCCCACGAGCAGCCGGATGCGTCCGCCGATCTTTTTGCTTTTTTCTTCCACTTTGCTTCTTAGCCTTTGAAAGGCTTCGGCGTTGGGATCGGCTGAGCGTTGACCGCCCACGCCCGTGGGCGCACGGTATTCGCCAAAAACTTCGCGGAGAGCGAACGCCCATTCGCCCGTCGTGACGCCCGCATGCGCGCAACCGACCGAGGCCGCCATGATGTTTTTATTATTTTTCGCCGCCGCCATCAGATCTTCCAGGGCCTTCTTGACCTTCGCCTCGTCCCGGGACTTGCGAAAAGCGTTCAGCCGGTCGATCTGTTCCTGTTCGGCCTTGGGGTCAACCTTCATGAAGCCGCCGTCGGATCCCGTGGTGAGAGGCGAATTGGCCGTTTCTTGAAAGCAGTTGACGCCGACGACCTTCAGCTCTCCCGCCTCGATCCGGCGGATCCGCTCGGCGTGGGAGGCGACCAGCGACTGTTTCATGTAGTCGATGGCCTTGAGCGCTCCGCCCATGGCTTCGATCTTTTCGATCTCCTTCTTGGCCCCATGAACCAACTCGTCTACCTTAGCGTCGACGACGGAAGACCCGTTGAAGAGGTCTCCGTATTCCAGAAGATCGGTCTCGTAGGCCAAGATCTGTTGCATGCGGAGGGAGAGTTGCTGGTCCCACGGACGTGGGAGCCCCAGAGCTTCGTTCCAGGCGGGGAGCTGGATGGCGCGGGCGCGCGCGTCTTTCGAAAGCGTTACGGCGAGCATTTCGTAGATGATTCGCGCGATGTTATTCTCCGGCTGTTTTTCGGTGAGTCCCAGGGAATTCACCTGAACACCGTAGCGAAGCATCCGGTACTTTTGGTCCGTCACGCCCTAA
>CAZWYB010000092.1:0-9216 GCA_964637745.1 uncultured Pseudomonadota bacterium
CATCGTCGCGGTCATGGTGGTGCCAGCGATGCTCATGCCAGTCGTGCCGGTCGTACCGGTCGATCCGGTGGTTCCCGTCGATCCCGTGGAGCCGGTGTCTCCCGTCGATCCTCCGGCGCCGCTGGCGATCAGCTTGCAATCGGGCCCGCAATCGGCCGTCCCGTCGCATTCCTCAACTCCCGCATGAACAAAGCCGTCCCCGCAAGAGGCCGCCACGCAGGTGTTGAGACAGGCGTCCGTATTGTCGGCGTTACCGTCGTCGCAGGCTTCGGGGGCCTCGGTGAGACCGTTGCCGCATTTGGGATCCGTCACGAGCTGTCCGAAGATTTCTCCCTCTCCTGGCACCAACGGAGGGACGTCATCGGAACCTCCCCAAACCACGAGCGAGAGATTCTCCGCCGGGTTGTAGGCGACGTTCGGATCCTGGGCGGCGGTGGCCGGTGTCCCCAGACCCATCATGTCGCTGATGCGCACATTCCCCCCAATCAAGTCTCCGCCGGAAGCATTCACATTCGCCGCGACGCGCTGAGTGAAGATCTCCATATCGTCATCCACCTGGCCACCCTGATCGGTGTCCCCGTACCAAACTAGGAGGTACTCCTCGTTCCGGGAGTTGTAAGCCACCTCCGGGAACAAGGCCGCAAAGTTCGTATTTCCGTCCGGGCCCATCACGCTGATGCGAAAATCATTCGTTCCGATCTCGTCCCCCGAGGCGTTGATCCTCTGGCCGTAGATCTCGTTCTCGCCCACCGTGACGTCGGAGCCCATCCAAACCACGAGGTATTCCCTGCGAACGGGATCGAAGGCGATTCGTGGCAGGTCAGCGATAAAATTGGGGTTGCTGTCGGGGCCCATATCGCTCAACAGGCGTTCGACCCCGATGCCTGCGGCGGTGGCGCTTATACGTTGCCCGAAGATTTCCCTCCCAGGCCCCGGACCAGCACCTCCTTCACCGAAGCAGTCACACCGAAAGACAGCGAAATACTCATTGTCGATCGGGTTGTAGGCCACATCCGTACGATCCGGCTCCAGGAAGTTGCCGACGACCTCGTTGGCGGCGTCGGGAACGCGCAATATCGTCTGTGAGGACAGGAAGGAACCGTCGCTACCTTTGATGCGTCGCCCGAAGAGATCCCCCTGCTTGCCGGAGAAAGCGGTGTCAAAACCCATCCAGACGACGAGATATTCGTTATTCGTACTGTTATAGGCGACGGACGGGCGGAGGCCCGAGGCAGTCGTCGTGCCGTCGGTCCCCATTACGCTGATCCGAAAATCGTTACTGCCGATTTCCGCTCCCGTCGCGTCCACACGCTGGCCGAAGACCTCCCTTTCGCCGTTGGCGAGAGGGGCGTTACCCCCGGGGCCGTCGTCATCACGGCCGACGTCGGAGGACGCCCAGACGACCAGATACTGATTGTCCTGTGAATCGTAAGCCACGCGGATGGGGTCGTTGAAACCGGACGACGTCGGATTCGCCGAGTCGTTATCCCCTATGTCGCTTAAGCGGTGGCGCGTCCCCAAAAGCGCGCCGGTTTTGGCATCGATCCGCTGACCGAAGATCTGGGCGGCGCCGTTCGTCACCGTATCGACGTCGTCCAAGCCGATCCAGACGACGAAAAACTCATCGGCGTTGCTATTGTAGGCGACGGCCGGCTGGCCCCCCGAGAAACTCGTGTTGCCGTCCGGCCCCATGTGGCTGATCCGGAAGTCATTCGAGCCGATTTCGTCGGCGCGAGCCAGATCTCGCGCGACAAAGAAGGACAAGGCGGCTACGGCCGCAATGACAAGTAATCTTTTCATGGAAAGTACCCCCTAAAAATCTGTGAGTTAGGTGATTATGCCTACTTATCGGAAGGCTGTCCAGGTGTGTTGCTTTAGAAAGTATAAAAAAGTGTTAACAACTGTATACATAGCAACTTTTTTGGAATCATTTCGATGCTTTCTCAGCGACACAGGAGGTGAAAAATGTTTATACGCGGCGTCGAATCCCCTCTTTGGAATCAGGTCTTTTTAGGACTTCACACCGGAGTTGATCTATCGCCTCCCTTCGCCCACTTGGATGGATATGAGGAAATGCGTGGGGCGCGCTGTCTGAGCATCTCGGGCGGGGGCCCTTCGGGGGGAGGGACTGCCAATCCCCTCACCTCCTTATATGTCGGCGGACGGCCTCCGGTGAACGCCTCGCTGGTCGGCGAAATCATCGACCGGCATGGGATGAGCCAAGATCTGGAAAAAGGCATCGTCCCCACCTGGGTTCGGGACGTTCCCGGATCTCCGATGCAACAATTGAACACGGTGGCCCATATAAAAAAGGCGACCATCGACGACCTGATCGACGTATCAACCCACGTCGACGAATGGGTCTGGTGGATGCCTCGCTTCATCAAATCACACGGCATTCCCACGGGCCAACCCGGCGCCATCACTCACGAGGTGCTCATGGACGGTGGGGCCAGCCATTTCCATTATCAGGCCTGGATGGAGTCTGGACCCGTCGACGGCGGCTTTCAAATTCGATGGTGGATCCAGCCGCGTCCCGATTTTCAAATCGATCGCAAGGCCAAGGGCCTGAGGATCAACAACGGGTCTTGGACTTTCGCCCCCTCTCCACGAGGCGGGACCTATATGGCTTATCAAATCCACGTCGAAGCCGACATCAACAGCCTTCTTCTCAAGGTCTTCAGACCCATCATCATGCGGATCACCTTGGGAGAATTCGACCAGATCATTTCGGCCATCAACAATCGATCCGTGGACCGCACGTGGACCCGAAACAGCGGAACGAACCCCTCCGGGCAAAATTTTCGCCTGATGAGGTATTGAAAATTTCGCCGCAACCTCTTCGGCCGGCCCCCGAACATCAAGGCCGGAGGCACGATGTTCACCGTCAGCCAAATCCGGACCATTCAGGGGGCCTTGATCCAGCTCAACTCCGTCGCGGCCCGTGACGCCCTCCGCACCGAAACGGCCCTTCAAAAGGAGGTCCGCCGAAGCAACGACGCCCTCACGGGACTACGTCTGGTCACCGCACGGACATCCCAGTTCGGTGAGGCCCAAGGCGTTCTTTTCCGCTACCGCTCCGATCCCGTCCATCTCTCGCATCTGATTCTCGCGGACAATCGGGGGCCGACGACGGCGCTCGATCTGAAACTTCCCGAAAAGGAAAACCGGCCGACGCTCCTGGATCTTCACTACGCCAACACCCAACGAAGGGCCGAAGGGACCGCCCATTATTTTTTCTTCGGCGCCCTCACCGTTCACAACGATCCGGAATTCAACTACACGCTCCTCAAGCGCAAGGACGCGCACATGGAGACGCTGGCGGTCCTTCTCTACGCCTTGAACCTCCGCGTCGAAGACCTGCCGTATCCGGACGGTCGCAAACTTTCGACCCTTGACGCCTTTAAAAAACTGGGGATTCGTTACGTCGGAGAGCTGGTCCAGAGGGACGTCCACGAGCTCCAAGACGTTTTGGACGCAATGGAGTGGATCACCATCAAAAGTATTTTGAAAAATTTAAATCTGGTCCCCGGGACGCATATCCCCCAATGGAGGCCGCCGCGATGACGCCTAGCGGTGGCGCTTAAGACCGACCCGTTCGCAATACGCCTCCACCGGACACCTCGAACACCAAGGCGAGACCGGCACGCAGAGATTTTGGCCAAAGGTGACGAGAAGGTCGTTGTAGGTCTTCCAGTGTTTCTTCGGGAGTTTTTTCCTTAAGGCGAATTCGGTCTCGTCTGGCGTCTTGGTCTTCACGTAACCGAAGAGGTTCGTGATCCGATGGACGTGTGTGTCCACGCAGATGCCGTATTGATCGAAACCCAAGGTCAGAACCAGGTTTGCGGTTTTACGTCCGACACCCGGAAGCGCCAGCAACTCCTCCATCGTCCGTGGAACCTTCCCCTCGTAACGGTCGACCAAAATGCGGCACGTCTTCAAAAGACTGGCCGCCTTGTTGCGGTAGAAGCAGACGGGATAGATGAGCTTTTCGATCTCGCGCGCCGAGAGTTTGAGAATCGCCTCCGGCGTCGAGGCCCGTCCCAAAAGCCTGCGGCTCGCGCCTTCGGTGACGAGATCCTTCGTGCGGAGTGACAAGATCGTTGAGATCAGGGTCTCGAAGGGGCGCCCGTGCGTCTGATCCGTCGCCTCGTCGGCGATGACGCCGACTGCCGGCACCTTCCACTTCTTGATCTCCCTCCGGAGGATTTTGAGGATCATTTCTAACGTCTCTGTTTTCACCAAGCCCCCTCTTCTCCAAACGCCATTTGGCACAACTTTCCGTCGTTTTGGACGATGAGGTTTCGGTTTACGTATGGTCATCTTTGAAGTCAATCTCCCGGCCGTTCAGTTGGCCACCTCGTCGCTTCGGACTGCCGTCCTGGGCGGGCACACGGAGGCCGTCCGGACGAATCTATCGAACCTCTCCCAGCTCATCCAGCAACACCCGGAAGGGCCCGTCCTGCTGGCCGAACTCGAGCGCATCACCGCCGTCCGACCGTCCGTCACCGCAGCCGACCTCGATCAGACCTTGGAGCGCCTCCATACGACCCTCGGCCTTTCTCCGGCAAACGCCCTTCCGCCGTGGAACGACGCGGTAAAGGAATTTTTGCAGACCGTTTGGCCTACGGAGATCCTCCTCCCCATGCGCCTGATCCGGGACCTTCCGGAATTTCTCCTAAGGGCCCACAAGGTGATGCGCCACATCCATCGCGGAAAATTGTTGGAGAACATCCGCCTCGTTTTGGACACGTTGCCGGATCGCCGGCTCGCCCTCGAGCTCGGCTCCGAATTGGAAGCGGGAGGACGTCTGGCCGGCATCTTTTTGAGATCCGGTAACAGCGTCTCCCACGCGGCGCTCCGGGAGCTCGTGGCCTTCGCTGGTCGCGCGACCGGCTCCATCGCCCCAACAGAGAGGCGAGAGTTGCGACCGGCCACGATCCGAGGATGGACCCTCGAACGGCGCGAAGTCAGCCCAAAAATAAGCCCCGCCGAAGCCGCCCTTCTGGTGGCGGACGGACTTGAGTCCATCGCCGCCTTCGAGGACGACCTCCAAGCTCTGGAGGATCCGTTTTCTCTGAGTTTGGAGGAGCTGAGAACCGCCTGCGATCCCTTGAGCCGCGCGGTCTCGGATCTGGAGCGGGAGGCGCCCGGCCAGATGAAGGTCTTCGACGACATCCTCCAACTCATCGACGAAGTTCCGGAAGAGACGTGGAACGGCGCCGACGAGGCCTTCAAACGGCTGACGGCCTTGCTCCGGAAAGCTTCAGAGACCTTGTCGACCCTCAAAGAGGTATTAAGGCTGAAGGAGGAGGAAGACGCGGATCTCCGCGAGAACGAACGGATCGTCTCCCACTTAGACGCCGCTTTGGATGGCGTTCGGAACCGCATCGAACAATTAATCGCCGTTGCCACTGATAGCGACCAATCGACCGATGAATCACAACGGACGGCCTCCGAGCTCAACCGTCTTTATGCGCGCGCCTCCAGGGCCCTGGAGGATTATCGGAACCTCTTTCAGAATTTGGAAAATTTCCTGAGGGCCGAAGAGGTCTTTCTGTCGACAATCCCTCCGGAACGTCGTGAAGGCGCGATCGCGGATCGAATCGAGGTCTTCGAGACCCTCCGCGATAACCTCCCTGAGCGGCTGAAACCCTTCGAGACGCGCTTAAAAGAGGAACTCGCCCGCCTCCAATCCCGGGAAGACTCGCTTCCGTGGTCACCGACCATTCCCCTTCCTGTAGCGCCGACGTTTACGACGCGACGGTTCCAGGCCGGTCCTGAGACGCCACGAGAGATTTTGGAAATCCTCACCCGTGTTCACCCTCGCCAATACATCGCGGTGAACAATCTGGTGGAACTCGCCCTCATGGCCCCGGATGCCGCCGTCTATGACCGGTTGCTCTCCATCTTGGACCTTCGAAGACGGCACGGCACTTCGGGTTATTATATCGCCTATCGCGACGGCGACCGTCTTCGGGACGGGCATTCCTTGACGGACATCACCTCTCCCCGATCGGACGTCACGATAACGCTCACCGATCGCGAAGGACGCCGGCGCTCCGTTCATGCCTCTCAAATCCAACTGGTCGTCACACTCTCAACGATTGACCCGGAAACAATGGCCGCGGAAATCAACGATACGACCCGCTACTACCACTCGTACAAGATTGAATTCTACGCCACCGCCCTCCACATCAATCCCTCCGCCAGCAGCACCTATTTTTCCTTATTCGAGGAGCATTACTTGCGCACCCCGAATGCCGACTTCTCCGTCCTCCGGTTTCAATTCCTGGCCGCTCACTTCCTGGACGACGAGATTCGGACGCTCCTCCTCACCCGGCTCCACGCCCAAGTCGATCCGGAATCCATCCGACGCCGCCTGAAAAGGGCCGGGGACGGCCCCAAACTGATTCGCGCCCCCTTGGACTTTCTCGCCCAGCGGGCCAACGCGGATCGTTTCACATCCGAAGAAAAGGACGCCTTCCTCTATATCTACGGATTCAACGCGGTCTTGGACGCACAACCGGCCTCTGAAAAAGAGGCCATGCTTGCGGAGGTCCATGGAACGCCGATCGAAGACATCGCGCCCGACTTAAGGATGTCCGGCGCCGTTCGGGACAGCATGGACTCTTGGACACGGCGCGCAGGGTCGCTGCCGACGCAAGATTTTCGGGCAAAGCTCCTCCGCTCGAAAGTCCTTTCGGGACCGGAGAGCTCTCATCTCCTCTTCGAAGGCGCGGACACGCGGACGGCCCAACATTTTCTCAAGTCCCGTCTGCTCTCCTCAAAGCCGCCGATCGACGGCGCTTCGGGGGAAGTCGTCACCCTCAAACATCACGGCTACGGTTATAAGATGTCGGATCTGACCGACCTCCCCGCATCCTTCTGGTATCACGCCTTGATCGAACGCCTTCGTCGGGTGGCGGAAACGCCGACGGCCGTATCGGACGTCGTCCTGACCCTTTTTGAAAATCGCCATCGACCCGCCGTCGCCCCCTTCTGGCAGGAGCTTGTCGGCGTCCTCATGGAATTACCGGCGGATTCTTCCCTCTCCCGTCAGGACCTTCTCGATTGCACGGCCCTTTGGATCGGGGCCCGATGCGACCGGCTCATGGAACTGAAGGAACTCAAAAACCTTGTGCGCCAATGGAAAAGTCTTTAGAAGACTTCCATGAAAAAAATCATCCTGAGCGGTTTGATCGTCCTGTGCGCCGCCTCCTCCAACGCATCGAACCCCAAAGGTCGCTTCTATTTTGAAGGCGACGGCACCGTCAAAATCATCAACGCCAAGACCGGCTCGGGGGGAAGCTTCAAATATCGGGACGCAGACGGACAATACAACCTTCAGGCCTTCGACCGCATCAACGAGGTCTTCGGGATGCAGACCAAGCCCGACGAATTCATCGCGCCTCGGCTGATCGCCCTGCTGGATTATCTCCAAGATCAACTGAAGGGCGGCGCCATCCGGATCGTCTCCGGCTACCGAAGTCCGACCTACAACGAGGGCTTGCGCAAAAAGGGAAGGCTCGCGGCGCGGACCAGCATGCACATCGAAGGCATGGCGGCGGACATCGACATGGACGGCGTCAACGGAAAAACTCTGTGGGATTTCTTAAGAGGCCTCGACTGCTGCGGGGCCGGTTACTACCACGGAAAAGGAATCCACGTGGACGTGGGACCGAGCCGCTTTTGGGACGAGACCTCGACGAAGGTCGAGCAGGACTTGGGCGCCCACAACAAACTGATCTTGGTGAAGACGAACTTCGACTACTACGACCCCGCCGAGCGTGTTTATATGACGATCGGGCGCATCACCGACTATCCCGTCGGCATCAAACCGAAGGTCCGGCTGATGTCATCGGACAAGAAGGAGATAGCCACCGTCGCCTTGGACACGAAGAATCTCAAATCCGAAAAGGGATGCCTCATGATCCCAGACTGGATCTCGGGGCGATCGATCGAATTCGATCTCCCAGAAAAACTGGGCTCAAAGGACAAAATCACGGTCACCGTCGACTATTGCGAAAAGCCCTTCCCCGAAATGCCGGATTCCGGTTCTTCCAACGCCTTCACGATCCGACCTTAATAGACCCCCATTTTCCGGGCAACGTTTCCGTCTTGGGTACCGACAAGGGGCCATGTCGCCCGTCGCCCTTCCCGGTTCGTCGTCTATCTTGCCGTATCTCGGCGTCTTCCACGCGATGCCGGAGGCCGGCTCCATTCTCTTCCCCGCCAGGGCCACGACGACCGAACCTTCTCCAACGGCCGCCTTCCTGCCCCGCCTCTTGACACGCGAATCCCTCTCTGAGTTTCAGGAGACGAGCCGCCGCCTCCTCCAAGAGACCGCCCAGGCCGCCTTCGACGGGGTCGTTGCGCCCTCTTCGCTGCCGACCACCAAGGGACAGTGGCTGATCGAAGAATCCTTCGGCGAGGACTATGTCATGCTCCGTCGTTTCGATGGGCGATTTCTCTTTCTCTATCAGGGAGAACGCCGGATCGAGTCCGCCCTTGGATGGAAAGCCAACGGCGTCGCCGCCTGCGTTGCAAACACCTGCCATTTGGAAGAGGCCTCCGTCTCGACCTCCTATCATTTTGGATTTTTCTCGACGGCTTTGGAGAGGCTCCGCGCCTCCCTCCGCCGAAAAGGGGATCCGTTGCCTCAAGTCGCGCTTGAAATGGCCGCTCGGATCTATGCTTCGGATCAATACCCACCGGGATTTCTGCCCCAGCGCATGGGCTATGCAAACGATACGAGCCGCTACCGTCCCTTGGGAGACCTCAAGGAACTTGCTAACGCCGTCCTTTCTTCTTCCGACAAAATATGGCTCTTCTTCGGTGCGAAACCCTTGGCCACCGTCCCCGGGACGATGGTCTCGGGGGCCTTGGCGGGGGGGCGGGAATACCTGGATCTCATTCTGGACGACGAAAAAAGAAATGAGGCGGGGGAGCTCATGCCGCTCTCGCCGCAGTTGAAGGATCAGCTCTGGAATTTGGCCGAATGTCTTGCGGCCTCATCCCTCCGCGTCTTTGAATCTTAGGGAATCCTAAGGTCCTTGATTTCCACATCCACTTTAGTATGCGTGTCTCCCGGGAGAACGAACTATGGGAACCCGCACCGAATCCGACTCGATGGGCGAAGTGAAAATTCCTGAGGAATTTCTCTACGGCGCCTCCACACAAAGGGCGGTCGAGAACTTTAAAGTCTCCGGCCGG
>CAZWYB010000093.1:0-9104 GCA_964637745.1 uncultured Pseudomonadota bacterium
TTCCTGGCGGCGCATGCCGGCGGCGCCTTCGATGTTGAACTCCTTGGCGAGTTCGACCAAGTCGCCGACCTTTTTGTCTTTGAGCTCTCGGAGGTTCATCACATTCCCTCGTCCTTCTCCTCTTGGGGTCGTCTCTTGAGCGGGTTCTGTGGTTTCGTCGTCTGAAGGCGGAACTTCAGCGGGTGAGTCGTATTTGGTTCGTCTATTCATAGTCTTGGACACATTCCTTTTGGAATTCACTAGGGTTAGAAAGGTTTTACGGAGGACTGCTCTTTTTTGGAAGTATGGGCCGAAGGGATGTTCCGTGTCAATGCAAATTTAGGTCCCTTTCTTGACAACCCCACCCATAGCGGGTACTTAAACCGCTTTCTCAATCGTGGGGATGAAAGACGACGCCGATGCCAAAAGCTAATAAAAATCAAAAGGTTAAGGCGAAGGACGGACGTTGGTCCGGTCGGTTTGCCCAGGGGATCGATCCGATGGCCTTAGGCTTCACGCAATCCATTTCCTTCGACCGGAGGCTCTACCGCCACGATATTGCCGGCAGCCTCGCCCACGCGAAGATGCTCCGGAAGATTGGCGTCTTGAAGCCGTCGGAATACCAAAAGATCGCACGGGGACTTGGCGCCATTTTGGGAGACATCGAGGCGGGCCGTTTCACCTTTAAAGAAGAGCTGGAGGACATCCATCGCAACATTGAGACGGCCTTGATCGCCCGGATCGGGGCTACAGGGGGGAAGCTGCACACGGCTCGAAGCCGCAACGACCAAGTCGCCCTCGATTTTCGTCTTTTTTGCCGCGATCAACTCAAGTCTTTGCATAAGGCCTTGGTGGATTTGGAGGAGGTCTTCCTTCAAAAGGCCCGCCAATTTATGGGCGTGCTCATGCCGGGCTACACGCATTTGCAACGGGCTCAACCAATTCTCTTTTCCCATCACCTTTTGGCCTATGTCGAGATGTTCGAGAGGGACCGTGGGCGTCTGGAAGACGCCTATGCACGGTTGAACATCCTACCGCTCGGTTCCGGGGCCTTGGCGGGGACGACGTTTCCGCTGGACCGCGAGTTCGTCGCCCGAGAGTTGGGCTTTGCCGACGTCACGCACAATAGCTTGGACGGAGTGAGCGACCGGGATTTCGCGTTGGAGATCGCGTCGGCTTGTTCGATCCTCATGATGCATCTCTCCCGCCTGTCCGAAGAGCTGATTCTTTGGTCCACGACGGAATTTGATTTCATCCAATTGCCCGAGTCGTTCTGCACAGGGTCCTCGATGATGCCCCAAAAGATGAATCCCGACGTGCCCGAGCTCGTGCGCGGCAAGACGGGACGCGTCTACGGGCATTTGATGTCGCTCCTGACGCTCTTGAAGGGCCTGCCCTTGGCCTACAACAAGGATTTACAGGACGACAAAGAGGCGGTCTTTGATCTCTTCGACACGGTGACGAGCTCCGTCCGTATCATGGCAGAACTCATGGCCGGGGCGCGCCCGAATGCGGCCAAGACGGAAAAGGCGGCCGGCGATGGTTTCTTGCTGGCCACGGAGCTGGCCGATTGGCTTGTGAAAAACGGTCTAGATTTCCGGTCGTCTCATGAGGTGACGGCGCGGATCGTGCGATACGCCTTAGAAGAGGGAAGAGATTTGAAGGATCTGACCTTAAACGAGCTGAAAAAATTTTCTCCGCGTTTTTCATCGGATGTGTTTGCGGCGCTCGATGCGAAAAAGGCCGTGGACCGGCGGCGCGTCACCGGAGGGACGGCGTCGATGAACGTAAATAGGGAAATACGGAGGTTAAAAAAACGACTTGTAGGGGCGAATCTTGTATTCGCCCGACATCGATAATATGCATCACTTTAACTACAAAAAGAACGAACTGGCGTGCGAAGACGTGTTGTTGTCGCAAATCGCCCGCGAAGTCGGGACGCCTTGCTACGTATACAGCTATGCGACCCTTAAGCGGCACTTGCACGTCTTCGACCAGGCCTTCGAGGGGATCCCTCACCTGGTGTGTTTTGCGATGAAAGCCAACTCCAACATAGCGATCATCCGGGCCATGGTGAAGGACGGTGCGGGCGTGGACATCGTCTCGGGCGGCGAGCTCTTTCGTGCGCTGACCGCGGGAGCCCCACCGGATCGGATCGTCTATTCGGGCGTCGGCAAGACGCGCGAGGAGATGGCCTATGCGCTGAAGTCGGGTATCTTGCAATTCAATGTGGAATCCGAGGCCGAGCTTTTCGTCTTGGATCAGGTCGCGCGCGAGTTGGGAAAGAAGGCGCCGGTCTCCATCCGCGTGAACCCGGACATCAACCCGAAGACGCATCCTTATATCTCCACGGGTCTCAAGAAGAGCAAATTCGGCGTTCCTGTGGCGGACGCCTTGAAGCTCTATGAAGCCGCACGCAAGCTCGATGGAATCAAGATTCAAGGTGTGAGCTATCACATCGGGTCGCAGATCACGACGGTCTCTCCGTTCCGGGACGCCCTGAAAAGGGTGACGGAGTTGGTCTTAAAGCTTCGCGAACGGGGCTTCGAGATCAAGCATCTCGATCTGGGCGGAGGCTTAGGGATTCCGTATCACGGAGAAACGCCGCCGGCGCCGAAGCAATACGGAGAGGCCCTGAAGAAGGGATTGAAGGGCCTTCAGGAGGGAGGGGGTTGCCGGATCTTATTCGAGCCCGGACGCGTGATCGTCGGCAACGCCGGCGTCTTGATGACGCAGGTCCTTTATAAGAAGGTTCAGCGCGGGAAGCAGTTCGTGATCGTGGACGGCGCCATGAACGACTTGATCCGCCCGGCCCTCTATGGCTCGTATCACGACATATGGCCTGCCCGGCGTAGCCCTGGGCGAAAGCGGGAGGCCGTCGACGTGGTCGGCCCCGTTTGTGAATCGGGCGACTTTTTTGCGGAAAAGCGGAAGCTGCCCGTGCTAAAGTCGGGCGACCTTTTGGCGGTGATGAGCGCCGGGGCCTATGGGTTCGTGATGGCGTCCAATTACAACTCGCGTCCCCGGGTTCCTGAAGTGCTGGTGAACGGTTCCGAGTTTTCCGTCATCCGAAAACGAGAGGAAGTAAAGGATCTGCTGCACGGCGAGCATGTCCCGAAATATTTGATATGAAAATCGAATTTACGAAAATGCACGGGCTCGGCAACGATTTCGTCTTCATTGATGGGAGAAAGAAGAAACTCCCGAATCCGAAGAAAACGGCGAAACTTTTGTGCGACCGTCGTTTTGGTATCGGTGCCGATCAGGTCTTGGTTTTGGAAAAGTCGCGGAAGGCGGATTTCTTCATGCGCATTTATAACGCCGACGGCGGCGAGGTGGGGATGTGCGGGAACGGGCTTCGGTGTCTCGCTAAATACGTCACCGACGAAAAGTTGACGACGAAGAAGGAGATTTCCGTGGAGACGCCTTCGGGCATCCAAAAGGCCCGCGTCGGCGGCCGAAACAAGGTAACCGTCGACATGGGCGCGCCGATTCTCAAGGGAAAACAGATCCCGGTGAATCTGTCGGGTCGCGTGATCAACCGTCCCATTCGTGTAGACGGAAAGGAAATGCGCGCGACCTGCGTCTCCATGGGCAATCCGCATTGCGTGATCTTCGTGGACGAGCCAAAGACCTCTCCCGTGGAGAAGCTGGGTCCGGTGTTGGAGCGGCATCATCTTTTTCCCAAGAGGACGAACGTCGAGTTCGTTAAGGTCGTGTCTCCGACGCAGATCGAAATGCGTGTTTGGGAGCGCGGGGCCGGAGAGACGCTCGCCTGTGGGAGCGGGGCCTGCGCGGCGGCCGTCGCGAGCTTTCTGAACGGGCATACCGAGCGCGCCGTGCGTGTGAAGCTCTTGGGCGGAGAATTGGATATCGAGTGGAGGCGCGAAGACGACCACGTATACATGACCGGTCCGGCCGAAACGGTGTTTAAGGGTGAAATAGAGATATGAATGAAAGAATTTTTGAAGGTTCCATGGTGGCTTTGGTGACTCCTTTTAAGGATTCACCGGGCTTGAAGCCCGAGATCGACGAGAACGCTCTGTGCGAACTCGTCGAATGGCAGATCGCCCAGGGAACGGACGTCCTCGTCCCCGTCGGTACGACGGGAGAGTCGGCGACGCTCGACTACGAAGAACACGACCGCGTGATCCGCATCGTCATCGAACAGGCGCGGAAGAGAATTCCGGTTCTGGCGGGCACAGGAGCCAATGCCACCGCGGAGGCGATCGACATCACGCGACGGGCTCAAGAGTCCGGCGCCGATGGCTCTCTTCAGGTAACGCCCTATTACAACAAGCCGACTCAGGAAGGTCTGTTCCAACATTTCCAAGCGATCGCCGATGCGGTCGATTTGCCGATCGTGCTTTACAACGTGCCGGGACGGACGGCCGTGAACATGCTGCCCGAAACCGTGGCGCGGCTATCCAAACTCGAGAATGTTGTCGGCATCAAAGAGGCCTGCGGCAACCTCGAACAGGTTCGGAAGGTCATCCAGCTCTGCGGGCCCGATTTCGCCGTCCTCTCCGGTGAAGACGCGCAAAATTATGAAATCCTCGAAATGGGCGGGTGCGGGACGATCTCGGTCACCTGCAACATCGTCCCCGGGAAATTGGCTAAAATGTGGGACGCCTTTGAAGACGGCAAGAGGGTGGAGGCCAAGGCGATCCATCAAGAGCTCTTGCCGTTGCACGACGCGATGTTCTTCGAAACCAATCCCATTCCGGTAAAAACGGCGCTGGGATGGATGAAGCGTTGCAGCGCCACGATGCGGCTCCCCCTCTGCCGCATGGGGGCCGAGAACGCGGCGAAGTTGAAGAAGGTCTTGGGGGATTACCGACTCGTATGAGGAAGGTCGTCGTCACAGGCGCCGCCGGGCGCATGGGGTCCCGCATCATCGCCAATCTCCTTTCCGAGCCTTATCGAAAAGACATGAAACTGGTCGGGGCCGTGGAGCATGCGAAAAGTCCCGTTCTGGGAAAAGATGCGGGCGCAGTCGCCGGCGTGGGGGATTGCGGCGTGAAGATCGTCGATGCCTTGGACGGCGTCCTGGGCACCGCCGACGTCGTGATCGATTTTACCGGGCCTGAGACGACCCTGCCCCATCTGGAGATCGTCGCCAAACACAAAAAGGCGGCGGTCATCGGATCGACGGGGCATAGCCCGGAGCAGCGTCAGTCGATCGGAAGCCTGGGTAAGAAAATTCCTCTCGTGATGGCCTCGAACATGAGCGTCGGAGTGAACGTTCTGTGGAAGATCATCGCCGACGCCGCAAGGCTTCTGGGAGACGGCTTCGATGTCGAGATCGTCGAGGCCCATCACCGCCTGAAGAAGGACGCCCCCAGTGGAACCGCTATGACGACGGCAGAGGTCTTGGCCAAGGCCTTGAATCGGGACCTCGCCAAAGATGCGGTTTATCACCGTGAAGGACTGATCGGGGAACGGAAACCGCGTGAGATCGGCATCCAAACGATCCGCGGCGGGGACGTCGTCGGTGATCACACCGTTTTCTTTTTGGGCCAGGGGGAGCGTCTGGAAATCACCCACCGCGCGTCTTCAAGAGACACCTTCGCGCTTGGCGCGCTCCGGGCAGCGAAGTGGATCGTCGGAAAACCCAACGGCCTCTACTCCATGGCCGATGTGTTGGGGTTGAAATAGGGTGGAAGAAGCCCTCTAATTTGCCAGCCGCCCCGGGTCTATGACGATCTTGTTTCTTAACGCCTGCGCCGCCGCCTCGCAATCGTTAGAATATTGGGTGAGTATCCCATAGGGCGGACCGTTTCTAACGGCCTGATCCACCGTTGCATCCGTACAAGCTATGTCTCTCTCGGGATTGGTAAATTCGAAAACACCGTTAGGCGTGACTAGGCCGTTGACGAGTTCAAGTTGTTGTATGGATTCCACACTTCTCCACTCCGGGGTGTCGGTCGCGTAGAGGGGCTCGAGCCCCGGATTTTTGCATGTCGAGCCCTCAGGGACGGCGTTGGAGATATATCCCTTGAGACATTCGTAAAATAGAGTCTCCACTGGCTGTTTCGGCCGCGGTCCCGTCGTTGCCGCCAGTGAATCTCCGACATAACGGCAATATCCTATGCCGCCGTTTCTAATAAGGTGGGGGCAAGGAGAGGGAATATTGCAGGTATCGTTTTCTCCGGTGAGGCTTCCCCCGTCGCCCGGAGTTTGGGAAGGAATCAACAACGTTTGCAGAGCCGTATAATAATCGGCGCAGTAATCCAGCCAGTTTTTGGCGCCTACGGTCAAGGCGGTCGGTTGAGAGGGGTCGCAGGCGGGATCGGCGCCGTCCGTGAAGCCGTTCATGTCATTGTCGATGCCGTCCTGGCAGCGATTCGGCGTAAACGGATCGCGGAAGACCACGGGATCCCTGGCGCCGGCGGACAAGTTCGTCAGCTGCCTCTGTTCCGTCCCGTCGTTTTTCATGATGTAAATCTGGTCCATTCCGCTCCGGTCGGAAACGAAGAAGAGATATTTTCCGTCGGGGGTCCAGCGGGGCGACTTGTTGTGGCCGGTGAATGTGAGCTGTTTCGGGTCGCGACAATATGCGGGATTGTCGGCGCCGCAGACGAAGATTTGGTCCTGGCTGCCTACCTGACTCACGTAGGCCAGGGAAGGCGCTACGGAGGGAGCGGGCGCAAGCGGATTGGTGGCCGGTCGGAAAAAGGCGGGCTCCGTTCCTTCGATCGGCTGTCCGGTGGGCTGATCGCCGATCGTTTTCTTAACGAGCGTTGCCGTCCAAAATGTGTTGCCGTAAGAATGCTCATCCGGGTCGGGGTTCAGCGAGCTAAGCGGATTTACGGGGTCGGAAGGAAGGCGAATCTCGAAATGGATCAACTTCTTGTTCCTGAGGGCGTCGCTCAAGGCGCTGTCGCTGTCGCTCATGGAGAAGTAAACGACACGGGTGGCGCCGCCCGTAGTCAGCGCGCTGACCATGTCCGTATCGAATCCATAGAAATCTCGGGTGCCGTTGGGATTCGAGGCCAGCACGACGTATTGAGCGCCGTTGTTCGTCAGGTTCTGCCTTACCGTGTAATCGAATTTGTGATTACCGCCATCCGTGTATTCCGTGACATCGCCGAGGATAAGTCTTGGATACGAGTAGCAGGAGTTCGGATTGTCGCAGCCTCCCTCGCTGACGGAGAGGAGCGGATGGCTTCCGCTCTGAGGGTTGCCCGCCAGCATGTGGACAAACGCCGGCACCCATTCCGCCGTGAGGGGGAGGATGCCGTCTTTAGCTTGAAGGACAGGATTTATGATCGAACCATCGCCATCGAGCAAAGGTACGAGGTCATGGAGTTGAGTCATCTGATCGATGACGTAAGTGGGTATCGGGATTCCTGCGTTAAGGGTATATGAATAGCCGATTTCATAATCCGCAAATGCGTTGATCAGTTCGTTGGCGGGGAAATCAGGATACGCAAGTTCGAGGTTAAAACTGGGATGGTTGATGTGGCCGTTGGGGTCTGTATAAGATGTCAGTTGTTGGGAGAAAACCGAATAGGGGTTATAGGTATCCGGAATGTGGTAAATGTTATCGGCGTCGCCCGTGAAAACTGTCGACACAAAGGCGTATGCGTAACCCGGTGACGGCGGTCTTGGGGTGTAAAGTTTACAGACATCCTGAATATCGCTAATGCATCCGGCATCCCACACGTCGTTGCAGCAATGGGCATCCGTCTTACAAGCCGCAGCCACGCGGGGATCGCAATTAGGATCGAGAGGGATCCCTTGGACGTTTACGGAGTGCGCGCATGTGCCGTTGCTGGCAGGCGCTCCCGATCCCCCTGCTCCGGTATCGCACGTGTGTTTGCAGATGCGGCATTTGCCCGAAAAGGCCTCGTACTGATTCCTATCAAACGCGGCCGAGACGTCGCAGACGTCGTTCCAGCCGCCGTCGCCGTACATCACGACGACGTCCTCGGGCGATCCGCAGGCGCCTCCGTTCGACGGTTCTCCGCCATTCCAATGACTGAAGTCATAGGTCGTTCCGTCGGACCACTGGAAGGGACCGTCGAGGGGGTTGCCGTTGGCGTCCGTAAGACCTGCCGATTCGTAATTAGGAGGGAGGTCGTTCAAACCGATCCAGGCGGGATCGCAATCCCGATTCGCATTCCTAACGTTTTTGACAAAGTCGTTCTCTTCCTGAGAGGCGATGCTCGTCAAGTGCCCGCTCACGCCGCTGGCGGCGCCCCAGGAAGCACAGGCAGCCTCGCTGTCCTCCCAGGTTATATCGCCGGTAAAGGCCGCGTAACACCGGCCGTTGAAAACGGACCCATCGCCGCAGCCGGCGGCGCAGGCCGCCTGGCCGTCGCCGCCCGAACAAACGCTGTCCATCGTCGCGTTCTGAGCGACCGTATTCGGATCGCAGGTGAGTCTGCAGATCGTGGAGACTTCCGCCACACAGGTCGCATCCCATAAGCCACCACAACTCGGGTCCTTCGCGAGGATTTGGGTGACGCAGGAGGAGCAGCCAAAGTTGGTCTGAAGCTCATTAATGCCCCCGGGGGTACATTCCTGCTGCAACGTGCAGCCCGTGCAACTCCCACAATCGGGCTGACAGTAATTTTGGGTATCCGAAGGGTCACAGGTCTCAAGACCGTTGCAGCCTCCATCTCCGCAGGATGGAGGGGGTGTGCAGTTGGGGATAGGGGTGTTGACGCAACCCGAGGAAGGATTGCACGAGTCGTTGGTGCAGGAGTTGTTGTCGTTGCAAGCGACCGTCGCCCCGCCGCAGACACCGGCCGTGCAAACATCTCCGCTGGTGCAGGCGCTCCCGTCATTGCAGGCCGTGCCGTTGGATTTTTGGGGATTCGAGCAGAGGCCCGTTCCGGAGTTGCAGGTCCCCGCGTCATGGCATTGATCGGGCGCCGCGCAGGTCACGGGATTGCTTCCCAAGCAGACGCCACTGCCGTTACAATGATCGGTCTGGGCAGCCTGAGGGGGCATTGCCCAAAAAGGGGGTCAACTAAGACGGTGGGATCCCGACACTCTGGTACCCAAAGCTCGGGGAGGAGACCGAGCGCCACGCGAACCATGGGTGGTTGCCTCAACCGGGTTTCGTTCCATCGTTCCATTTCGTTCCATGAAACGAATGAGGGTCCCCCCCTTTT
>CAZWYB010000094.1:0-8969 GCA_964637745.1 uncultured Pseudomonadota bacterium
CGCGCCATCATGGAAGCAGCCTGCGAGCTGGCCAAGGACGAGGGTTTTAAGATCATCCCCGAAATCATGATCCCCTTGGTCGGGCACGTCAACGAATTGAAGCGGATGCGCGAAGAGACGGAGAAGGTCTGTCAGAAAGTCGTCGCGGAGAAAAAGACCCCCATCGATTATCTGATCGGCACCATGATCGAACTCCCGCGCGCCGCCATGACGGCGGACGAGATCGCCGCCTTTGCCGATTTCTTCTCCTTCGGCACGAACGATCTGACGCAGACCACGTTCGGTTTCTCACGCGACGACGCCGGCAAGTTCCTTCCTTTCTATGTGGAGAAGGGCATTTTGCCGAACGATCCCTTTGTCACGCTGGATCAAAAAGGCGTCGGGGGCTTCATCCGCATGGGCGTCGAGAAAGGTCGGAAGGTGAAGGGCTCGCTCAAGGTCGGTATCTGCGGCGAACATGGGGGCGATGCCGCGTCCGTTGAATTTTGCCACCAAATCGGTTTGGATTACGTGAGCTGTTCTCCTTACCGAGTTCCAATCGCCCGCTTGGCCGCGGCGCACGCGGCATTGAAATCTCTATGACGAAAAAGACCCGCCTCCTAGCCCTCGTCTTCCTGTTGATCCCGCTCGCCGGAAGCCATTGCGACCGGGGCGTCCTATTCAAAACCATCACGGCGACCGACCTGGCCGATCCCACGTCAATCGTGGTGGACACGGCGAAGCTCCGCGCCTACATCGTCAATTCGAACAATTCGCTTAAGTTCACGACGACGCAACTCAGCATCTTGGACCTCACCAATCCGGCGGCGCCCGTTCTCTTGAATAACGCGGCCAATCCGATCGCGATGCCGAACTTCTCGGGCCAAGGCTTTCTCGACAGTGCATCCGGTCTTTTGTACATGACCAACCGCAACGCCACGGATCGGACGATGACCGCCGGAGCCCTTCTCCGCATGAACGTCGACGAGGCCTCCGCTAATCTCGGCAAAACGGATTCATTCGTCGCCGATAACAACCCCTTCGGTCTCGGATGTTGCGACCCGCAAGGGCGCCTTTACACCGTCAATGCCGGCAACAGCGACTTCGTCGGAACCGTCGACGTGTTCAACCCGACCGATCTGTCAAGCCACATCAGCCTTTCCTTGAACGTCACGACCAGCAATGGAACCAACCTTTCGGGAAGGGAATCAACGGAGATCGCCCTCTTGGGGAACCAGGCCTTTGTTACGAATCGCGGCGGCAATTTATACGTGTTCAATACACCCGAAGTGGGGAACACGGCGACGAATCCCCTGGACTACGTCGTGATCAACGGAGGGGATTATCTGGGCATCGCCACGGACGGAACGCTCCTCTACGTCGTCGACACCAAGCATGACTCCAATAACGGTCTACCCGCCGTTCGCATCCTCAATCCGGCGCTGATGCCGCCGATCAATCCCGACCAGAACGTCATCGCCGAGCTTGATATTTCCACGGTGCAAACGGGCCAGATCACCTTGGACGATAAGGCCGACATCAACGAGATCGTCGTTTTTAAGGGTAAGGCCTACGTGACCGACAAGGAACACGACCAGGTCGATGTGATCGATCTCGCCAGCCAAACCTACAGCACGTTCATCAAGGTCGGCGACCAACCCTTTGCTATGGCGGCCTTCACGATCGGCTCCACGGATTACCTCTACGTCTCGAACCTCGGCGACGACTCCATCTCCATCATCGATTTGGGCACAAATACGGTGATCGGGACCTACGCTCCTTAATTTCCGAAACCTTTCCCAAACGAGATCGACGAAGGGTCCCAAAGGTAGGGATTTTGAACTTTACTCCCATGACCATATATGGTAACTTTCGAAAAATTTATAACAATCTGAAATCATTATGTTTTTTGGCACTTCTTCTTAGGAGGCCTTGATTGAGGATCAAACGTCTCGAGCTGCTGGGTTTTAAGTCCTTCGTCGATCCCACTGTCATCGATTTCGACGCCCCGATTTGCGGGGTGGTCGGACCCAACGGATGCGGCAAATCCAATGTCGTCGATGCGATCCGCTGGGTCATGGGCGAGATGAGCGCCAAGAGCCTTCGCGGCCGCTCCATGGAAGACGTCATCTTCAATGGCTCGGAAAAGCGCCCCGCCTTGGGCATGGCGGAAGTCTCCCTGACCTTCTCTACGGAAGACGGAATCGCGCCTCCCGAATATGCCGGCTTCACCGAGATCACGGTCGCGCGGCGCCTTTATCGGTCGGGAGAAAGCGATTATCTCATCAATAAGGTCCCCGGACGTCTCCGCGATGTCGTGGAGCTTTTCTTGGGGACCGGCGTCGGCCACCGCGCCTATTCGATCATCGAACAGGGTAAGATTGATTTCGTCATCAACGCCAAACCGGAGGATCGCCGCATCCTCCTGGAAGAGGCCGCGGGTGTTTCCAAATTCAAGGCGCGCAAAGAGGCCGCCCTGCGCAAGATGGAAGGCACGGAACAGAATCTCGCCCGGTTGAGAGACATCCTTCATGAGGTTACGCGCCAGATCAATTCCTTGGACCGTCAGGTCAAAAAGGCGGAACGCTACAAAATCATTAAGAACGAGCTGCGCGAACTGGAGCTGAAACTCTCGACCCTCGACCACCTGGAGTTTGCCCGCGAAATCTCCGAGCTCCGCGCCCTTCTGGACGATTGGAATACGCGAGAGACCAACTCCACGGCCTCCCTAGCGACCTTGGAAAGCGACCTAGAGCGAGGACGCTTGGAATTGGTCGAAAAAGATCGCAGCTACAATGCCCTTCAGGAAAAACTTTTCGAGGTCTCGAGTCGGGCCCAACTCCTGGGGGCCCAGGAAGGTTTTCGAAAGCAGGAAATCGTCAATCTCGAAAAGGCCCGCGAGGCGGCCCATAAAGAAATCATCGAATGGAAGGGCCGGCTTGAAACCCTGCACGCGGAAAAAGAGGAACAGGAGAAGAACCGTCTCGCGATCGACAGCGATTCAGGCGGGTCAAACGGGGTGCTGGAGGAGGCGGAGCGGAATTATCGTGAAATGGAAGAGGCTCAAACGGAATTGTCTCGCCGCATTGAGCGCTGCAAGGAAGAACGCCACTTGGCGAACTTGGAGATTCAACGCCTTGATGCGGAGAAGAGGCTGTATGAAGAGCGCCAGGTCGTTCTGAAGGGAGAAATGGCGAAGACCGAAACGGAGGTCCTCGAGGAAAACCGTCGTTTGGAAGGGCAACGCCAACTTCTCCAAGACAAGACCCGTCTCCTCCAAGAGGTGACGGAAAGCTGCCGCCATCTCCACGCCGAGCTCGAGGCCGCACGGGAGGAAATCGCAAGCAAGCAGGAGCGGAAGGAGCTCTTGAGCCAAGACTTGAAGATCCATCAGGAAGAGTTGGTGATGAAACGCTCGCGCCTCAAGTCCCTCCTCGATTTGGAACGCAACTTCGAAGGTTACGAGGAAGGCGTTCGCTCCCTTCTCCAAAAGAAGCGCGAAGGGGACGCCCAAGGCATCTTCGGCGTCGTCGCCGATTTCATCGAAACCTCTCCGCGTTATGAGATGGCGGTCAGCGCGGCCTTAGGAGAAAAGCTCGAATATGTGATCGTTCAAAGCCATGAGACGGGCGTCGAAGCGATCAACTACCTGAAGACTCAGAGCGTGGGGAGAAGCAGCTTCATTCCCATGGAGATTCGGGACGAAACTTCCGACATTTATCCTCAATCGCAGGGAGGGATCATCGGTCCCCTTCTCCAGCATGTTCAGATCAAGACGGATTATCAAAAGATCGGCCAATACCTCCTGGGGGATGTCGTCCTGGTGGAAAGCCTGGGCGACGCCTTGACCGTTTGGAAGGCGAACGGCCATAAGAAGACGCTCGTGACCCTCGAAGGAGAAGTGATCGATCCCTCCGGCGTCGTCAGCGGCGGCAGCGCCGGCATTCGCGGAAAAATCCTCTTGGAAAAGAAAAGGGAGATCAAGGAACTCAAGGTCCTTTGTGCGGAACTCGAGGAAGAAATCGGGTTGAAGGAAGACACGCTTTCGCAACTCGAGGGCAGTCTGTCCGATCTTTCGATGACCCAGCAAAGCCTCTCGCGACGCCTGCACGAAGAGGAGCTGCGCCGCATGACCCTGGGGAACGAGGCCCAACACGTGGAAGAGGAATACCGGCGCATCGAAACCGCGCGCGCTAAATTCGCCGCCGAGTTGGAGGGGCTGGGGCAGGAATTGGGCAAGGGCCTGGCCCTCTTAAACCAAGGCGAGACGAGACGGACGGAACTTCTGTCGATTCTTTCTTCAAAGGATCAGGAGATATCCAATCACGAGTTGTGGCTGGGTGAGATCCAGATCCAAGTCCGGCAGGCACAGGACCAACTGACGGCGCTCAAAGTCGAGGCCGCCTCCTTGGCCGAACGGAAGGCGATGGCCGAACGGGAATTTCAGCGGCTCGTTCAGATCGATCAGGACCTCCATCAAAATATCGATCAAAGAATAGCGGCCATCACCGACGCCCACCAAAAACTGGCCCTTCTCTCAAAGACCTGCGAAGAGGCGGCGGTCGAACTCGAGTCGTTGAAGAAGACGTCGGAGGAATTGACCGTCGCGCAGGATGATGCCCGTCGCGAGTACGAAAGTCTGGCGGGCTCTTTGAAAGAAATGGAAGGGCGCGTCCGGGACCAGCGCAAGGAAAATGACCTTGCCAAGAGCCATACGGGCGATCTTCGTGTCACCCTCTCTCGGGCCGAAACGGAGCTCGCGCATTTGGACCAGACGATTTTAGAAAAATACAGCGTCAACCTCGCCGAAACGATCAATGAATACGCGCCAAAAATGAGCGAACAGGGGTCGCCCCCCGTCTTTGACAAAGAAGCTGAAACAAAGCGGCTTCAAGATTTAAAGGTCAAAATCGACCAGATGGGCGACGTCAATTTGGGCGCGATCCCCGAATATGAAGAACTCAAGACCCGTCAAGAATTTCTAGGCAAGCAAGTCACGGACCTCGAGCAATCGTTGGACGCATTGCGGAAGGCCATCCTGAAGATCAACCAGACGACGAAAAAGCGTTTCGAGTCCACCTTCGAATTGGTCAATGAACGTTTTCAAACGCTTTTCCCGCGTCTTTTCCACGGAGGGCGGGCGGAGCTCCGTCTGGTGGAAGGCGCGGACGGCCAAGGTCTTCTCAATTCCGGCGTCGAACTCATGGTCCAACCTCCGGGCAAGAAACTCTCCCACATCGGTCTCCTCTCAGGCGGCGAAAAGGCGATGTCGGCCATGGCCTTCGTCTTCTCGATCTTCCTGGTCAAGCCCTCTCCCTTCTGCATTCTGGACGAAGTGGACTCGCCCCTGGACGACTTGAACACCCAGCGTTTCCATCACCTCCTGACGGAGATGACTCCGCGGACGCAGTTCATCCTGATCACCCACAACCGCCGCACGATGGAAAAATGTGATCTCCTCTATGGCGTCACGATGCAAGAGCCCGGCTGTTCCCAGTTGGTCTCGGTCCGCATCAATGACGCCATGAAACTTGCTTCCTAGCCGCATCCTCCTAAAAGTTGTGATAGAATTTAGCTGATGTCACAGAGCTTTTCGGCGATCGCCTTTCTGGGAGGCATGGCGATCTTCATGTACGGGATCCGGCTTTCCAAGATCGGCGTTCAACTCTTGGCCGGCGATCGACTACGTTCCCTCGTGGCCTCCCTCACCGATAATCGCGTCGCCGCGCTCATGATCGGAATTCTGGTGACGCTCATCCTGCAGAGCTCCACCGCAACGACCGTGATGCTCGTCGGTTTTGCCTCGACGGGCACCATCACCTTGGTGCAGGCCATGGGCGTCATGTTGGGAGCCGACATCGGTACCACCTTCGTCGTCGTCCTGCTTTCGATCCGTCACCTCACCGACTACGCCCTCACACTCCTGATCGCGGGCGTCGTTCTGGACATCGTCTCCCATCGCAAGCGTCGTCAATACATCAGCATGGTCCTGGTGGGTTTCGGTTTCGTCTTCTTCGGGATGCAGTTGATGATCCAGGATACCGTCCCGCTCCGAACAAACCCGCTGATCTCCGAAATTTTTACGACCGTCGGACAAAATCCACCCTACGCCTTTTTTGCGGCCATTCTTTTCACCGCCTTCGTGCAAAACAGCGCCACCACATTGGGACTGACGATCGCCCTTACAATTTCGGGCCTCCTCAATTTTCAAGAAGCCCTGCCGATCGTCTTAGGGGCCAACGTCGGGACCTGCGCCGGCTCGCTGCTCACCAGCTTCGGCGGGGGGCCTTCCGCCAAACGTGTCGCCGTCGCGCATCTTCTCCTCAAAAGCGCAGGAGCCTCGGTGGCGATGGCCTTCCTTCCGGCCTTTGGGAATCTGATCGCGTCCCTCGCCGCGCATCTCTCCGCAACTCAGAATAATCCCGCAACGATGGTGGCCTTGACGCACGTGACGTTCAACCTGATCCTGACCGCCGTTTTTCTCCCCTTCATTTCTCAAGGGGCCTGGCTCGTGAGGAAGATCGTCCCGGAACCCCTTCTCCCAGAAGACCAGACCTTCGGTCCCAAATACTTGGACGTCAAATCCTTGGAAACGCCCGCTCTGGCGTTCGCGAACGCCAAACGCGAAATCTTGCGGATGGCCGAAATCGCAGAGGAGATGTTCAGCCAGATCAATGAGGTCTTCCAAAACAACGACCGGGAACGGATGGCCGAAATCGAGGAAGAGGACGATAAGGTCGATATGCTCGACCGAGAGGTCAAGTTCTATCTCGCCAAGATTTCGCAGGAAAGCCTCAATCCCGAGCAGGCGCGGATGCAGCTCAATTTGGTCGCGATCACAAGCGACTTGGAAGAGGTTTGCGACATCATCAACCGCAATATCCTAGAGCTCGCGGAAAAGAAGATGGCGAAGGGCAGCGAGTTCTCGGACGACGGGCGCGCCGAGATCGAGGACTTCCATACGAAGATCACCGAGAATTTTCAACTCGCGATCTCGGTCCTCGCCAGCGGCGACGAGGCCATCTGCCGCAAGATCCTCCGCCACGAAAAGCACCTAGCGGATCTCGAAGATCGCTACCGCGAGGCCCATCTTTTGCGCTTGAACAAGGGATTGAAGGAAACGATCGAAACGAGTTCGATTCACTTGGACTTGCTCGCGAACTTCCGGCGGGTCAATTCGAAACTCACGGCCATCGCCCGCGCGGCCTTTCCCGGCAAGGAGTTGGCGGCTTAAAAGCAGAGTCGTTAAAACACGAAGGCCCCCTCAAGACGTGTATGTCTCGAAGGGGCCTCGCGTTTTTTATAATTTTCTTACCGCAAGACACCGAAGGCCGTTGCAACGCCATCCCATCCCATGACCTTGAACTGCGAATCATTGGCGACGTCCATCGTGTCATAGTGGTTCAGAGGCCACCGGGCCGTTCCTTCGCTGCCATCCGTGCTTAAGGCTCCCAAATGATCATCCTCGGGGTTGATCTTGGCCCAACATTTCTGATTCATCAGGAAATCCGGATCACCCGGATTGAATTCGTAAACCTCGAGCGCAGTAAAATCGAGGGCGTCGTCACCGCTCGTCTTCAACTGATAAGCGTCTTCCAACCGACCTTGGCTGTGGAAGATCGTAAAACCGTAGGACGTGGCGTGACCTTCGTTGAAGTCCTTATAATTATCCCACTTGAGGTCCGCCCAGACCTTAGACTCGTGATCCTGGTCATAATGGACGGCCATGCTACCGGCGTCGTCGTTGCCGTTATACAGAAGCCAAGACTTGGCCTTTGCATCAAGAGCTTGGGACAGCGGGACCTGAATGGAAATCGTATCGTCCGTACCCGCATCTTTCCAGGGGGCCGTCTTCATATAGACGCAAAAGGCTTGGTCGTCCCGAAGGCTGTGGTCCGAATTTCTCGTTAAACTGGGCCCTCCCCAAGAGCCGTCCCAATGGCCCACCATCCGGTTCACGCAGGGATTGCGATAAACCGAAACCCATTCGGAACTGCCCTTGGGCTTGGCGCTCAACTCCACGCCGCCGATCAGAAGACTGTTGTCGCCTCCGGAGCCCATCGGGTGAAAGCGAAAATACCTAAAGTTGCTCAGGTGCAGATCTCCCATCTTTCCTTCCTCGATCACCGCGATGAGGTCATCGTTAATTTGGTTTTCGCGCAACAAATAGAAGGTCGCCGTATTACCCTGATAGAAATAGCCCGTCGTGGCTGTTTCCAGCTTCACCTTGATGCAATCTGGTCCATAGAAATCCGCCGTGGGGCAAAAAATCACTTCCACGCGCTTCGCCCCCGCGTCCTTCAAATTCGGGACCATGATACGGATCTTCAGATTGTCGATGGCGTCCACATCCGCAGGAGACATGGGACCAATAGGCTGCATAACGACTGGCGGCAGAGTCGCAACAACCGGCGGAAACGGATGCGGCGGTAACGTGACCGTCACGCCGCACACATTTGGAATACCACCACCGCCGCAAGTCTGCGAAGGATTCGTACAGGCGCCGCAATCCAAAGGATGTCCGCAACCGTCATCCTGAACGCCGCACATATCACCTTGGGGCGTGGTGCCGCACACTTTCGAGACACAAGACGGCGGTGGAGGAGGCGGCGGGGGCGGCGGTGGGGTCACGACGGGCGGTGGCGTCACGGGAGCCGGAGGCGTAGGGATCGTTTCCGTCGAGTCCGTGGGCGTCGCAACGGGAATGGCGGAACCAACTGTGTCCGTCACATCGTTCCTCGACGCCACCGGCGCCGCAACGGGCAGCACCGACTTGGGAAGCACCGGACGGCTTCCGCTCGAGGTATAGTCGCAACCGGTCAGCCCCGCGAGAAACGCAACCGCCGAGATGATGAAGAAAGAAGAAAATCGAATCGTCATAAACCCTCCTGACCGGAAAGAAGAGCAAGCCGCGGGCCAAAGAGGGAAAAGTCATAACTTATTGAAATAATTAGATCTTTTATATGGACTTTCCAGCGGTTCTTTGCGAA
>CAZWYB010000095.1:0-1407 GCA_964637745.1 uncultured Pseudomonadota bacterium
CCCGTGGAAGAAATGTTCAGCGTCGTAGATGACTTCACCCACGCGCTTTTTCAAAAATTGGACCGAGTCGTGGATCAATTCCAAATTTTCTTCGAGAGAGGCGTGCAAGGCGTCCTTGACGTGAAGGTCCCAGGATTTTCCAAAGATGGTGACGACCGGCGTGCCCGCCTTCAACAGGGCCAGGAGATTCGGGTCCTTTGCCGCACTGACCCCGCGCCGCCGGGTGCTCCCGAACGCCGCAAGCTTGGAAACCGTCAGACGGAGCTTCCCCTTGCCGCTCTTGCCGCCTTTCGCGCGTTGAAAGAATTCATCGTCCTTCGGATTGGAGCCGGGCCATCCGCCCTCGATGTAATGGATCCCCAGCTCGTCCAGCTTTTCGGAGATGCGGAGTTTGTCTTCGACGGTGAAGGCGACGTCTTCCGACTGCGTACCGTCTCTCAAGGTTGTGTCGTAAAGTTCGATCTTCATTTTACCTCTCCCCAACCCTCTCCTTAATAAGGAGAGGGTGGCCGAAGGCCGGGTGAGGTCACCCAATAAATGCCTTATGCAGCGCCTTCACCGCCTGATCGGCTTCCTTCTCGTCGATCACCACCGACACCTTGATCTCGGAGGTGGAGATCATCTGGATGTTGACCTTCTCCTTGGCGAGCGTCGTGAACTTCTTGCCGGGGACGCCCGAGGGCGGGGGAATGCCGACGCCGACGATCGAGATCTTGACGATCTTGTCGTCGGATTCGATCTGGCCGGCGCCGATCTCTTTCCCCGTCTGCTCGACGATGCGCAGGGCCTTCTTCAAATCGCCCTTCGGCACGGTGAAAGAGATGTCGGTGAATCCGTCCGCGGAGAGGTTTTGGATGATCATGTCCACGTTGATGTTCTCCGCCGCGAGCGCCTCGAACAGTTTGGAGGCGATTCCGGGGCGATCGGCGACGCGCCGGACGGCCACCTTCGCCTCGTTTTTATCGGCGGCGACGCCGGAAACGATGATTTGTTCCATATCTTTATCTTCTGCGGTCACCACGGTGCCCTCCACTTCTTCAAACGATGTTTTGACCCAAAGGGGAACCTTATACTTCATCGCCATTTCCACCGAACGAATCTGCAAGACCTTGGCGCCGAGGGACGCCAGCTCGAGCATTTCCTCATAGGAGATCTTGTCCAACTTCCGCGCCTGGGGAACGATCCGAGGGTCAGCTGTGTAGACGCCGTCGACGTCGGTGTAGATCTCGGTGGTCGCCGTATCATTAAAAAAAAACGCGACCGCCGTCGTATCCGAACCGCCGCGGCCAAGCGTCGTGATATTGCCCAGGGGAACGCTCCACGGGGAACCGGCCATGACGACCACATGGCGCTGTCTCAATTCCTATTGGATGACATCGCGGTGGATGACATGGCCACAGCGTTGTT
>CAZWYB010000095.1:1417-8868 GCA_964637745.1 uncultured Pseudomonadota bacterium
CCGCAAAGCCGCGATTGACGACCACTTGGCCGTTGTTTAATCGTTCCGTGATAACTGGGGCGTCGATCGACTTGATCCGGGCCTTTGATTACGGGCTGTCGGTGGTGATCCTTACCTGATGGCCGAGAAACGCCCGCGCCCTGTCGCCCAAGTCTTGAATGGCCACGGCAAGCAAGGCGATCGTCACCTGCTCGCCCGTCGAGACCAACTGGTCGTACTCGCGCCCGTCCGGTTCCTTCGAGATCTTGTGGGCTAAATCGACCAAGCGGTTGGTCTCTCCGGACATGGCCGACACGACGACCACCACCTGATGACCTTGGGCCTGCGTCTTCAAGACGCGCTTGGCGACATTCCGGATGCGGTCGACGTCTCCGACGGACGTACCGCCATATTTTTGGACGATTAAGGACATGGTTTACGTCTTCGACTCCAACCACTTCCGCGTCCACCCGTCTGCGACCCGCCGCAGGCAGGTACCCGGACTTGGTCGTAAAATTAAGGAGATGTGAGTATCTTGAAGGGCGACGTAAAGTCAAGAAACGGGCTTTCGGCCCAGCTTATGGATTGCGAGTCCCATGGAATCCTCTGCGGCTTCATGGACGATCTCCCCTAAGGTCGGGTGGGCGTGTATCGTGGACATCAAGGCCTCGATCGGCAGGTTATTCTTCTTCACCAGAACGACTTCTTGGATCAGGTCGGCTGCATGGGCGCCGAAGATCGTCGCACCGAGAACCTTACCCTTGGAACTCCCCTCCGTCCCGGTCAGGACGACGGCGAAGCCCTCGTCTTCCTCGTGACTCAAGGCCTTGGCGTTGGCCGCGTAGGCAAAGCGTCCGGCGCGATAAGGGAGGCCCTTCTTCTTTAAGTCTTCCTCCCTGTCTCCAACGGATGCGATTTCGGGGATCGTATAAATGACGCGCGGCACGGCGCCGTAGTCCATCGCCTGCGGCTCGCCCGCGATGTTCTCGACCGCGCAGATTCCCTCGGCCATCGCCCCGTGGGCGAGGAGGGTCGTTCCGACGATGTCGCCGATGGCGTAGACGCCTTCAACCGATGTCTCCATCCGTTCATTGACCTTGATCAGCCCTTTCTCAGCTTGAATCCCTGCACGCGCAAGTCCCAGGCGGTCTTCGCCGGCCCTGCGACCGATCGCCACCAAGACCCTTTCAAATTCTTTTTCGGAACCATCGGAGAACGCAGCCTTCACGGAGGCATTGGATTTTTTCAACTCCTTGACCGAAATCCCCGTCAGAAACTTCACACCTCTCTTTTCCATGATACCTTTCAATCCGCGGACCGCCATGCGGTCTTCGTTCATGAGAATGTCTGGCAAAAGCTCGACTAAGGTCACGTCCGAACCCAGGAGGTTAAAGGCGCAGGCCATTTCGCACCCGGAGACGCCGCCGCCGACGACCAACAGGCTCTTCGGCAAAGTCTTCAACATAAAGAGTTCATCCGTCGTCAGAATCGATTGGGCGTCGAAGGGAAACCCAGGAGGCCGAACGGGAGCGGTTCCCGTAGCGAGGATCAAAAAGCGGGTCTCGTAAACGTCTTTCCCGACGCGGACGTGATGTGCGTCTTCCAAAGCGGCCTCGCCGGTGATGCGTTCGATCTGGTTACCCTTCACGAGTTCGCCCGTGCCCTTGGCCAGTTTCTTCACCTTCTCATCTTTGGAAGAAACCAATTTGGCGAAATCAATTTGAGGAGGAGCGAATTTTACGCCGACTTTTTCCGCCTTGCGCGCCGTTTCGACCATCTGGGCCGCAGCCAGATAGGCCTTGGAAGGAATGCAGCCCCGATGAAGACAAGTTCCGCCGAGATCCGGATCTTTTTCGACGAGGGCGACCTTGAGTCCTAACTGCGCGCCCCGAATGGCGGCGACATAGCCTCCCGGTCCTCCGCCGATAACAATGAGATCGTAGATCATGATCCTCCCTGATCCTCTCCCCCATCCCCTCTCCTACATCATGTAGGAGAGGGGTGCCGAAGGCGGGGTGAGGAAATTTCGATTATCCTCTTTTTATCAGAAACCATCTCAAATCGGACCTTAAAATTGAGATCCTTCGCCAGCTCCGGCATCCGTTCCGGCCACTCGATCACAATCACCGTCCCCGGCCTCAGATAATCCTCGATCCCCAAGGTCATTCCTTCGATGGGTTTTTCGATCCGATAGAGGTCCACATGAAGGATCGTGGCCCCCTGCCCTCGGTATTCGTTGACGAGCGTGAACGTCGGCGAATTGACATAATAGTCCGGATCGATGCCCGCGCCCTTCGCCATCCCCTGCACAAACGTCGTCTTGCCGACACCCAGGTCTCCGGTCAGTCCGATCAAGACCGGCTCCGAAGCCGCGCGCGGACCGATGGTTTTTTTAAAAAAATCGGAGGCGACCTTTCTCGTTTCCGCCGCAGAATGCGTCTCGTATTTCATCTCAAGATCTCATGGATGGCGTGCGGCATCTCTTCGATCACATCGGTCGCGAGGAGGCCGCGATCACCCAACCTTTCCGCCACACGGTCTCCGGCCCGCCCGTGCAGATAGACGCCTGAGATCACCGCGGGAAGGACCTCCATGCCCTGCGCCAGGAGAGAGGCGATGATCCCGGTCAGGACGTCTCCCATGCCGGCCGTCGCCATTCCGGCGTTACCGGTGGAATTGACGAAGAGCTCACCCGAGGGCGACGCGACGACCGTCCGAAAACCCTTAAGGACGAGAAAGACTCCCTGCTTCACGGCGAAATCCCGCGCCGTCTCAAGGCGATTTTTTTGAACGACGGCGGTCGTCGTATCTAGCAAACGCGCCATTTCGCCGGGATGGGGTGTGAGAATGGTCGGTGATTTTCGTTTCAGCGGGGGTTGAAGGCAATTCAACGCGTCCGCATCCAAAATCATCGGCATATCTGTTTTCCGCAAAAGCCCCTGAACGATAAGCTTCGTGTCCGCATCCACGCCCAGCCCCGGTCCCACGGCGATTGCGTCCTTTCCTTCGAACACCCGCAATAATTGATTCAGGGCCTTCCGACTGACCGTCCCCCGCTTCGTCGACGGCATAGGCTCGTACATAAGTTCGAGGAATTTTTTTGGGAACTTCTTGAAGGCGCGATCCGGGAGCGCGACGGTCACAAGACCCGCACCCGTCCTCAAGGCCGCACGACCCGACAGGAGGATCGCCCCGGGTTTCTTTTCCGATCCGCCGATGAGAAGAGCATGACCGTATATGCCTTTGTGCGTCGAAGGATTTCGGGGACGAAAGAAGGGTCGAACATCCACGGCCGTGATCCAATGTCGCTTCAAATGGAAATCTTGGACGACGTCCGGAGGAATCCCGATTTCGGCCACTTCCAATCGACCCACAAAAGGGGCGGCTTCGGGAAGTACGAGTCCCACCTTCGGCAACCCCATTGTTATGGTCACGTCGGCCTTGACCGCAATGCCCAAGGGCTTTCCGGTATCCGCCGACAAACCTGAAGGGATATCGACGGCCAAGACCCATTTCTTCGACGCATTGATCGCCTCGAGGATTTTTTTCTCTTCCCCTTCCACGTTTCGCGAAAGACCGATGCCGAAGACCGCATCGATAACGATGTCAGAGCTCCGGAGGGGGTCGGTAAAATCGGATCCGACCTCGATGGCAACGACCTCTTTCGCCACGCCTCGCAACAACCGAGCGACGACACGTCCGTCGCCGCCGTTGTTTCCCTTGCCGCAGACGACGGCGATCGTCTTGGATCCGAGATCGGGATGATATCTTTGAAGGGCTTCAAAAACGCGCAGGCCCGCGTTCTCCATCAGGGCGTTCGAGGGAACGCCGCGTTCCTCGATCGTTCGGCGGTCGATCTCCCGCATTTCCTGGGCTGTGGCAAGATCCATACTAAGTGATCAAGGCCTTCATCTCCCGGACGGCCGCCTCCAAACCGACGAACAGGGCCCGGGCGATGATGGAATGGCCGATATTCAACTCGAGAATTTCCCGGATTTTCACGACGGGTTTGACGTTGGCGTAATTAAGTCCGTGTCCGGCCGCCACCCACAGCCCCGACTCCTTTCCCAAGCGGGCCACCTGAGCGATGCGCTGAAGTTCCTTCTCCCCGGCGGCTTCATGGGCCGCATCGGCGTAGCTTCCGGTATGGATTTCGATCGCGTCCGTCTTCAAGTCGGCGGAGAGCCTTACATCTTCAATGTCGGGATTAATAAAGAGGCTGACGCGAACGCCTTGCTTTTGAAGCTTAGGAATCAAGACGGCCAGCTCCTTTCGATTCTTACGGACATCCAATCCGCCTTCGGTCGTCAGCTCCTTCCGTTTTTCCGGAACAATCGTTACCTGATTCGGCTTCACATCCAATGCGAAATCGACCATCTCGCGGGTCGCGGCCATTTCGAGGTTCAAATCCGTTTGCACGGAGCGGCGGAGGAGACGGACGTCCGCATCTTGGATGTGCCGCCGGTCTTCACGCAAATGGACGGTGATCTGATCGCATCCCGCCTTTTCCGAAAGGGCCGCGGCGGCGACCGGATCGGGATAACGGGTTCCGCGCGCCTGACGGAGCGTCGCAACATGGTCGATGTTGACGCCCAATTTGGTCATTTACGAAAGATTTTTCTCGATGCAGGAGGTGAGATCGTCCGCCATTTTTTGAATGAGTTGATCCTGCTTGCCTTCCACCATAATACGGATGAGAGGCTCCGTCCCTGAATAACGAACAAGGATTCTTCCGTCTTCGCCCAGATCACTTTCAAAGTCCCGGATCATTTTCTCCACTTCGGGCACCTTCTTTAAATCCTTTCGATCCTTCACCCTCACGCTGGTCAGTACCTGCGGATAGGCGCGGTATCGGGATACGATGTCCGAGAGAGGCTTTCCTTTCCGAACTACCAGGGACAACATCTGAAGGGCTGCAATCAAGCCGTCTCCGGTCGTGGCAAAATCCAAAAACACGAGATGTCCCGAAGACTCCCCTCCGAAGTTAAACCGACCTGATCTCATTTTTTCAACGACATACCGGTCGCCCACTGCGGTGCGCACGATTTTGCCACCCGACTTTCTCACGAATTCCTCGACGGCACCGTTGCTCATGACCGTCGTAACGAGGGTGTTTTGCTTCAACAGGCCTTGGTTGAGAACGTTTTCGGCACAGACGGCCAAGACGGCGTCTCCGTCAACGACCTCGCCTCTTTCGGTCGCAAAAACGACGCGATCGCCGTCCCCATCCAGAGCGATACCGATGTCCGCCCCCGTCCGCTCGACCTCTTCCACCATACGAGCCGGATGCATGGCACCGAAACCATTATTGATATTGGTGCCGTCCGGCGAAGCACCGATGATTTCGACATCCGCACCAAGCTCTTCGAAGACCACCGGGGCAATGTGATAAGCGGCCCCATGTGCGCAGTCGACGACGATCTTCAACCCCTCCAAAGTCAAGGATTTCGGAAAGGTTGACTTCACAAATTCGATATAGCGGCCTTTAGCGTCATCGATCCTCCAGGCCTTACCGATCTGATCGGCCGAAGCCCTCAGATGATCCGGAACTCCCATCTCTATGAATTTTTCGAGACGCATTTCCACTTCGTCCGGAAGCTTGAAACCCTGGCCGTCGAAAATCTTGATCCCATTATCCGTGTAAGGGTTATGGGAGGCTGAAATCACCACACCCGCATCGGCGCGTAACGTCTGTGTCAGAAAGGCAATGCCCGGTGTCGGCATAGGACCGACGAGAAGGACGTCAGCGCCCATCGAACAGATGCCCGAAGCGATTGCCGTTTCGATCATGTAACCGGAGAGACGTGTATCTTTTCCGATGAGAATCTTCGCCTTCTGACCGTTGTGGAAATAATGTGCCAAGGCGCGCCCAAGAGACAACGCCACCTCCGACGTCATGGGATGTTGGTTGGCCACACCCCGAATTCCGTCCGTACCGAATAGCTTTTTCATATCTATTTTCTATTAAAAATCGGCACATCCTGCAAGGCGAATCGCGGCCTTGGTGACGGCCACATCGTGAACACGCAAAAGTCCTGCCCCCTTCTCTGCGGCCGTAAGCGCGGCTGCGACGCTCCCTGCCAGAAGATTTTCCGGGTTCTCCCCGAAACGGCGCTTGAGAAAGGCCTTTCGAGATGCGCCTATGACGATTGGAAACCCGAGGCCTTTCATATGGGAAAGGCCTTGAAGAATCTTTTCATTGTCTTCGAAACGTTTACCGAACCCTAAGCCGGGATCGATCAGGATGCGATCCTGCGCTATGCCAAGAGAAAGAGCCTTCTTCGTCCTCTCTCTCAGGAATTCGGAAATCTCCGAAACCACATTTTCATAGAAAAGGTTCGTCTGCATCGTTTTGGAGTTCCCTCGACGATGCATGAGAATGACGGCCGCTCTCCGACGGACGACGACGCCGGCCATGGCGCCGTCATCCAAAGCCGAAACATCGTTGATCATAGCCCCGCCTTCGGCCAAAGCGCCGTCGGCCACATCCGCCTTTTGCGTATCAATGGATAATGGAATCTTAATCCGAGGAGCGATCTTCTGCAGAACGGGTAAGAGACGGCTTCTCTCTTCCTCCGCGGAGACCGGATCCGCCCCCGGCCGCGTCGACTCGGCGCCGACATCGATCAGATCCGCCCCCTCCTCCTGCATTCTAAGGGCTTGGTCCAAGGCCCGCTCCGGATCCTGAAAGCGTCCTCCGTCGGAAAAGGAGTCCGGCGTGACGTTCAAGATACCCATGACGTACACCCGTCCCGTAAAATCAAAATCATGAGATCCGATGCGCATATTTTTTAAGCCTTGCCGGGCTCGGGAATGGGATGAAAACCCTTGGCGTCCTTGACGGGAATTTCTCCCGTCGCCGGGGCCGTCGGAGGCGTGGAAGAGGAAGATCGGTTCTTCACTTCAAACTTCTCTCCGCGCATGATTTGGTCGATCTGCTCTCCGTCCAGGGATTCATATTCGAGAAGCGCACTGGCCAAACGGTGGAGGGCGTCCAACTTGTCGGTCAAGATCTTCTTCGAACGGTCGTAGTTCCGCCCGATGATCTTCTTCACCTCTTCGTCGATTTCGACGGCCGTCTTTTCGCTGTATTCCTGCTGCTGGACGAAATCCCGGCCCAGGAAGACCTCCTGCTCCTTGCGGCCGAAGGCCAGCGGTCCCAAATCGCTCATGCCCCATTCGCAAACCATCTTGCGCGCGAGGTCCGTTGCCTTATCGATATCGTCGCCGGCTCCCGTCGTCTTTTGATTGAAGATCAGCTCCTCCGCACAGCGCCCGCCCATGAGAACGGAGATGGTATTTTCCGCCTGCTCCTTGGAATGGATGTGCTTCTCATCCATGGGTAGCTGCTGGGTCAAACCGAGGGCCATACCCCTGGGGATAATCGTCACCTTGTGAACGGGATCGGTGCCCGGCAAAGAGCGCGCCACCAAGGTATGGCCGGATTCGTGATAGGCGATCGTCTTCTTCTC
>CAZWYB010000096.1:0-8699 GCA_964637745.1 uncultured Pseudomonadota bacterium
ACAAGATGCCCTTCGACGGCATGCGCATGTTCTGGGGCGGGTTCAAAAAGATCATTGACCTCTGATGGGCTCCTCTTGGAGCCCATCCTCTCCGCAAAATCTAGACCAGTTTTCTCTCATCTAATAAAATAAAATATTATTCTTATTGTATAAATATGCTAGATTAAAGAATATTTATTTATGATTTTTAATAAATATTCAAAATTGATAATAAAAACAGCATTGCTCGGTTATTCAGTGATATTTTTGAATGCTGGATGTGGAGCTGTCGGGGCAACTGGTGATTCTGGGACCGGTAATGGCAATTTTCTCCCTCCGACCCCTCCTTTAGAATCGCCCACGGCGTTGACCCTGCCTCCGGTCGTTGAGATGAATCTTTCCGAAACCCTGACTCCTTCCGTTGGGCCCGCTGGGCTGACGCTCGACCCGAAACTTACGACAACGAACGGATTGGTCGGCTCCATTTCTTCGATCGCAAAGGGGTGCAACGGTTGCATGACGGGATTTTTGGAATGCCTCCACGTCATCGATCTTTCAAAATTAGCAGCCGATCCGACCCACGAGACGACCGTCTCCTGTCGCGGCTCGGAATGGACGTGCTCCCTGGATGTGACGAACGACCCGCTCAACGCCGGCTGTTCCGGGAACACCCAGTCCTTCCCGGTCTGCATCAATATCGTTTGTAACGACGGTCAAAGATATGCGCTACAGTTCAAAGGCGTCATGGACGAGCCGCCCGCGGGCGGTAGCGTCGGTAAGGGCACCTTGTATGCCGCGGATAATCAAGGATGTCTGACGTCAGTCACTTATGATCACACCGACCCGTCGAATCGGTCGACCAACACCCAGTCGGCGACCGGGGCCAATTTGGATGAGACGTGCAACACCTCCGAAGGACAATCCGGCGATTCCAAAAGCGTCAATTTGGCCTCAAAGAACGGTTCTGAAAATCTGTGGGGGATCGCCCAATGGCTGAACGGCGTTTGGGTTGGCAATGCCTCCGACCATCCAGAAAATGTGAACAACGGCGGAGTCTGCGTCGATCTGAATACCGGCAAGACTCTGACCACCAACACTGCGTGTGATCAACTGACCCAGCAAGAAGAAGGGAAAACTCCTCTCGATCTCGTGGACGTCAATTCCCTCTTGAATGTCTTCCAATTGCCCCATCCTTGCGTGGGTGTCGACGACCATGACGCTTGTACGGAGGACGCCTGCGACCCCGCCATCGGCGATATCACGCATGTCCCGATCGCTATCGATGATAATAACGCCTGCACACAAGATTCCTGTGATCCGACGACCGGCGTGATCAGCCACAGCAATGTGTGCCCGGAACTGTTGTCCACGTGCATTCCTTGCGTTGAGGGCATCACATGGGACGAGCATACGAATGATGAGCAGAGCGCCATCAATCAATGTAACCTCTTGGGCCAACTCGATGCGGGGACGGCCGATGTACGGAGCACTTGTCAGGACAAATGCACGGCCCTTTTAAACATCGTCAAAGATAATATAGGCAATCAGTGCGCCATCGATTTCTGCGCCGTCGTTAATGAACAAATCGAAGCAGGGCTCATTTGCGTCCCTTAGGGGGCGTGGTTTTTGCTCTTTCCGAAATCGTTTCTGTCGCCGAATCGATCGTTGGGGTACTCGGCATCGCTGGCGGTTTATGTTTGAGACTCGATCCCTTTTGAAGGATCTTCCAATCATCCAGCATTTTTTTCCGTAGACTGTGGTTCAGATAACGATGTCGGTATTCTTCGGGTAAGGAATCCGCCAAGGAGAGAGAGAGTTTGATTCCCTTTTCTAAAATTTCCTTTCCTTTGACCTCTTCGCGGTGACTCCTGCAGAATTTTGACCAAGCATGATAGACCATCCAGAGGATTTCCTTCAAATGCCCCCTCTGACAGCGTGCTTCGAGTCTGGAAAAGGATTCATCGATGACCGGAGGAGACGCCGTTTCGGCCTGGATCTGAAGGTGGAGTAAGTCCCGACGGATTTCGAATTCCTCACCCTTGACCGTGGGAGCGATCTCCTTCAGAAACTCGTTGCATTGAGGGCGATCTCCGTTTTCGAAGGACATTTCCCCTAACGCCAAAAGGGCCCAGGCCTTCAGCTCCTGATCTTCGAACCTTCCCGCCACCTCCGAGGTTTCCTGGAAGAGACTGCGAGCCTTTTCGGAATTGCCGTATTCCCTCTCTCGATAACCGTCGATAAGGGAGAACCACAGGTAGAGTTTGGAGTCGAAATTTTCATCCGTCAATTTACGGCCTTTGGCGATACACTCGCCGGCCGCCTCTTCCATTCCCAGGAGCAGATAGGTCCCTGAGAGTCTCAAAAGATTGAAGCAGAGATCGCGGGTGCTTCCGAAACGTTGCTGGAAAGACAGCATTTTCTGCATCAACGGAAGGCATTCGGCGTATCGGCCTTGTTTGAGGAGGGCGGACAGCAGGTTACCCATGATGGAGAAAATAAAGTGATAGGAGTGCGTCTTCTCCGCCAAGGCGAGGCCCTTTTCCAGGACCTGAATCCCTTCATCATAGCGTGACCCTTTGAGAAGGCAAAATCCAAGACCGTTCCATAACGCAATGGAGTCCGATTCGCTTCCGCCGGCGGCGTTGTGGAGCCTTTCTTCAAAAAAGGCGACGGCTTCGTCGATCTTTCCTTTGAGGGCCAAAATGGAGCCCAATTGGTTATTGGAGATCTTGCTTCTTTCTTGGGGATCGATCCGGGATTCTAAACGGGCAGTTTCCCGAAAGGCGGATTCGGCCCCATCGAGATCTCCCATTTGGAATTGGACGTTGCCGAGCGAATTTTTGATCAGAATCTCCGAAAGTTTGGAGTGATCCTTTTCGCCCAAAAGTTGTTGAAGGGCGTTCTCGTAGGACTGCTTTGCCTGAACGAAGGCCCTCTTCTTGAGGGCCAGAATGCCCTCGATTTCAAAGAAATGAAAGGAAGGGTAGGCTTCGAGTTTCCTCACGAGAGACTCGGCATCTTGGTAGGATCCCGTCCGTATCATGAGATAAGCCGCCTCCAAGGCAATGCGCTGCCACGCCTCACTGCCTTCCTCATAAAGGGGAATCGCTTTTTTAAGATAATCGGCCGCCAATTGCAGTTGCCCCTGCGACTGCGAAAGGGCGGTCGCCTGTTCATAATAGCGTCCCGCCTCGGACTTGGCGCCCCCTTTGGAGAGGTGATAAGCGATCTCGGAGGGGGCTGCTTCGCCTTTTCTTTTCAGATGAAGGCCGATTTTCAAATGAAGGTCCTGTTTTCTTTCCGAGGTCATTGATTGAATCAAACTGAGCGCCAGCGCTTGGCTCGACACCCGATAGAATGAACCTTCGTTCGCCAACAATCCGTCTCGGACTAGTTTTTGCAGCGTTCGGATCGAAGAGGGTGATTCCTTTTCCAGAATCGCGGCGAACTCCATCACGTCGGTGGGACGGAAGAGGAGGGCCGCCAGATCGAGGGCCTCGCGGTCTTCGGGAGTGAGGGCCTGCAATTTTTCTTCGTAGAGATGTGCCAGACCGGGCGGAGGCAATAGATTTTCTAAAGATTCGCCGCGATAGAAATGGGGGGCCAGATAACGCAGGCCTTCGACCATCAGGAGTGGGAGGCCTCCGGAATATTGATACAAGATCTCGGCGATCTGACGATTTCGTTCGGTTTCTCCCAATACTAATTCGATATAGGATTGAACGCCTGCGAGTGTGAGACGAGAGAGAGGTTGGTTTCCGGCCGTCTCTTGGGATGACGTCTCTTTGGCGGCGAGAAGGATGTATAGCGGCGCCCTGGGCCGGTCTCGAAGGGCGGCGATGATCTTTTGGGTTTGACGGTCCGCCTTATGGAAGTCATCGATCATCAGACAGAAGGGTCTCCGCCGGGCCCGGGCGAGAATTTGTTCCACCCAGGAGAGAATGGCCCACTGAGCTTCTTCCTCCGTGAGGATCCCTTTGACGCTTTCACGGCCTTCTTCCAAACCCAGTTGGGCGGCCAACAGAGGCCAGGTAGGGACTTCGTAGTCGCAGACGATTTCGAAGACGGGAATTTCCTGAAGCTCGGCGAAATGGATGATTTCCTCCATGACCCGGGATTTCCCGATGCCATCCTCTCCCCTAAGGAGGTTGATCATCTGCATGGGAGAGATCGGGGAGCTTTCTTCCGAAGAGAGAACCGACTGAACCCCTTTTTTAAGGGAGGAAATGATGGTGTCTCTTTCAATCAAAGGTCCGTGAAGGGGGATATGTGTCGACAACCCTTGTTCGATATCGACGTATTTTCTATGTGTGGCCAGGTTAATCAAATTCAGGACGACGCGGGGATGAGAGAAACGGTCCGAAGGGTTTTTTTGCAACAGCCTTTCGGTGATTTCCTTAAGGTAGCGCGGGATATTCGTCCCCTCCCAGATCTTTTCGGGAATTGTTCCGTGCAATTGCCAATTGAGGACGGCTTTTGTATCGGACGTATCGAAAGGAAACCGGCCCGTGAGCGCCCGAAGACAGACCATTCCCAAGGAATAGAGATCCGCTCGATGATCGATGAGTCCGCTTCTTCGGATGATCTCCGGCGCCATATGAGACAAGGTGCCCTTGATCATTTCACTGCTCGTTCCGTCGCCCGTTTCGTCGTCGGCGTTCATCTTACGGCTTGCAATACCGAAGTCGACGACCTTGACGTCGGGCCGACCTTGGATCTCCGAGACGAGGATGTTGCTGCCCTTGATGTCGAAGTGGATGACGTTTTGCGCATAGAGATAGTCCAAGGCGGAAAGGATTTGAACGAGGCAGGCCTCGAAATAGGAAAAAGGATGTTGTTCAACGGCTTGATAAAGCTCCCGTCCCGGACAAAATTCCGAGGCGAAAAAATAACTTTTGTCTTCGGGTGAAAACCCAAAGTCGAAGACGCGGGCCAGATGGGTATGATGGAGTTCCGAGAGGATTTCGAACTCTCTCTTGAAGGAGTCGACTTGGTCCACCATTTCGGACCGGAAGAATTTGAGGGCGACTTGTTGTTTCCGTTTGACGTCTTGAGCCACCCAAACTTCGCCGAAGGTTCCCGAACCGATCCGCTTGAGCTTTTGGTATCCCGTCATTTCAGCCGCAGCGTCAACTTGGGCGCGTCACCCCAGAGTTTGTCGAGTCCGTAGAAGGCGCGGGATTCCTCATAGAAGATGTGCCCGATGACGCTCCCGCAATCGACCAAGATCCAATGGCCTGTAGGATATCCCTCCACGCCGAGCGGATGGACGTGCGCCTTTTTCAAAACCTCTTGCATCCGGTCTCCGATCGCCTGGACCTGACGGTCCGACGTCCCGGAGCAGATGACGAAATAATCCGCGAACGAAGAGAGTTTTCGGACGTCCAAGACCTTGATGTCCACGGCCTTCGTGTCATAGGCCGCTTGGGCGAGAAGCAAAGCGCGTTCTTTGGAGACATCCGGCTTGGCTTTTTTTGTCTTTTTGGAAGGATCCGCTTTCGCCATTTATGCCCGCACCTGCCCCGTTCCCGTCACTACGAATTTTGTTGTCGTCAGCTCCTCTAAACCCATGGGACCGAAGGCGTGGAGCTTGGTCGTGCTGATACCGATTTCGGCGCCCAGGCCCAGTTGGCCTCCGTCGTTGAAGCGGGTCGAGGCGTTCCAGAGGACGACCGAGGAATCCAGGCGGTTCAAGAATTCGGAGGCGTTCTTGGAATCCTCCGTGACGATCGATTCCGTGTGGAGCGAGCCGTATTTCTGAATGTGGCGGATTGCTTCTTCCAGATTCGGTACGACCTTGACCGACAGAATGAGGTCGAGATATTCGGTCCCCCAATCCTTTTCCGTGGCCTTCTTCACGCCCGTTGCCATCTTCCGGACCTTCTCGTCACCTCGGATCTCGACACCCGCCGCCTGAAGGCTTTGGATCGCGTGCGGCAGAAAGGTCGGAGCGATCTTTTCATGGACGAGAAGGGTCTCTAGGGCGTTGCAGACGCCAGGTCTCTGGACCTTGGCGTTGAAGGCGATCGTCTCGGCCATATCGCGGTTCGCCGTCTCGTCCACAAAGACATGGCACACGCCCTTGTCGTGCTTGATGACCGGAATTTTTGAATGTTCCTCCATCCATTCCATGAGGGCGCCGCCACCGCGGGGGATCATGAGGTCGATGTATTTCGACTGTTTGACTAAGAGTCGCATCGCCTCGCGGTCCGGCGTGTCGATCACCTCGACGACGTTCGGATCGACCCCATTTTTTTTCAGGACGTCTTTCAAGATCTTTCCCAAGATGAGGTTGGAATGGATCGCCTCCGAGCCGCCGCGCAGCACAACGGCATTGCCTGATTTTAGACAAAGTCCAGCGGCGTCGATGGTGACGTTCGGCCGCGATTCATAGATGATGCCGATGACGCCCAGGGGGATGCGGACCCGTTTGACCTCGAGGCCGTTCGGCCGCGTCCACGATTTGACTGCCTCTCCCACGGGGTCAGGCAGTGCGGCGACCTCGCGCAAGCCTTTGGCCATTTCTTCGATCCGCTTCTCGTTCAAAGTCAGTCGATCGGTCATAGCGGAGGACAGTTTTTTCTTCTGTGCTTCTTTTAAGTCTTTTTGGTTTGCCTTGATGATTTCCGCCTGGCGCGCGGAGAGGGCGTCGGCCGTTTCCATCAGAAGGCGGTTCTTGGCTTCGGTCGAAAGTTTGGCGACGATCGGGGCCGCTTGTCTGGCCATCTTGCAGATGTATTCAATTTTCTTCGCGAGCGACGTCATGATTATTCTTGTATCACCCTTTCGCCAAAAAAAGCGAGCCCACGGGCTTGGCGGAGAAGATCTTCTCCAAGACCCGGTCCTCTCGGCCGTGGGCGATGATCGTCGGAACGCCGGCTTGGCCCGCCTTTTTCGCCGCCTGAAGCTTGGTCTGCATGCCACCGACCGTCGTCGCCAACGATGTGCCCGAGGCTTGTGCGAAGGCCTTTCGGTCGATGCGCTCGATGACGTCGATCTTTCGGGCGTTTTGGTCCTTCCGTGGGTCGGCCGTATAGAAGCCGGCCTGATCGGTCAACAAAACCAAGAGATCGGCCTCAACCAATTGCGCGACCAAGGCCGCCAGGTTGTCGTTGTCGCCCACGCGGATCTCGTCGACGACGACCGTGTCATTTTCGTTGATGATGGGGACGACGCCGTGTCGCAAAAGTTCCCGTATCGTATGCCGGGCGTTCGCGTACTGCGCCTTGTTCTCCAGATCAGAACGCGTGAGCAGGATCTGGGCGGCGTGCAGCCGCTTGGCCGAGAGGGCCCTCTGGTACAGGTGCATGAGGATCGGCTGGCCGATGGCTGCGCAGGCCTGGAGCTCGGCGATCTTTTTCGGTTTCTTGCGGAAGCCCAGATGCTGCATCCCCGAGGCGATGGCGCCGGAAGAAACAAGGATGATTTGGATCCCTTTACGCCGGATTGCGGCGATCCCATGGGCCACACCAAGAAGGGCGTTGTGGGAGATCCGGCCGTTCTTGTCGGCCAAAATCGATGAGCCGATCTTCACGACGACGCGCCTGATTCCGCGGATGATTTTCAGCCTTTTATTTTGATCCATTCTTCAGGGGTATAGGTCTTGAGCGAAAAGGCGTGAACGGCGCCGGAGTTGATGTCGGCCTCGAAAATGCCCTTCACCATCCGGTGTTGATCAAGCATCGATTTGCCTTCGAAGGATTTCGTTACGATCGTGACCTGCCAGTGGTCGCCTGTGCCGGTGAGGTCTTTGAGCGAGACCTGGGCGTCAGGAAACTTACCCACGATCATGGATTTGATTTCTTCGGGGGTTCTTAAAGTCATGGGCAAGGCTTAAACCAACTTTGCCGTTCCCCGCAAGAGTTCTTCGATCCCCTCATGGGTCGCCGCAGAGATCTCTAAAACCTTTTTTCTGGTCTTTTTGAGGGCCTTCTTGGCCTGAGTGAGCCTTTCCTTCACGTCCGGTAGGTCGCATTTGGTGAGCACGATGATCTCGGGCCTCTCCAAAAACTCCTCGTTGTAGGCCTCGAGCTCGTGCCGGATGGCTTTGTAGGCCTCCAACGGATCGGGATGTTCGGGATCGTTGAGGGCGATCAGATGCAGAAAGACGCGCGTCTTTTCGATGTGTTTTAAAAATTGGATTCCGAGCCCATGCCCTTCGCTTGCGCCTTCGATCAGGCCTGGCAGATCGGCGACGGTAAAACTCTTGTCTTGATACGACACGACGCCCAAAACCGGCGTCTTTGTCGTAAAGGGATAATCGGCGATTTTGGGTTTGGCGGCGGAGATCGCGGCCAAGAGGGTGGACTTGCCGGCGTTGGGAAAGCCGATGAGGCCCACGTCCGCCAGGAGTTTCAACTCCAACAGGATCCACCGTTCTTCTCCCGGCTGGCCGTCTTCGGCCTTGCGGGGGGCCTGGTTCCGCGCGGTGGCGAAGTGCATGTTGCCGCGCCCGCCGCGTCCTCCCTGGGCGACGACGATTTCGTCGCCGGACTTTTCCAGCTCCGCCAAAATCCGGCCGGTCTCTTCGTCCGTGACGCTGGTCCCTAGCGGAACACGTACGACGACGTCTGCGCCAGCCGCACCGTATTGGTCCTTGCCGCGCCCGTGCTCCCCGCTCTTGGCCTCGAAGCCTTTCGGGTATTTTAAGTCGAGAAGGGTCTAAGGGCCCGGACCGGACCGGAAGAATCCGCCTCCCCCCGAAGCCCCATCGGCCGCCG
>CAZWYB010000097.1:0-8697 GCA_964637745.1 uncultured Pseudomonadota bacterium
CTCATGGTTTACGACTCCCGTCTCCAACCATTTCTGCGTCCACCCAGCTTCGCTGGGTACCCGGACTTAGTCACGCAACAACTCCTTGAGCTCGCAGGGTCCGGCTCTCCTTCAAAGAGTACCCGATTTCGCGAAGAATTTTAACCGAATGATGACCCAGCGGGGGAAACGTTCGTCCGACTGCGGATGTCTTCGCTGGCTCTGCCGGAAAGAGACAGAGGTCTTCTTTCAAACCCAATTGCCGCCACTCCTCCTGCGTTCTCGAGCGAAAGACCATTTCCAGCTCCTCGCGAGAGATCGATTCCGGCTTCCCGATCAAAAGGCAAAATTTGGACCAGAACTTCGGCTCCAAGGCGGCCAGCGTCACCCAACCGTTGTCGGACGTCTCGTAGAGACCGTAACGCGGGAGTTCGCCGGTGAGCGGCGTCGGAGAGGAATAGAGCCGGGAGAGGGAAAGGGCCGCCGCCTCCATGGAGACATCGATATGGAAGGCTCTCTTGGCTTTGAAACGTCCGGCCAGGGCCGCGGCGATGCGCATCGCCGCCTCGTACCCCGCGGCCAGATCGGCGATCTGAAAGTCAGGGATGACCGGACGCCCTCTTCCGTCACGAATCCTCTGGAGCAATCCCGAGAGTCCGAGAAAATTGAGGTCATGCCCGGCAAGCGACGCCCGCGACGCCTTCTGCCCGAATCCGGTGATGGAACACACAATGATGTTCGGTCTGACCTTCTTCAGCCGCGCGAACCCCAGACCCAACCGAGTCAAGACGCCGGGACGAAAACTTTCTAAAACCACGTCCGCCTTTCGCACCAGACGCAGAAAAATCTCCCGTCCCCGCGGGGCCTTCAGATTCAAGCCCAGGCTTTCCTTCCCTTGATTGATGATACCGACTTGATTGCCGAGAAGAGTGGGCGCGTGGGGAACCGCCCGGTAATAATCGCCGACGCCCGGCTCTTCGACCTTGATGACGCGGGCCCCCAGCTCGGCCAGTAAAAGGGAAGCATACCCCCCGGGCAACAAGCGCGAGATATCGAGGACAGTGACGCCTTGAAGTGACTTCAAATTATAGAATTGAGGCCAGCTTGAGCGCGAGACCCATGTTGCCCGCGACTTTCAACTTGCCCGTCATGAAGGCCATCTGAGGATTGAGCTGGCCCGTGATCATCTTGACGAAATTTTCATCTTCCATCGTGACCGTGCAATTGGCGTTCCCCGTGGAGCCATCGACGACCTTACCTCCGGGGGCGGTAAGATCCAGCGTCCATGTCCCGCCCGCGGGGCCGCTGATTTGAAATTCATAGACGGCGTTGATGCTCGCGACCTTGTCGCCGCGCGTCTTCAGATTTTCCGGAACCTTCACTTCAAAATACTCTTTCGGCGTCATAAGAATGCCTCCCGCGAATCACGCACGTACAATGTCCCATTTCGGGGTGTCAACGACTAAAAATCAATGGAGGTCCCAGTCGCCGTCGCGGCTGTCCTCGCCCGAGACCGTCGCCCGCGTCACGGGGCGCATGACCGACCCATCGTCGTGGATGACCCAAAGGTTGTTGGCCAGATTCGCACTGGGATTCCCCGTCCCGTTCAGATCCTGCTCGGACTCGAACAGGAAATTCGTCCCGTCTGGCGACCACTGCGGCGCGAAGGCGTCCGCGTTATGTACGGTGAAATTCGTGATCGGATGAGGGGCTCCGCCGTCGGCGTTCATGGCCCAAATATTGAACGTGCTGTCAGTGTTGGTGGCATCATTCGCGGGCGTCAAGGAGCGCGGCGACTCAAAGCTGATCCTCGTCCCGTCCGGCGACCAGCGGGCGCTCGTGCAATCGGTGCTCGCGGCGGTCAAACGGGTCAGCGCCGTCTGACCTGACCCATCGGCGTTCATGACCCAGACATTGCGCACACCCGTCGGGCCATTGGTGTCGTCCGCCGTCGGATCCAAGCTCCTTCCCGAATCGAAACTGATCTTCGTTCCATCCAGGGACCACTGGGGAGAGAAGTGCTGTGCGAGGGATTTGGTCAAATGGGTCAAGGCCTCCGGAGAAGATCCGTCGGCGTTCATCACCCAGATGTTGTCGGTCCCCGCCGTCCCGTCGACGGCGGGGTTGAAATCGCGCGCCGACGTAAAGACAATCTTGGTCCCGTCTGGGGACCATTCAAAGCCGAAATTCCCGCTGTTGGCCCCGAGACTAGTCAGTTTTGTGAGAGGGACCGCACCCGTTCCATCGGCATTGATCACCCAGACATTCGCCGTATTGTTGGTATTGGGCGCGAGACTGCCATCGACGGCCTGATTGGACAGATACAGCAGTTTGGTGCCGTCCGGAGACCACTGGGGATGGGTCGCAAAGATCCCTGATCCATTCACAAATTGCGTCAGCGGTGTCGACCCCGTGCCGTCGGCCTTCACAATCCAAAGGTTAGATTCGAGTCCCATCCCGGGATTATTGGCGGCGTCGCTCCCGTCCAAGGCCCGGTTCGAATCGAAGGCGATCTTCAGGCCGTCCGAGGACCATTGAGGATCGAAACTCGAAGCCCGCGCCGCCGTCAGAAGCGTCAGGGGCTTGGGGTTCCCTCCGTCGGCCCCGATCGTCCAAATGTTGTTCGTAAAGTTGGCGTTCACCGCATCCGCGGCCGGGTTTTTCGGATCTTTCTGAGAGGAGAATGCGATCAGGATAAAGACGGCCCGAACCGATTTGTCGGCGTCCATGGTCAGGGTACACGACGCCGTGCCGCTGCAGCCCCCTCCGAACCAACCGCCGAAAAGGAATCCCGAGTCGGGCTGAGCCGTCAAGGTCACCTGTTTACCGATAGACAGCTGCGCGCTGCACGGTCCACGGGTTTTCGTGCAGGAAATTCCACCGGTGTTGGACGACACCAATCCGCTCGCCGCCCCTGAAATTGTGACGACGAGCTGCGCGCCAGGACCGCCGCTGCTGCAACCGAAAGGGCCGCCGAATCCCACGGCGCCGAGCAGAGAGACCACGAAGACGCCAAAGAGCAGGTAGAGTCTTTTCCTCATTAATGACCTCCCTGGAGAACGAAATAGATACGAACCAACCATTGCGCAAAAAGGCAAACCAAAAAGACTTCTCCCGAAAACCGGACCCTCCGAAAGACGAAAAAAAGGACGAAGACCGGCCAGATCGGAAAGAAAGAAAAGGCCCTCCCGAAGTCAAGATTCAGGAGGGCCCATAAAGCATGCAACAAACCGCACCCCGGACAAGGGATGCCGAAAAACCAGTGGACAGCGCAGAACAATTACGCCAATCCCGCCTTTTTCTCGGCGAAATCTCCCACGTAGGGAATCTTCCATCGCTCGCCCTGATAGGCCTTTACGAGGCAGATGATCCAAACGATGAAGGCAACCAACCCGAGGATCGGAACCAAAAGCCCGACGATCACACCCAGGAAGCTGACGGCCGCTCCGAGGACGGCCGCAAGGACCTCGATGGCGACGATGATGACGATGTAGCCGACACCGAAGGTCGTCCCCTGCCAGGCGTGAAACTGGACGTCCTTGTTCTCCTTCTCCATCAGCATGAAAATGATGCTGGAGATCGGCATACAAATGTAACACAACATGCTCGCGATGTTGGGTGCGAGACCCGTCCCCTGCCCTCCTCCTGATCCTGCTCCTTGAGCCATACTCCCCTCCTTAGTGGGTGAATGATAAAGATTCTAATCTTCGTAGAGTCCCTCTATCATATCTTTATACTTTTCGACTACATATTTTCTCTTGAGCTTCAACGTTGGCGTCAGCTCGCCCCTCTCCTGTGTGAACTCCTCTTCCAGAATGGCGAACCTTTTAATCGTCTCGTAGGAAGCCAAAGCCCGGTTCTTGGCGGCGATGCACTCCGAGATCAGCCGGTGAATGGCCGGATGAGAGGAGAGACTGCCCGCGCCGTTCGTCCGGAGGCCGCGCCGGCTGGCATATCGTTCCACAGCCTGACGGTTCAGCGTGACGAGCGCGGTCAGATATTTTCTGCGATCGCCGTGGACCATGACCTGGCTAATATACGGAACCGTCTTCAGCAGGCGCTCGATGTTCTGGGGCGCGATGTTCTTGCCGGCCGCCGTAATGATGATGTCCTTCTTGCGGTCGGTGATCTTGAGATAACCGTCTTGGTCGATCGTTCCGATATCGCCGGTTTTGAACCAACCGTCCCGACTCAAGGCCGCCGCCGTCGCCTTCGGATCCTTATAATACCCCTGAAAGATCATAGGGGCCCTGATCAGAATCTCCCCGTCCTTCGCAATCTTCGCCTGGACGCCGTGCAGGCCCTTGCCGACCGTACCAAAGCGGCATTCGGCCTCGGTGTTGATGAAGACGCCGGCGGTCGTTTCGGTGAGTCCATAACCTTCCAGCACCAAAACGCCCGCCCGATTAAAATATTCAAGGATCTCTTGGGAGATCGGAGCCCCGCCGCAAATGCTCCGGCGGAGGCGTCCTCCGAAAAGTTGGCGGACTTTCCTTCGAACCAAAAAATCCCCGACCGTCGAAAGGAAGGCTCGCTTGAGGGGCGGCAACGCCTGCAGCTGGCCCTGGACCGTTTCATGGATCTTTTCAAAAAGGCGTGGAACGGAAGTGAGAAACTGGGGACGGATCTGCGCCATGTCTTCCAAAAGGGTCTCCATGCCCCCGGCATAGGCGTGGATAAAGCCATCCCCCAATTGCCAAAATTGCATCCCGCGCGCGAAGATGTGGGAAAGCGGAAGGAAGAGGAGGCCGACGTCGCGACCACTCATATCGAAGGCTTTCGTGAGCGCGTCGACCTCACTCAAGAAGTTGCCGTGGGTCAGGACCGCGCCCTTCGGAGGGCCGGTCGTGCCGGACGTATAGACGATCGTCGCCGTATCCGTCGGCACGATGTCGCGTGCGTTCTTGAGCCACGCGGCCTCGTTTCCAGACCATCCCCGCTCGTTCAAGGCAGCAAGGGAAAGGACGTCCCCGGTTCCACGCCCCTCGATGACGACGATGGTCTCCAACTTTTTCAAACCTTTTTGAACGGCTTTGATCTTTCTGACCTGGTCTTCATCCTCGGCAAAGACGACGCGTGCGTCCGAATTCTCCAAAATATAGGCGGCCTGTTCGGCCGTGGTGGACGGATAGATGGGAACCGTCACGGCCCCCAAGGAGAGGATGGCTAAATCGCAGAGGGTCCACTCATAACGCGTCTTCGAAAGGATGGCGACGGATTGCCCCTTTTTGACGCCCAAGGAAACCAAGCCCAAGGCCAGGTCCCGCACCAAGGCCTCGGCCTGAATCCAGGAAAGCGCCTTCCAGCGCCCCGATTCCTTATATTTGAGGCATTGATGGTGACCGAGCCGACGGACGCTCTTCTGAAAGCTGAGTAAGAGATTCCCCCGAATCATCGATGGTCAAAATATATCTAGAATCCCCAGACCAAGTCAAAGGCTCCCTCGATCCATTCGAACCGGGGTGAAGCCTGGGAGACGTCGACGATCAGGACCCCGAAATCGGCCGAGACGTCCTGCAAGCGGTGCGACGAGAGATAGTTCTGGGCGACCCGCGAGATATGCCGTTGCTTGGAGTAAGAAATGAGCTCCCGTGGAGAGACATCCTCAACGGACCGGCGCGTTTTGACCTCCGTAAAGACAATCTTTCCCTTCTTTTCGATGATCAGGTCCACCTCTCCCAGACGGCATCGATAGTTCCGATCGAGAATTCGATAACCTAGACTTCTCAAATAGGAGGCCGCCAGATCCTCGCCCTCCCGCCCCAAATCCTTGGAATCCCCTTTTTTTGAATGGACTTGCATGTTAAAAGATCTCCTGATACCAACAACGGCCTTTCAAATTGTCGGAGGTTTTATGGCCCGGAGTTGCTTTTATTGCGAAAAGAAGAGGCTGGTCGGAATGAATGTCAGCCACGCCAATAACAAGACCAAGAAGATTTCACTGCCCAACCTTCAGAGCGTTCGGGCCCTCGTCAAGGGCGCCGTCCGGCGGGTCAACGCGTGCACGCGTTGCATCCGGTCGGGGGTCGTGCAGAAGGCCGCCTAGCCGCGGGCGAACACGAGGTTCGCCCCTACGCTGTTAGTCCCTAACTCTTTCCGCAGAAATAACACCCTTCACCTTCTGGAGCGACTTCATCAATTGGTGGAGGTGTTTCACGTCCTTGATGCCCACTTCGAAGGTATTCATCATCTTTTGATCGCCGATCGACCGGCAGGTCGCCTGGTTGATGTTGACGCCTTCCTCGGAGATGGACTTGCTGATCTCCGCCAAAAGGCCCGGCTTGTCCACGCAAACCACGCGGATCTTCGTCGCCGTGGGGAGCGTCGCCTTGAGGTTCCAGGTCGCGTCCACGCGCCGTGTCTGATCGGTGGCGAGGACCTTGCTGCAGGAGGTGGAATGGATGGTCACGCCGCGGCCGCGCGTGATGAAGCCGACGATCGAGTCGCCCGGAATCGGGTTGCAGCATTTCGCGAGTGTGATCAAGATGTCGTCGTAGCCGCTCACGCGGACGATGCCCTTCGACTTCTCAAAGGCCTTCTTGAAGATGCGCGTAAAGGAGGATTCCTTTTTGGGCTCCTGCACGGTCATGGCGCTCAGCTGCTCTTTCGGCAGCACGGCCCCCAAGAGCTGAGAGACGGAGACCTTGCCGTAGCCGATCAAGGCATAGAGGTGATCTTCCCCCTTGATGCCCCGCTCCTTGGCGAAGTTGTCGTATTCCTCGCTTTTGAAAATCTTCGAGGCCTTCAAGGCGTACCGCTCCAACTCGCCTTCCAGGAGGCTACGACCCAATCCCCGTGCCTTGTCACGCTGCTCTTCACGGATGTACTGACGGATCCTTGCTTTCGCCCGCGACGTCTGGACAAATTTGAGCCAGTCCTTCGAAGGGCGATGGTCCGATTGCGTAAGGACCTCGACCGTATCACCGCTCTTCAAACGGTATCTCAAGGGAACGATGCGCCCGTTCACGCGCGCGCCGGTGCAGTGGTGCCCCACCTCCGTGTGGATCGAATAAGCGAAGTCGACGGGCGTTGAGCCCTTGGGCAATTCGCGGATGTCTCCCTTGGGCGTGAAGACGTAAACCTCGGTCGCGAAGAGATCGAGCTTCACGGTGTCCAAATATTCGGCGGGATCCGACAGCTCTTTTTGCCATTCCAGGAATTGGCGGATCCACCGAAACTTGAGCTCGTCCTTCATGTCGATCTCGCCGCCCTCCTTGTATTTCCAGTGCGACGCGATGCCCCACTCGGCGATCTCGTGCATCTCCCGCGTGCGGATCTGGAACTCCACGCGCTGCCCCTTCGGCCCGATCACCGTGGTGTGCAGCGACTGATAGTTATTCATCTTCGGCATGCCGATGAAGTCCTTGAAGCGCCCGGGCACCGGTTTCCACAACGAATGGATCAGCCCCAGCGTCTCGTAACACTGCGGGATCGAAGGGACGATCACGCGGAAGGCGATCAGGTCGTAGATCTGATCGAACTCGATCGATTGCTGCTCCATCTTCCGATAGACGCTGTAGACGTGCTTGATCCGGGCCTGCACCTCCGAACGGATCCCGTACTCCAGCATCTTCTTGCCCAAGGCCTCGCGGATCTCGCCGATGAAGCGCTCGCTCTTCTTCTCCACCTGCTGGACGTTTTCACTCAGTTTCGCAAAAACGTCGGGTTTTAAGTATTTGAGGCTCAAGTTCTCCAGCTCCGTCCGGACCTCCTGCATCCCGAGACGGCTGGCGATGGGGGCGTAGATATCGAGGGTCTCCTGGGCGATCTTGATCTGTTTCTCCTCGGGCATGTGCTGGAGCGTCCTCATGTTATGCAGACGGTCCGCGAGTTTGACCAAGATCACGCGGATGTCCTCCGCCATCGCCATGAACATCTTTCGGAAATTCTCGGCCTGCCTCTGCTCTTTGGAGGAGAAATTGATCTTGGACAGCTTGGTGACCCCGTCCACGAGCTTGGCGATGATCGGACCGAAGATCTGCTCGACCTCTTCTAAGGTCGCGTAGGTGTCTTCGACGGTGTCGTGCAAGAGCCCCGTCGCGATGGACGGGGGATCCAGGCGCATCTTGGCCAGGATCGAGGCTACCTCCAGGGGATGGACGAGATAAGGCTCGCCGGAAAGTCGGGTCTGACCCTGATGGACCTTGGCGGAAAAGACGTAGGCTTTTTTGATGAGATCGAGGTCGGCTTCCGGATTGTAGCGGTGAACGTCATCAAGAATATCTTCAAGTCTAATCATGCCTTCTTACGCTCATTAGTAACGATTTCCCTTAACTGCTGGTAGGCCCGGCCAAGATCATCGTTAATAATAACATAATCGAACTTATCCTTCTCCGCCATTTCGCGTCTCGCGTTCTCCAGACGCCGCTTGAGGGCCGCCTCCCCTTCCGTCTTCCGGCTTCGAAGCCTCTTCTCTAAGGCTTCCAAAGACGGGGGCATCAGGAAGATCAGGCAGCTGTCGGGATAGGATCGCTTGAGATTCAAGGCGCCTCGGGTGTCGATGTCCAGGACGGTGTCGCGCCCTTCCGTCCGGTTCTTCAGCAGAGGCGCTTTGGGTGTCCCGTAAAAGGACCCATGCACCTCTTCCCACTCGAAGAAAAGGTCGTTCTGGACCATTTCCCGGAATTCCTTTTCGGTGATAAAGCGGTAGTCCACGCCGTCCTTTTCGCCGGCCCGGACGGGACGCGTCGTGTAGGAGATGGACCTCTCGATCTCGGG
>CAZWYB010000098.1:0-8590 GCA_964637745.1 uncultured Pseudomonadota bacterium
ACTGAGGGAACGAGACGATGCCGAAATCGGCCTCCTCCGCCGCCACCTTTTCGTAGACGCGGTCCGGGTGGAGGTATTCGATCTCGACCTTGGCGGCCGGTGTTTCGCGGGAGAATTTTTCGATGTAGTCGTTCATCGGCCCCAAGCCCACGGAATAGATGGAGGCAACGCGAACGACGGAGTTCAATTCGCCGTGCAGTCCCTTCACGCGGTTTTCCACGTCGAAGTACCGTTCGACGGCCTCGCGGCATCCTTCGTAATAGAGCTTCCCCTCCGCGGTCAGCTTCCAAGGGCGCTGGGAGCGGTCGATGAGTTTGACCCCGAGCCTTTCTTCCAATTGATGAACGATCAGGCTCGCCGCCGATTGGGAGACGTTGTTCTCCGCGGCGCCTTTGGAAAAACTTCGGAGCCTGACGACGTCGCAAAATGTTTTTAGGGCTTCAAGCTGCATTTTTTGAATAGGTCCTATTCGACCTATCAGACCTATCATAAGTTTTTCTTATGTCTAGGGCTTTTTGTATTGGTTTTTATAATATTAAAGCGGCTTCGAGCTAGAGGGCTTAAGACCTTGAAAATAGGGGATTTTAGCGCCCTGAGATATACTCGTTCAGATACTGGATGGTCGTCTGATGTTCGGAAATCTCCCAGGCCATGACGTCCCCGATCGAGACGAGCCCCGCAAGCTTGCCTTGATCGATGACGGGCAGATGGCGGATGCGTTTTTGGGTCATGGCCAGCCGGCACTCCGCGATATCCGTCTCGGGAGTGCAATAGGCGATCGGTGTGCTCATCACCTTCCCCACCGGGATGCCTTCCGCCTTCACTCCCTTGGCGACGATCCGGCGCAACAAATCCCGTTCCGTGAAGATCCCGACCGCCTCTTTGCCGTCGACGACCACGACCGCTCCGATCCGGTGCTCGTTCATGAGGTTCACCGCGTCCATCGCCATCTGTTTCGGCGTGACGGTCACGACGTCGAACCCCTTCCGGTTGAGTATATCGGACACTTTGGGCATCGACTGCAAAATACCAGACTCTTGACACGCCCGCAATCTCCATCGTGTATACGCCGGGTATGCATTTCGAGCGAACGCAGAAGATCGCGCACGACCTTCACAAGCATTTTCCGGAACTGATCCGCTTCAATTCCACGAAGTCCTTGGAAGAGTCGGAAATCTACAAACATCTGAAGCCGGCCCTTCTCAAGGTCTTGCAGAGTTACGAACTGGCAAGTTCAGACCAGGCGCCGGCGGCGGAGCCCTATTATCGGGCCGTCGCGTGGAACATCGAGCGCGGCATCTGTTTCGACGAGATCGTTTATTTTTTGAAGAACCATCCTTCCCTATCCAAGGCGGACGTCCTGCTGATTACGGAGACGGACCTCGGCATGGCGCGCTCCCGGAACCGGAACATCGCCCGCGATCTGGCCGAGGCGCTGGGCCTGAATTATTTCTTCGCACCCTCCTACCTTAATTTGGAAAAAGGTTCGGGGACGGAACGCGAGTTCGAAGGAGAGAACGAACTCGGCCTGCACGGCAACGCCATCCTTTCGCGCTATCCGATCCACAAACCTCGGATCGTTCCCATTCCGAACTCCCATGACAAAATGCACGGCAAGGAAAAGCGACTTGGCAGTCAGCGCGCCCTCATCGCCACGGTCGACTTCGCCGGCAAACCTCTGCGCGTCGGATGCTTTCACGTCAACGTGCGCTCGACCCAAGAGAAACGGAAGGAAGAGGTCGAAATGGTCGTCAAGGCCATCAACGAGGAAGGCGACGCCCCGACCCTGATCGGCGGCGATTGGAACACGAGCACCTACGATTCGCATCGCGCGACGTCGTCCATCATCGGCTTCTGGATCCGAGTCTTTATGGGCGTCGATAACATGATGCGGAACCACTACCCGTACCCCGAACGTTTCTTCGAAAAGAAGCTTTTCGAGATGCTGGAGAAGAACGGTTTTCGCTACAAAAACTGTAACGAACTGGGCGTCTGCACGAACCATTACAGCGTCGAGGACATCAAGCAGTTCAAAAATCTGAGAGATTGGATCCCGCTCTGGTGTTTCCGCTTCATCGAGTGGTCGCTTCGCAACCACAATGGGAAATGCTCGTTCAAGCTCGATTGGTTCGCTCAAAAGAATCTTAAGATTTTAACGGCCGGAGAAAGCTCGAGCCCGCGCAAAGGGGCGAGTCTGGCCCCGAAAGTCATCGGCGATCTGACCCACAACGGGAAGGCCGCCTCCGACCACGATGCGATCGTCGTGGATTTTATTTTTTGAGGAATTCATGGGGAGTCATCACAGGCAGAGGTAATCTTCCCTCGAAATCCTTAGAGTTCCAGGAAACCACGCCGGAGACGAGGTCGGCAAACCTTTCGACCACATAACTGACAGCGGCATCTCCCAGACTTTGCTTCATCTGGATTTTCTGAAAGATAGCCGTGAAATCATATTGGAGATTTCCATTCGCATCGGCCGGGAAAAAAATTTTAACTCCGAAGTGCTCCCCGAATCCGGTATAAAGTCCGATGAGGCTATCCGGTGAAAGATTGAACGACAGGAGCCCGCACACCTCTAATACGTTAAAAATGGAAGTCGCCGCCTTGATCTTTCCGCCTTTCACTCTTTCGAGGAATTGGGAGTTAACCTCGGAATCGCGATCACGCGGATAGCGCAGCTTGCGCACGAAGATATCGGTATCCACAAAAACCCGTTTCATTTAATGTAAAGCCCTCTCAGTCTGCCCCTTCTCACTTCCTCTTCTGGTGTGATGTCCATGGGAACATGCGCATCCCGATAGAGCCTTTCCCAATCGACTTTGACTTTGAACTTTTTCCCTTTGATCATCGCCTCGGTCGCCTTTCGAAATCGGGCCAGATGTCCTTCGACCTCCTTCTTATTCTTGAGAAAGGACTCGAGGGCCTCGCGGACCAAGGCCCCCTTGCTCTTGCCCTCGTTGGAACAGGCTTTTTCCAATCGATCGAGCAACGGGTGAGGTATCTTGACGGTCAACACGTGAGACATAGGTATTATCTTTAATATAAAAAGTAATACCTTTGGGGAGCGCTGTCAATTCACTTTTCAAGGCGTATTTCCCGCAACCGCCGCTCCAAGGACACGATGAAAGGCTAGAGCCCCTACCCCGAAGTCCTTTTCGGAGAATGTTCCGCTTTTTCTTGAGGAAAACATGGAAAGGATCTCGAGATGCCAGTAACACCTTCCTTATCATCCGTCCGATGGCCGCTGATCACCCCCATTCGGCCCGGAACAAATTGGATCGCCGTCGTGAACCCCAAGGCCGGAGGTTTTGAGGCTCCGAAGCTCTACGCGCAGGTGAAAGATCAGGTCGGCCAGGGGATGATCCGGTATGAAACCAACCCCGATCCCGAGGCCAGGATCCAGGAGATGTCGCGATTGATCGCAAACCAACGGCCCTCCTTGAGCAAACCGCTCGGCATCTTGGCAATGGGCGGAGATCGGACCATCAACGACTGCCTCTCGGCCGTCCTTGACCATATCTTTGGGGATCTCTCCGAATTGACCGAGAGATCGGCCGATCGCGTCGTGGACCAGATGCTTGAAAGCGGCATCCAAATCGGAGCGGTCTGCCTCGGCGGTGCGAACGACATCGGAACCAACTACGGGGCGCCGCGAAACAGGGTGGAAGACGTCATGGCGTATCTCGATGACGCCCGCCTGGTCTGTCTCAACATGGGCATGGCCTTCTTGGCGGGCGATCCGAATCCCCATCTTTTTTGCCACAGCATGAGTTGCGGACCGACATTGGCCAGCAGTTTCGAACAAACCAAAGACGAACGGGGTAAGGCGGCCGAATTGCATCGCGCCCGGATCGGCATGGCGAACATCCTCAAACACCGGCCGGTCGTCGCCCGATGGCGGGATGGCGAAGGGATTTCGCATGAACGGCCCGTCTTGGAAGTCCTCTCTCATGCATCCGTCCGCGTGGCCGAGTACAACGGTTTTCCGGGAACGCCGCAACCAGGCGGCTTGGGCATCATCGTCTTTCCAGGCGAAAGCCGATGGAACACGCTGAAGCTCTTCGTCGAAGTAATTTCCCGGGGCGTTTCTTCCCGGAGAGGCAATCCGCGCCGGCTGCTTCCGAGCGAGCGGCTCACGACCTTCACCGACCCTTCCCTTCAGATCGCCCTTCCGGTCGGCGGAGAGAGGACTTTCTTCTTTCATGACAGCCAAGGGGATGTCGTCGAAGTGCCCGTGGGCGGCAATGGGGATCACATCCGTCGAAGCCCTTCCGTCACCTTCCGGGCGCTCCCACCCTTCCCCAATTTCATGGTCAGAGACGGTTCGCTAATGGCGAATATTTATCGGTCGATGGGTTGATCAATAGATCACTTTATTGAGAGGATACTCGACGATCCCGGACGCCCCCGCACGCTTTAAGGCGGGGATGATCTCGCGGACCGTCTTTTCGTCGACGATCACTTCGATCGCGACCCAGTTCGGGTCCGTCTGATTGGAAATCGTCGGCGTCTGGAGGGCGGGGAGTTTTTTCAAAACTTCGTCCAAGTTCTTTTTCGGCACGTTCAGCTTCAGCCCGACCTTCGACTCGGCGTCGATCGCGCCTTGAAGGAGCATCGCGAGGTTCTCGATCTTTTCCTTCTTCCAAGGATCCTTCCAGGACTTTTTGTTGGCGACCAAAACCGTCACCGACTCCAAGATCGTTTCCACGATCCGGAGATTGTTCGCGCGGAGCGAGTTGCCGGTCTCGGTCAGTTCGACGATGGCGTCCGCGAGCAGAGGTGGTTTCACTTCCGTGGCGCCCCAGGAAAACTCGACATCCGCCTTCACGCCATGTTTTTCCAAATAGCGTTTCGTGAAACCGACCAGCTCGGTCGCGATCCGTTTGCCCTGCAGGTCCTTGACCGTCTTGATCGGCGAATCGTTCGGGACGGCGATGACCCACTTGATGGGCGTAAACCCCGCCTTGGCGTAGCGAAGCTCGGTCACGACCTCCACGTCCGCATCCTGCTCCGTCATCCAGTCGCGACCCGTGAGTCCGGCATCGAGGACTCCGTCCTCGACATAGCCCGCCATCTCCTGGGCGCGGATCAAAAGACCCGAAAGTTCCGGGTCGTCGATCGAAGGGATGTAACTCCGGCTCCCGACGCTGATGCGAAACCCCGCCTTTTGAAACAGGCGGAACGTCGCCTCTTGGAGACTGCCTTTGGGAACACCTAACTTAAGAAGATTTTGGTTCATAAGCGCATGGGAGGTAGCAAAGAGGCCGGTCTAAATCAACCGATCTGTGAAAAATCAAAATTCTCCAAATTCTTGGCGACATCGGTCAGGAAACGTCCGGCGTGGTCACCGTCGATGATGCGGTGGTCGAAGGCGATATCCAATCCCATGATCGGACGAATCTCCACCTTGTCGCCGACCGCCCACGGCCGCTTGACCACGCGGTTGAAGGCGATGATCGACGACTGCCCCGGCGGAACGATCTGCTGGGTCCGCATGGCGCCGACCGCGCCGGTGTTGTTGACGGTGATCGTCGCCCCCGTCAGCTCATCGATTTTGAGAGTGCTCTTGCGGCTGCCTTCAACCAGGCGCTCCATCTCCTTCCTGATCTCTTGAAAAGAAAGCTTCTGGGCGTTTCTCATCACAGGAACCATGAGTCCTTGTTCCGTCGCCACAGCGATGCCCATGTTCACGTAGTCGTAGGTCTCGATCCAACGGCGCCCGTCGCCCTCCTTAAAGACGCTGTTGATCAAGGGATGAATCTTCAACGCCTTCAAAACGGCGGAGATCGCAAAAACCACATAGCTGGGTGCTTTCTCCCGACCCGACCGCCAGGTCTCGATCAGCTTCAAGTCGACGTCCACGCTGCAGCCCGCATGGGGAATCGTTTTCTTGGACAACACCATGTTGTCGGCGATCCGGCTGCGGATAGCGGAGAGCGATATAGTCGTCGCACCGGGCCGGTTTATGGGCTTCGCAGCACCCTTGTCCTCCGTAGCTTTAGCGAAGGAGGACCTACCAGCCGCATATTTCTCAAAATCCTCCTTCGTCACACGCCCGCTCGGACCGGTGCCGGGGATTTTTTCGGCTTCGTCGAGCGGGATATTTTTTTCCTTCGCCAATGAGCGAATCAGGGGAGATAAGGGTGAAGGCCTGCTTACGGCTGCCTTACCCGATGCCATAGGAGACGTTGGTTGTTGAGGCATCGATGATGTTTTTGATGTAGGGGCGAACTTTATGTTCGCCTCCGTGTCTGAGCGCACACTAGGTTCGCCCCTACCGCTTTCAACAGCCTTCCCCACCCCCAACGACAAATATTTCTTCCCGTCCGCCTCGCCGACCTCGAAATGCGCGATGATCCGGCCGACCTCGGCCTCGACGTCATCTCCCTCGACGATTTTGACAAGTCTCCCCGTGAAGGGAGACTCGTAGGAAAAGACCGCCTTCTCCGTCTCCATCTCCACTAAAGGTTCACCTTCCTTCGCGGTCTCCCCCTCTTTTTTCAGCCAATGGACGATCCGGGCCTGCGTGATGGATTCGCCGAACTGGGGCATGGTGAGGGCGATTAACATGAGGCTCCTCTCAGTTCCTTCATGATCTCCTGTTTCAATTCCTTTGCATCCGGAATTTTGCCGGCCAATGCCTTCGGCAACTTCGTCGTTAGCCGGTATTCGGCAACACCAACCGGCTTGTCGATACCTCGGAGAGCGAACTCCACTTCGAATTTATCACGATCGGCGCACAAAATGATACCGATCGAAGGATTTTCACCTTTTTCCTTAACATACGTATCGAGCAGGTTCAGATAAAAATTCATCTTTCCGGCAAACTCAGGTTGGAAAGCACCTGTCTTGAGTTCAACGGCAACCAAACACTTCAACCGACGGTGGTAAAAAAGCAGGTCGATAAAATATTCTTTTTTGTTGGCGTTGATCCGATATTGATTGCCCAGAAAAGCGAAACCGTAACCTAGCTCCAAAAGTACGTCCTTAATCGCAATCACCATGCGGTTTTCCATTTCACGCTCCAACACCGGCTGCGTGATGCCCAAAAAATCGAGCATATAAACGTCCTTCATGGACTTGTCGGCTTGCTCGGCCATGTGAATGGGAAGGGCTTTTTGGAAGTTGTGTTGCTTCGGACTCAGTTGCTGCCTTTCGTAAGCCTTGGCCTTGATTTGGTTCAATAGGACATTCCGACTCCATCCCATCTTATTCGTCGCTTCCAAGTAATAAACCCTGGCTTCGCGATCCTTAACCTTCTGCAAGATGATGAGATTCTGTCCCCATGGCAATTCTCCAACAAGTTGTTGGAGAATTCGGTCATCTCGATATTCAAGATAGACCTGCCGCATGAGCCATAAATTTTGCGGCGAGTATCCGGCGCTCACGGGGAAATCTTTTTTGAGGTCTTTTGATAGCCGTTCGACGACGGCCTTACCCCATCCAAGTTTCTCTTGCTTCTCGACAATGTCCCTGCCGATAGACCAATATAACCCCACCAACCCTTTATTCAAAATCTGCGAAGCAGATATTTGCGCGCTATGAATGCGGGACTTGATACCATTGAGGAATTCAGAATAGTCGCTGGCAACAACTGGATTTTTCAGCTTCTCATTTTTCATTCATCACTTCTTAATGATCTCGACCATTTTTGCTTCCTTATTTAAGTAAGCATCTACCAACGAAATTGCTGAAGTTGTCTTCACCCGGAACATCAAAGATTAAAGCGATAGCGCATATCTGATGCTGTAAGTGCCTCGCTAACTGACCAAAAAGCCGATCATATTCACCTAGCTTTGGATCTTTTTTGATCTCAATCATGTATTTCTTATTGATTAGCAGATCGATATTACTTTCCCCAAACTCCTCATTCGCATTGTATCCAACGGACTTCAAATAGCCCCTAAGCTCAACTTTGTACTCGCCTTCGCTATTTCTTCTTCTAGCCGGTGACCACCCTCTGATATGTTTGATAAGTGCCTCGAACTCTTGATCTCGTACTTCGATTTTAGAATTCGATTTCGTTGCTGATTTACCGATGAAATTGATCACTTTTTCATAACCATGAACATCCTCTGCTTTAATCCATTCAGAAAACTTCTGTGGAAATTCGGACCACTTTATAAAGTGAGGCTGCTTTTCTAAGCCCGACAATGAAGGCTTGAGTCCCTTATGCATCCAGTCTGAAGACTTTTGTAATTCTTCTAGCTCCAATGCTAAATCGCCATATTGTCTCATTATCGCTTCTCTAGGCGTTCGTTCCAAAATGAGCTTGTTAGCTTCGTCACCGCATTCTCGCTGCAATTTAGCGAAGGCATCTCGACCAAATATCTTGATCAACTGACTTTTGTGAATTCCAGCAAATCTGCAAAAGTCGAGATGCTTTGGAACTCCACCTTGTTGCTTCTTGTATTCTTGATATTTTCGAATGAGATCGTCTTTGGATATCATCTTCTCTCCGGCGTTTCGCAACTCTTGTGCTCAACGTTAGTTTTGAGAAACTTATTCGTATAATTTTATAGTTGAAAATTCAATCTGAAAAGGAACTGCTTTTTCAGTACTTAGACAGCTTCCTCGCCATTTCCACCTT
>CAZWYB010000099.1:0-8480 GCA_964637745.1 uncultured Pseudomonadota bacterium
AGAGTGTCACCCATGTATCCGGTCTTTTCTGTTACCTATGAATCCGGTTCGGACCGAGTCGACATCATTTAGTTAAGTGAGATTAACAAGTTTTGAAAGCCGGGACTGCTAAGAAAATTAAAAAGCTAAAGATATCAGTAGGTTAAAAAAGAAGCGGCCTTGGTACGGCGCTTGCTCATGAATTAAGGCTGGAGGGTTCACCATGAAAAAATTTCTTCCGCTCTTCTTGTTCCTGACGGTCGTCTCCTGCGGAGGCGGCGGCAACGGTTCGCTCACGATCGATCACATCGAACCCTCCAAGGCGGGAGCCGGCCAGAGCGTTTTGGTTTTTGGAAACGAATTGGAAGAGGGCGATACCGCCTGCTTCATCCCTCAAACCGCAGCCGGCGATCCGCACGCCTGCCCGTTCCCTGCGGCGCTGGAGACATCAGAAGATCAGGATGGCGCCTTGTCCTTGACCGTTCCGTCGAAACTTCCTTCCGGTGACTACCTGATCCGTATTGCAAGAGTGGACCACTTCGGCGGCGCCAAAAATTTTTCAGTCCTTCCCCGGACCGGTGACCCGGACCCCTCGACCTTCGGAACACCCCCCGATTCGTCACACCCCTCAGGGTCACCGGTCTCCGGGGATGTCATCATCCCCACGGGTGGAGCGGGCTCCGGCGGAACCGACACGACGGGCCCGACGCCTCCCCCCGCCACGCCTCAGAACCCGGATGTCTCCCTCGAGGGCACCCAAGCCAAACACGACCAGAGGCTCGGCTTGATCCAGATCCAGTATGCGATTCAGGGAACCTTCAAAGAGGTCTATCTCTACGGCCCGCTCACGGGTGGAGCGGATTGCAGCGCGAACCTCGTGGTGAACCCCAACGGCAGCGACCTCATTCCCGGTAGTCCCAATTACGACCTCTACAAGGATCAATTCTCCGGCGATGTCTGCGACGCGACGGGTAATTGCCACGGTTACACGCCGCCTTCGCCGCCGGGCCCCGTGAATTGCCGGATCAAGATCGAAGGCGCGAGCGGGACGCTCTACACGCGCATGTACCAAAAGGACGTCACCTACACCCTCGTGGGAGTCCTAGCCGACGACAGCGTGAAGGTCGCGACGAAGAGCTTTACGGCTCCGGAGCCGACGCTCTCCCCGCGCGTTCAAATTCTCCCCAGCGCGCCTTATATCGCGGTCGGTTTCGATTTCGCGAACGCCGCCTCCGATCCGACCTTCACGCTCTCGACCCTGGGCGGTTGCACGGAAGACCCGGCGAATCCGAAGCGCATCCATCGCGGGAGCAACGGAGCCGGCACCTTTGACGACCGCTGCCTCATTCATTCCCTGGAGGAGACGATCACCTTGACGGTCCCCGGCCTGGGCTCGACGAAGACCCAGGTCCTGAAAGTGACGCTCGGAGCCCCGTCAGTGAGCCTGCAGAAAGGGGACGTCACTTGCGACACCCAGCACGCAAGTATCCCGCAGGCCGATTGCCCGGGTACCCTCACGCTTCGCGGGAAGGTCGAAAGAACTTATCAGGTGACCGACACGGCGACGTCGAATGTTCTCGTTTCGGGTAACGCGCCCTGGGTCAAGCTCATGAAGCTTTCGGTGAAGACCAAGAATAATCTCATGCATGATCCCAGTTACGCCCTGCTCCAGACCGTGGATGCCTCCTCTCTCAACGGCGGAGAAAAGATCTTTCAGAACACCTTGAGGGACCATCTGCACAACGCCTGGAAACTGTCGTTGGTCGATTATGACGATCAGGAGAAGGGGGAGGCCACGGTGGCAGGAGAACCGTTCAAACCGGTGTTGACCATCACCAAGGATAGAAATGACTGGGCTTACGAGTACGATGTCGCTACGCAGTCTCGTTATAACGACGGAAGCGCTCGTTACGATTCCGGCGCGATCGTCCGCGACCACACCAACGGGGCGAATCCTTATGACCGCTGCGATCCTCAGGACGCCACGACTTGGTGCTATGGGATTCCTTTGAATCAGCTTCACAGCTCCACCTATGTGGATGGCGGCGGATACGGCGGGAAGCATAACGGCATTTACAATTGCCGGAACTACACCGTGAGATCCAAGAGGGTTATCGAGGCCAAGAACGTCAAATCGCTGGAGGTCCGTTGCAACGGCTTTGGCGAGGGTGCGGGTTACAAAGACAGTTCGATCACGTTCAACTCGAACGAATACGGCCTCAGCTCACCCGAGACCCACGAGTTCACGGTTCCGGGCGAGCGGGCCGAGTGCATGTACATCGTCATTACCTACGACGACCAATGGCTCCTCTGGGATATCAGCACGAACAAGGCGGCGGTGACCGATGCCCATTCTCCGCTTCCGAGCGGGGTCCAGGACGTCAATGAAAGGCCGTTCACGGGTTTTTGCGACACTAACGATATCGGCCGCTTCGGCAGCGATCATAACGATAAGGGGTTTAACGACTAGCAAAAGGGGTGCGGCCTTTTCGCCGATTCGTTATACTTTATAAAAATGAAGCGTCCCAACCCAAGTCCTTTGTTTCCCTTGTTGATCCTTTTATCCGCCCTGGGTTGTTCCGGGATCCCCGGAACTGGAGGGGGTGCGGGCAACGCGCTCTTTGCCCCGAAGACTGGCGGTTCGTCGCCCGACATCGTAGGTACTCCTCTTGGTGCAACGGTCCCAACCGGAGGAGAGGATACGTCTCCGGCGGCGGATCATGGGGGGAACAGCGGTCTTCAAGACGGCGCGACGGGAATCCAGAATCCTCCTCCTCCCACAAGCGGTGTTTCCAATCCCGCGGAAACGCCCATTACCGTTCTCAATGCCCCCTTAGGACAGACGCTTTTCGATTCACCTTGTCCCCCGAAGGCCTTCACGGTCTGTTTCGCCAATGTGAGCGTCGCATCGGTGGGATCGGATTCGGCGAGCGACCGTATGGAATACAAGCTGACCGGCACCCTGGACTGGAAAGACGAGGCGACGAGTGTCCTCAAAGGCGTTCCGAACGATCCGATTTTTTTGGAAGACATTTTGGCATCCCGATCGAACGGCTTTGGCGATTTCACCGTGACGTTTCTCGCCTCCGTCGGTCGCGACGCAAAGCTGTCGGCGACTTTCTGTCAAAGGAGGACCGTTCTGGATTTCCAAATGCCTGAGCCGTCCCAGTTTTTAAGCCTCGATCCCTGTCCTTCGACGGAGCCTACGGATTCCGCCCTCCCGCCCCGACTCCCCCAATCCGCGAGACAGGAGAAAAACTCGTCGAAGATAAAATAGACCCGCCGCAAAGGCAATTTGGATGCCAACAATCGGGTCGTCCGCTATAATGAAGGCGCAATTGGAAAGGGTGAATTGCCGAAAATAGACTTAAGCCGATCCACGCAAAAATAATATGAACCTTTTGAGATACAAGTCTTTGATTTTCTTGGCCTTGCTTTCGGTATGGGGCTGTTCAGGTGTCCCCGGCACCGGCAGCGGTGCGGCTAATCTGCTGAGGCCCGTGACGACCGGAGGTGCCGATTCCGGCGGAACGGCGGGGCCGTTTATCGCCAACGCAACGGGGGGATCATCCGGGGGTGATTCCACCGGCGATTCGACAACCGGCAAAGACGGACCTCCGGCCGATACGTCTCCCCCTCCGGCGCCTCCACCAACGACACCACCGCCGGGAGCGACGTCCGATGCCCCGATTACGATGATCGGGGCTCCCCAGGGAATTATGCCGGGCGGACAGTGTGAAACGAAGGATCTCAAACTCTTTCTCGATCAGGGTCAAATGGTCGTCACGGGTAAGACGGACGATCAGGGGCGAATGGAAATCCTGACGAAGGCCATGGTTACCGAGCAAGCAGGGACAGGGCCTATTCAACCGGTTTCGACGTACGTCCAGTTCTATGACCTGACCGATTCCAATCAATGGATCGGGAAGTCCTATGCCTCATCCGGGTGCGTTTTCGCCAAGATCTTTGCGCCTGCCAGCGCGGTGGGTAAGGTGATCCGACTGCATGCCGGTGATATGCTTTGTCCGGCTGAGGCGGTCTTGGATTTGACGATTCCTGCTCAGACGGCGGAGACCGCTTTGGACCCGTGTCCGGGATGGACGACGGCTCCTATATGGACCCAAATCCACGGTCTTGAGTCGCCGGCGGACGAGGTTAAGGCCTATCAGGAGCGCCAACAATCCCGTTGCCATCAACGCCCCGGTGTCGCCGTTCCGGCCTATTGTAACGATGCCGGCTCGTCGTCGAGCGAAGGTTCTAAATAATTAAGATGAAGAGGATTTTTTTCTCCTTGCTGATCCTTGTCTGTGGTGGCTGTTCTCCGTCGGGCACGGGGCAGGTAGGAGAGGCTTTGCTGAATCCCTCGGGCGGCGGGACGGCAGGCCCCGTCATTTCGACAACTCCCTCGATGATCCCCACGGGCGTCGTCGGAGAAGCGACCCATGAGACCGAAGGCGGTTCGGATAAGTCCCCGACAGATACGACGAATTCGGATCCGACGCCGCCTCCGCCTTCTCCTTCGCCACCTCCTCCCCCGCCGCCGAGCGGGGCGACGCCGGCAAGTCCGTCGGATGCACCGATTGTCGTCTCGGGGACGCCGCTGGGAAACACTCCCAATGCAAGCGCTCGTTGCCCCTCCCCGGATCTCAAATACTTTTTCGACAGCTTCCAGATGGGATGGACCGGCAACTACGACAAAGAAGGCCGCTGGGAGATCGTCACGAAGCAGAGGCTTCTAGAGCAGGAAGGCAAAGGGCCGGCCAACGGGTACAGCGGCGATACGGTGCAGGTCCTCGATGCGGCCTTTCCCTCGCCCCCCTCGGGGACGTCGACCACGGAGCAGGAGGGGTGCGTCTTTGCCGTCATTTATTTTCCCCCGAATCGCGTGAATCGTGATGTCATTTTCAGCTATCAAGAGACGGCGAAAGACTCCCTCTCATGCACGTTACCGCCTCCCTTTCAAAGCAAAGTGACGATTCCGGACCAGCCTCCGACAACGGCCGTCTCCCATTGTGATGGGAGCCCGTACCACAGCCCTCTTAATCAACTAAAAATTCGCCACGACCTCGACAAAATCAGTCCAAGTTCGGTCATGCAAAACGAACCTTAATGCTAATTTATATATCTATTTGAAATTTAATGATTTTATAAGTAAATCTGATATTGTTTATCGTTAGGATAATAAAAATAAGTTAATCCTCAGAAACTTCTCGCCAGTTCCGACCACTTCCGTTATAATTATTAACATTGTTTGCTCGTATCTCTTGATTGACGTATGTCCATCGGCGAACACTACAGCATCCAAAAGTTTCTGGGAAAGGGAGGGATCGGTGAAACCTTCCTCGTCGCCGATCAGCAGAAGGGTGGAGGGCTCTTTGCGATGAAGCGTGTGGCCCGTTCGGCCTTCGCAAAAAAGGCAGATTCGCTTCGGAGGGAGTTTGATCTCCTGAGGCGGCTGGATCATCCCAATATTGCGCGCGTCTTGGAATGGGGCGAAACGGACGAGTATTACTTCTTCATCGAGGAGTACGTCGGAGGCGGCGATGTGTTCGAGGCCCTGAAAGGCGGCAATTACAACCGCATCCTGTCCGCCTTCGTCCAAATCCTTCGCGCCCTCCATTTTTTGCATCGCGAAAAGATCCTGCACGGCGATCTGAAACCCGAAAACATTTTGGTCGTGAAGGGGGCCTCGCTTCTGCATGAGGACACCGTCAAGCTCATCGATTTCGGCCTTTCTCAGGATTTGGGAGGGACGCGCCGCCCCGCCGGGGGATCGGTCCACTTCCTGGCACCCGAAATTCTTTTGGAGAAGGCATACGATCACCGCGCCGATCTCTATGCCTTGGGCGTTTGTCTCTACCGGATGACGACGGGGCGCTATCCCTTCGAAAACGACGCCGGCCGCACGGACCGGCTGGTGCGGGATCAGATCGAGAAGACTCCGGTCGAGCCGAAGCGCCACTCGAAAGACCTCCCTCAGGGTTTGAACGACCTCGTGATGAAGCTTTTGGAGAAAGATCCCTCGCATCGTCCCGAATCGGCTCAAGCCATTCTCGAGCTTTTGAACCGAATCGAAGGCGAACGGTTTTCGATTCTTCTCCGGCGCGAACACGTCGCCGATGTCTCCGAAAGGCATGCGCAAGCGAAACAGGACATCCGAAATCTCTGTGCCTGGGCGGAGATCCCCCTCTCCCGGGAGGTCTTGCTCTCCCTGACCGATTTGCCCGGAGACCTTCTGGATTCCTGCCTCGGCGCATTGGAAGAGGAGAAACTCATCCGGCATGTCTTATGGAACGGCTCGTATCACTTTGTCTCCTCGGCTCCTCGGCCTCCGTTTTCCGAAACGGGCGCCCCGATTTCTTCTCTCCTGAAATTAGCCGATTCGACCTACCGTTCGGGACGTCTCCGCGAGGCGCGTGCCGTGGTGGAATCCCTAAGGCCTCGCTTTGAATCGGATCAAAAGGATCTTCCGCGAGACGAGTTGGTTTCTTTTCTGACGATCGCCTCGCTGGTTTATTTGGAGAGCGGCGATTTGGAGACTTCCAGGAGGCTCTGCGAACGTTTTCTTGCGGTGAACAACCTGACGGAGGCCGAACAGGCGAAGATTTGGGGCCGGCTCGGATGGATCGATTACCGCGAGGGGAAATACCCTCAGGCGTTGAAGGATTTTGACACGGCCTTCGTGCATTGGGAGAAGGACGGGGATGTCACCGGACGCGTCTCCGTCGAGAACTTTCGCGGGATGACCCATCAGATTTTGAGGGATTGGGGCGCCTCGAGACAGGCTTATCATCGGGGGTTGGCCCTTTTGCGGGAGACGGACGCTTTCTATCCGATCCTTCAGATGAACCTCGCGTCGGCCGCCCAGCAGGCGGAGGCTTATGAGGAATGCTTGGAGGCCTACGAGGCCGCCCGGAGGTCGTCGGAGGGGAGCGATAACTACAACCTGAGGGCCCGACTCCTGAACAATCTCGCCAACCTTCATCTGTATCTCGGCCGCCTGGATCAGGCGTCCCAGTACGCCCATGCGTCTCTGAAGGTCGCGGTCGAGGGCGGGTTGCAGAGTTTGGAGGGCAATAACTACCTGCTCCTGTCGGTCATCGCCGACAAGGAAGGACGTCTGGAAGAATGCCGCGGCTTGGTCGAAAAGGCGTCGGCCGTCTTCCAATACGCGGGAACGGCGTCCGAACGCGCCTCCGTGCTTCTTCATGAGGCCTATTATTGGTACACGGCGGGTGACGACGCGAAGGCCGGTGAGATCATCGCGGATCTTCATCGATCCTTTCCAAAGGAGACGAGTCTCCTGACTTACGCCGATCTCCTGGAAGGAAAGATCCTGGCGCGCCACGAGCCTCCGGACTTTGAGAGAGGAGCTCAGCTTTTAAAACGGGTGATCGCGTCTTTGGAGTCTTCTCGGGACGAAGCGAATCTTTGGGACGCCCATTTCGCCCTGGGCCGTCTTCTGAGACGCACCGATCCGACCGAGGCGCACGGGCACTTCCAGAAGGCGCTCGCAATCCTGCAAAAGCTCACGGAGAAAATACCGGAACCGTTTCGGAATGGATTTTTCAGGGATCGAAAGAGAGAAAAGATTTTAAATGAGATGAACGACTAAGAGAAAGGGGAACTTTTATGTCCAACGAAGGCGTTTTGGAAATCGCCCGCATCAACCGCTTGCTCGCCTCGGAGCACAACCTGACCTACCTCCTGGAGACGATCCTGGAGGAGTCGCTCGAACTCCTGGAGGCGGAGCGCGGCTTCGTCCTGCTTTTGGAGGACGGCCAATTTCGGATCAAGGCCGCGCGCAACATGGACCGGCAGGCTCTAGAGAAAGGAGGGGAGGGCGACGAGGCGTCATCGGCGCGCTACAGCACGACCATCGCGCGACAGGCGGTGACCTCCAAGGGCTCGATCTTAGTCGCGGACGCACAGTCGGACGACCGCTTCATGGAGGCTGCCTCCGTGGTCGAGTTGAACATCAACGCGGCGTTAGCCGTGCCGATGAGGATCGGCCCCGAGGTCGTGGGTGTCGTCTATGTGGACAACCGGTTCCAACGTGGCCAATTCGACGAGAAACACCAAAAACTTTTGGAAAATTTCTCCGATCAAGCCGCGTTGGCCTTGCGCAACGCACGCCAGATCGAGGTCATCCGCAATCGATCCCAGGAGCTCGAGGCGTCGAAGCGGCAGATCGAGGAACTGAACGGCCTTTTGAAGGAGCGCTTGGACGTGACGGAGAAGGAGCTGGGGACGATTCAGGAAAAATATCAGGTCCAGCAAGGCGAGCTGCAACTGCGTTATGCCTACGATCAAATCGTGGGTAAGAGCTCGCGTCTCCGGGAGGTCCTTAAGGTTCTGGACCGGGTGACGGATTCCGACGTGATGGTGTTAGTCTTAGGCGAGAGCGGGACGGGCAAGGAATTGATCGCGCGCGCCCTCCACTACAACAGCCCCCGGAAAAACGCCCCCGTGTCCTGGTCCGGCCCCACCTCCCCGTCACC
>CAZWYB010000100.1:0-8458 GCA_964637745.1 uncultured Pseudomonadota bacterium
GGGCGATATCTCGTTCCGCCCTGCCACCTTTGATCCCTTCCTTCTGGTCGGAGATTTTCTAGTCGTCCCGCCGGAGGCGGCCTTGCCCTCCGAAGTGAACAGACTGATCATCCAGCCGGGTCCGGCCTTTGGGACAGGCCGTCACGAAACGACCAGGTTGGTCGCAGAGGCCCTGGTCTCTTTGGAAAAGAAGCCGTCATCGGTCGTCGACGTCGGGACGGGCAGCGGGATTTTGGCGATCTTGGCCAAGAAGCTCGGTACGGAAGTCGTCGATGCCGTCGAAATCGAGGAAACCGCCCGGAAGGACGCACGCGGCAATTTCGGACGGAACGGGATTCCGGACATCCGCCTTGTGGACGAGATCACTCAATGTCGACGATGCTATGATGCGGTTTTGGCCAATCTCCTCACCCCGACCATCCTTCACTTCAAAAACGACCTCGTGACCCTTCTGAATCCCGGCGGCCGTTTACTTCTTTCGGGCATTACGCAGGAAGAAGAAGCCGTGGTCCGTGGCGCCTTTGAGTCCTTCACCTGCGAACGGGTCTCAAAAATGGGTGATTGGGTCGGCTTGACGCTTTCCGCCCATTCATCTTGACAAGACGAGATCCACGCGGGATGCGTGACTCCCTATGACGAAGACCTCCTTCATGAAGGCATTCTCTTCTTTTCTCGTTCTGTTGTTAGCCGCGGGGTGTGCATCCACCCCTTCGAAGAAACCTCAAACCGCAGCGGCTCCCACGGCATCCCTCCCGCCGATGCAGAAGGCGCTCGCCGATTATAAGGCGATCCAATCCAAGGGAGGATGGACGACGGTTTCCGGCGGGGAATCCCTTCAAAAGGGCGAAACGGGGGATCGCGTGACGGCCCTCCGGAAACGCCTGGCTATGACCGGCGATTTGACGAAGTCGAAGGACAGCTCCGTTTTTGACGAGGACGTCGAGCAGGCCGTCATGCGCTTTCAAGAGCGTCACGGTTTGGAGGCCGATGGCGTCGTCAATAAAGAGACCCTGGCGGCCTTGAATGTCCCGGTCGAGGACCGGATCCGGCAACTGGAGATCAATTTAAACCGCCGGGACGATCTGACGAAGAAAATCAGCGGTAGCCGCGTCGTCGTGGTGAACATTCCGGACTTCCGCCTCAAGGTCTTGGAAAACAACAAACCCGTCTTGGGGATGAAGGTCGTCGTCGGCCAACGGCACGAATGGCAGACGCCGCTTCTCTCCGGCCAGATCAAGTACCTCATCCTGAATCCGCAATGGAACGTCCCCGCGGGGATCTTTGCGAAGGAATTGATCCATCACTTGAGGAACGACCCCACGTATCTTCAGCGCCACGGCATGAAGGTCGTCTCCACGGTGGCCAATGCGGGCACCATCGACCCGGCCACCATCGACTGGAGCAAGGTGAGCGCCAACAACCCGCAGATGAGGGTCGTCCAACACGAAGGCGCGGGAAATTCCTTGGGACGCATCAAATTCATGTTTCCGAATCCCTATGACGTCTACCTGCACGACACGCCGGAGAAGAAATTCTTCTCGCGGAACATGCGCGCCTTAAGCCATGGCTGCGTGCGCGTGGAAAAGCCACTCGATCTCGCCGAATACCTGATGAAAGACGACCCGGATTGGACGCGCGAGAGGATTCAGTCGGCCATCAATTCGGGAAGGAACCGGAACGTCCCACTTCCGGCCGAGGTGCCGGTCTATATCATTTATATGACGGCCTGGGTGGATGATCAGGGCGTCGTTCAATTCCGCAACGACATCTACGGCCGCGACGCCGGAGAGGCCCCGGAAGTCGCTCCCGCTGGAAAATCATTCTAGAGATTGTTAGCGACGCTAAAGCGCGAATTTTTGATACGCCGCCTTGCACGCGTGTCCTCGCGCCACTTCCAAGACGCCTTCCTGGGGATGGAGAATGGCGGTGGCGATGGTGTCCGACGTCGGGTGGTGGCGGCAAATGGTTCCGATGTCCCCCGCTCCGTTCCCGTTGTGGTCGGAGAGATAATCCTTCAGTTCCGAGATGCTCAACTTGCGTTTCCCTTCCAGGAGGGTCTGAAACCGCTCTCTCCGTTCCCAATTGGACAAGTGGACCGGAATGCCGTGAAAAACTTTTGGGAACTTCTTCGGATGAAAAAAGGCCTCTTGCGGCACTTCGATTTCCCTCAAAGGCACCAGTTGATACTCGTTCAACGTGAGGCTTAAGTCCTGTACGGGCCGCCTGACCCCAAACCGTCCTTGGGAGAGTTCCAAAGAATAGATCGCCCCTTTCTTATCGACGAAGGTCGCGATCGAACCACAGGAAAACTTCGTCGTCCGAAACAGGCGCAAGGCCTCTTCGGCCGTCTTGCAATGATCCAAGGCTTCTTGAATCAACATCGTCGGCGGCACGCCGTCGTTGTGGGGCTCCGTGGAAAAGGCGTGATTCAGGCTCACGGCGACGCCCATTTCGTTCACGCCGCAAATGGAGCCGGGCAAGGCCGGATAGGTCAGTTGGACGGAGCGGTAACCGTGTTTCGGCAGAGACCGTCGGACGAAAAGGTGGTGTTTGAGAAAGGTCGGGAAGTCGTGATTGTAGGCCAGGAGCGGTTTTCCGGATTTCGAGCGTTTCCGCCCGAGGGCCAGGGAGGTGCACCCTAAGATGAATTGAAAACTCGCGGCCATGGTTTCGATGCTCGACATGCCGAGGATTACGTTTGGGCTGACGCCGACCCCATCCGCGATGCCGGTCATGCGTTCCAGTTGGAACCGTGCGTGGCGGATCATGTTATCCAGATTTCTCCGGCGGACACGGAGACCCTGAACCTTGAGCAATCCCTGGAGGACGCTGGGACCGGCCATACGAAGCCACTTCGGCGTGAGCTCGTTTCCGAGAAGTGCGAGGAGAATACCTCTCCAGAGGGGTTGAAACCGGCGCCCTTGCGCAAGCCCCATTTCATAGTGGGAGCCCGTGCAGGTGATTTCTTGTAGTTTCCTTTCACTCACGGAGCGATTCCTCTTCATCTAATTCGTGACCGGCGCGCTGGCATGGTAGGTGTGGTTTCCGATCGTGTACGTGAGGTGCACGGCCTGGGCCTTCTGGGACCCCGGCCACTTCTTTTTGGGTGGAAAATAGACGATGCCTGCCACCTTCAGACCCGACGGAAAGACCTGGTTTCTCATGATGTCGTCGATGATCAAAGCCCGTTGGGCCCCTTCGGCCCCCGCCGATCCGGCCAGCCCCGCGATGGCGCTTGTTCCACCGACGCCCAAGGCGGCCCATCCGAGATCTTCGTTGCCGCTGATGGCTCCGCCGATGCCCAATCCGGCTCCGACGATCGCTCCGATCAAGGCCCCGGTCCTGGCCTTGTTATGGATTTGGGACTCCACCTCCCCACGATTGAGCGAAGATACCGCGTAGCCGTCTGTATTTTCCAAATAGACCGTGCAGCACTGAAACTCGAGGTCTTTATTGCCGTTGTTGGCGATGGCGAGCATCACTTCGGTCCAGCTCCCCTTGTTTTTGAGCTTTACGACATTGAGACTGATCGGCCCGTCGTCGGCCCAGGCCGTCGTCAGATTCAGGCTGAAAGAGGCCAGAATCGCGAGCCCGGTGAGAATCACTCTCGTTCGTTTCATGAAAACCCCTCCCTCTCATATGATCTTACACGGTTTCGACACAAGAGGAAATCGGCTTGGGAGCCGCTATTTTCCCCCTCGACATTTTCGACAAAGATAGGGATGTTGGATTCTTACGGAGCCGGAACCATGCGAGATACCATTCAAATCCAAAAACAGGCCAAGATCGAGGGCGAGGCCCTCAAGTGGGGCAAGTGCATCTGCGGTCAATGCGGAAACAAGGGGAAAATGGGGACGACCACCATCCCGACGATGCAAAACCCCGTGGCGAAGATCCTCTGCCTGGATTGCACCGTGAAGGACATCGCCACGCGGCACAATCTTCCGTTGAAAGAGGCCAAAGAGCGACATGAAAGGACTCACAAGGCTCAGGAGAGGCTCGTGAAAGTGATCTTGGAACGCTACCATGAGACGACCGGCAAGCGCCCGCCGATGAAAATGGCCGACCTGGCCCCCATCCTTCAGCCGGGCATGACATGGTGGCATCAAGGGATCTCCGAATCGGAAAAGGACCGTGTCTCGAAGCTGTCGAAGGACGAGCAAAAACAGTTTTTCCGTAACTCCCCCATTCTGCCGCCCCCCAAGACGCCCATCGTTAAGGAACAGGAACCGGGTCGGAACGACCCTTGCAAGTGCGGTAGCGGCAAGAAATACAAAAAATGTTGTCTGGAGAAGGCGGCCTAACCGACACCCATCGATGGATATAGAATCCTATCTGGCGACCCTCAAGGACGTCGGCATTACCGATCTCGTCGATATCGCCCTGATGTCAGTCCTGATCTACGCCGTTCTCGTTTGGTTTCAGAGACGGCGTGCCATTTTGGTTTTAAGCGGGATCGTCATCTGCGGATTGCTTTACGTCGTCGCACACCTCTTCAACCTCTTTTTGACTACGTCCGTCCTTCAGGCGTTTTTCGCCGTGATTTTGATCGCCATCATCATCATCTTTCAGGAAGAGCTGCGTTCCTTTTTCGAGCAGATAGCGGTCTGGAGTCTCAACCGAAAATTCCGCGGCCGGATCAAACTCCATTACCCTCCCCGGATCGACATCCTGGTACGCACGCTCACGGACCTCTCGGAGTCGAAGATCGGCGCCCTCATCGTCATCAAGGGAAAGGACACCGTGGATCGCTATCTGGAGGGCGGCGTCGACTTGGGCGGGCAGATCAGCGAGGCCTTGCTCAAGAGCATCTTCGATCCGCATTCGATCGGACACGACGGCGCCGTGTATATGAACGAGGATCGCGTCGTTCAATTCGGATGCCACCTCCCCCTTTCGAAGAATTTCCGAAAGCTGCAACACGCGGGGACCCGACACGCGGCGGCGATGGGTTTGTCGGAGAAATGCGATGCGCTTTGTCTCGTCGCATCCGAGGAGACCGGATCGATTTCCGTGGCGCGTGACGGCGTCATGATGGAGATGGTCGACGGCAACCTCCGCCAGGCCTTGGAGAAATTCTATGAGGCGACCTCTCCGTTCGTTAGAAAGGGATTTTGGAGGGGGCTGTTCACGAGCAATTTGAAGGAAAAGGTGTCGGCGATTCTCATTACCTGTTGTCTGTGGTTCGTCGTGGTTCATGAGTCGGCGATCATCCACAAGACCTTCCAGATTCCGGTGGAGTATGCCGAACCCGGGGCCGGTCTTTACGTCGAGTCCGTGACCCCTAAACAGGTGGAGGTCACTTTCTCGGGTCCGCGTCACGCCTTTAACTTCATCAGCAACAACGTTCGTCTCTTCCTCAGGCTCTACAACTACGGTCAGGGAGAATGGGTCGTCTCGACGGCCGATTCCCACTTCACCTATCCCAAGGAAATCGCCTTGGAAGACGTCCAACCGCGAATCATCACCGTCGAAATCGAAAAAAAGTGAGCCCCTTGGCCGGCGAAGAAAAAATGCGTAAAATAAAAAAGGATGAAACGCGTTGCGTCAGCATCTTTCTTCCTCATCTTTTGGCTGCTCGCCTTACTGACCCCTGGTCCTCTCAGGGCCGATGAACCCCTTCTTCCTTCCGTGCGCAAGGCCGTCTGTTCGCGGAACGGTTTCTTTTGCGCCCTCATGGATCCGGATAGCCTCGTCACGACCATCGTCCGGAGGCGCGCCGGGGGGGTGACGGAAAACCTTTGGTCCATGCCGGGCTGGTTCCGAGTCGCCTTTCTCTCCAACGACGGCGAATACCTGGCGACCGGCTACGATGGCGAAGGTCTCCTGCCCCTCAGCTACCGCAAGGATCAGGTGATGCTCTCCTTCTATGACCGGGGACGTCTCGTCCGCCAGGTTCGGTTGAATGAGATGATCACCGATCTTTCTTCGATGGAGAAGACGGCGTCGCATTATCACTGGGGCGATTATCTCGGAGTCAACGAAAACGACCATTTGACCGTCCAGCTCCCGGGCAAGAAATGGGTCATCTACGACCTCAAAACCGCCCGGGAGATCAAATAGACGGCTACAATAATCCGTTCAGGACGCCTTCCGCCGTTCTGAGGCTGTCCCGGAATCGGTCTCTCGCCGGCCTGTTCTTCCTCATTTCATGCAGGATCTGAACGACGGCGAAACCGGCAAGAGCGCCGATCAAGCTCACCGGCAGGATAAAAAAGGCCACGATCATTCCGAGTCCTAAGGCGATCACGTCTTCAAGGGCCACGCCGCGGATCACCACGAAGAGGACCATAAAACCGACCAGCACGACCGGAGGGCTTTGATACTGACCCAGCCAGAGACTCGTCGCTCCCGTCGCCAAGAGAGTCACCCAGAGTTTAAGCCTGTTTTTCATGCCCATCCTCCCGTGTTTGCGATTGAAGGCGTTTGAGGAACTCGAGCTCCACCTGGTGATTGAGTGAGGAGTCGGTCAACCCTTCTTCGGAAACCAAACGTGCGGCGGCGTGAAAGGAATCGTCGTCGACCCGTTTCAGATTGAGGACCTCGCATCGCCCCCGAACGTCTTCATATGCACCCTTCTTGAGGCGGTAGTCCTCTTCGATTTTCTGAAGTTCTTCCTCGCCGACCTTTCCCTTGGTGATGAGATTTTCGATGTTCTTCTTGGAGATCAGGAGCTTTCGAATGAGGTGCTTGGCGCTGTCCTCGCGTTTCTCGCGCATCGCGAACTCGATGTCGTTTTCGAGGGCGCTGACGATCGCCTGATTCGCGATCAGGCGGTCTTTGAGTTTCGCGACGTGGGATCTCCGGATTCCGAGGTCCGATTCGATCCTCTCCAGCTCCTCCTCCATGTCCCGGATGGCCTGGGCGAGGACCCACTTGGGGTCCTCGAGCCCTTCCACCAGGGCGTGCATGTCCGATTTGATCAGGCGTTTGATGCGATAACCGAGTGACATAAATTCCTCCGTTAATTTGATTTCCTTTGGGTTTGGATGCCTTGATACTGATAACCCTTGCTCAGTCTCTTCGCCTTCAGGTCCTGGTCCGCTCCCGTGAAGGCGTCGTTGACCTCGTTCTCCAGCTTGTTCAGGCCATCCAGTTGCTGCTTCATTTCAGGCGACGGCGCGGCGGCATAGGCCTCCGACAGTTTGGCCCGGTAGGAGCTGATCGTTCCCAGGGCTCCTGCCTTGTCTCCCGTCTTCACCTTTTCGGCGTTGTCCTTCAGCAGACGGCCATAGTTATTCTGCGTCCAGGCCTCTTTGTAGGTCCCCGGGACGATCGATGCGATGGCTTCTTCCCGACGCTCCGGTGGAACGCAGGCGACCTTCAGGTCAGATTCGAAGAGGGAGACGGTCTCCGTCCGTCCATTGATCGCGTACGTCAGAGAGGCGTTCCCAAGGCTTTGGTTATAGACGTGATTGGTTGGAAACCGGAGCGTCACGAAGAGCGTCTTCTTCTGGCCTCCATAGAGGTGTCCCGGGCGGATGACCGTCCGCGACCCTTCCCTCTCGACGGGATATCCGGCTGCGTCCAAGACCTCGATGTCCGGTTGGAGATCCAGGTTGATCTTCAGATCGCCCGCGGCCACCTGACTTGCGCTATAGAATTCCTGCGCCAAAACCTTGTCGAGTGAGGCCAGGTTTTCCAAAAAGGTGTAGTTGCCGTTGCCGTAATCGGCGAGCGAGGCCATGAGCGATTCGTTGAAGTCCAGACCGACGCCGATGGTCGAGACGGCGAATTCGCCCCCGACCGCCCTCGAGGCGATCTGATCCAGCTGCATCTGATCCGTGATCCCTTCGTTGGCCAGCCCATCGGAGAGGAGCACTAGTCGTTGCGCGTGACCGGTCCTGCGCGAGGTAGATTGAATCTCCTCGATTCCCTTGATCAGACCGCCTCCGAGATTCGTCCCGCCGCGAGGGTCGATCGTGGCCAGGGCGCTCAGAAAACGGCTTTTGCCGGCCGAGGTCACGTCCGTCAACGGGATGGGCGTTTCGACGACGCTGTCGAAATCGACTAAGGCAAAGCGGTCGCCGTCCTTTAATTGGCTGATGATCGACTCGACGGACTTCTTGGCGTAGTCCATCTTCTTCGCATCGGCCATGCTGCCGCTGCGGTCGAGGACGATGACGAAGTCCGTGGGCTTACGTGCGCCGCCTTCCGAGCCTGTCTTAGGGGCCTCCAGATCGACCTGGAGGTAGACCAGGCCGTCCGAACCCTGCACGATCTTGGTCTGGGAGAGGGACGTGTGGGTCTTGATCGGTCCCGACTGCTTCCAGACAGGTTCCTGCGGGGGGGTTGAGTTCGGTGTCGGTGTTCCCTTGAAGGCTCGGCCGACGGCGCCGTAGATAAGAAGCCCCGCCAAAACGGCGTAGGCGGTGAATTGAGTGATGCGTCTCATGAAAATCTCCTTGTCTTTACCTCACCCGCCTTCGGCACCCCTCTCCTGAATCATTCAGGAGAG
>CAZWYB010000101.1:0-8418 GCA_964637745.1 uncultured Pseudomonadota bacterium
CCGCGGTCCCGGTCATGGTGGACCAGACGATCGAACGGGCGGGGGAAGGGCTCAACAACGGCTGGATGCGAACCAACACCGTCGTCGAACGCGTGATCGCGGCCCGCAGCTATGCCGATCTCAAGGTCCTGGTCGGCGACTCGGTCAAGCAGGGGATCATCGACTGGGAGGTCGTCTAGGGGAGCTTGGTCGATTTTGTCAAAAGGATCAAATGCGCCGACATCGACGATATTATAGCGGCAAGGGTCTCTTCGGGGAGGGCCACTTGGATTCCCGGCCCACCGGATGCAACCAGTACCCAAACGGATCCTCCTCCGGGCGATTCCTATCAAAACTATGCCATGATGGGATGGAATATGAAGGCCGGCAGGTATGGAAATAATTTTCTGGTGTCCGAACTCGCGGGAATCTATCGGCAGGTCGGAGTAAACGCTCGTTCAGGGCAGGCCGTCGTTTCCGTCGAACAAGGCCGTAAGGACTTCGGGCAGGGAAAGAATGTCACGGATGACGCGACGGGCTGGAACTACCGACGCTGCCCCGCTAAGTCGGTCCTGGTGGGGATCAAGGGGCGTCGCGGAGATTTTCAGGATGCCCTCGGGGGCATCTGCCGGAAGATCGTTCCCGTCGGTCAATAAGCGCTGCAGGCAAACGTCTTTCTCGACAGTTGCCGGCAAATTCAGTATTGTCCCTCCTCATGTCGATTAACAATCCATTTACCCCCGAACACGAACTTTTTCGCAAAACCGTCCGCGACTTTGCGGAGAAAGAACTCCTTCCTCACAAAGAGAAGTGGGAGAAGGAGAAGGAATTTCCCAAGTCCGTTTTTAAGAAAGCTGGCGAGTTGGGGATCTTGGGCGTGTGTTTCCCCGAAAATGTCGGCGGAAGCGGGGGCGATTATTGGTTCAAGGTCGTCTTCTGCGAGGAGATTGTTCGCTGCCGCATGGCGGGTGTGGCGATGGATCTGCTCGTCCAAGCGGATATTTCCACGCCCATCATCGACGCCCTCGGAACCGAAGAACAGAAAAAGCTTTTCCTGATGCCGGCCCTCACGGGCGACAAGATCGGCGCCTTGGGCGTGACGGAGCCGGGCTGCGGCTCGGACGTGATGGCGATCAAGACGACCGCGAAGGCCGACGGCGACGACTACGTGATCAACGGCGCCAAAATGTTCATCACGAACGGCGGCCGCGCGAACTTCATCACCTTAGCCGTTCGCACGGGAGGACCGGGACACAAGGGGATCAGCCTCGTGACCTTTCCCACGGACGCGAAAGGTTTCAGCGTTGGGAAGACCCTAGAGAAGATGGGGAACCACAGCTCCAACACGACGCTCCTCTTCTTTGAAAATTGCCGCATCCCGAAACGCTTCGTCCTGGGGCAGGAGAACGCCGGATTCACCTACATCATGAAAAACTTCCAGGGCGAGCGTCTCGTCGCGGCACTGACGAGCGGCGCCAGTTCGGAGCTGGCCCTCCAGGATGCTATCGCCTATTGCCGGGAGCGCGAGGCCTTCGGGAAGAGGGTGATCGACTTCCAAGTGTGGCAGCACAAGTTCGCGGAATTGGCTACACAGCTCGAAGCGGCGAAACGTCTAACCTACCATGCGGTGACCCTCTTCAACGCGGGTGTGGAGGCCACCAAGGAAATCTCTATGGCAAAACTTTTTGCTGGGGATCTCGCGCAGAGAGTCGCCTATGATTGCCTCCAAGCCTTGGGCGGCGCGGGCTATATGGAAGAGTACGATATGTCCCGGTTCACGCGCGATATCCGCTTAATGACGATCGGCGGCGGGACCTCGGAAGTGATGAAAGAGATCATCGCGAAGAGGATGGGGCTAGGAGGCGCCTGAGAAACTCCAAATCCTGGGCGTCGGAAGCGGATTTGCGGTCCGAGTAGGCGATTTCCTTGAGGCGAATGAGATCTTCCGTCGAGGCGATGCGGAGGGAATGTGAGCCGATTTTGACTTTGTTTGCGCGTTGAGCGATCTCCTTGCCCGGAAGAGGGAAGTCCAGAAGAAGATCTACCTTCAGTTTGCTGTCCCAATCATAGAAAAACAGGCTTTGGGGTAGGTCGGATTTCAGTTTGATGGCGGCCACCTTGAGGGAATCCACCGTTCTCATGACCTCCCGATGCTGATTGAATTTCGTCACCAATTCAAAGCCGTGCCGGTAAAAAACATCCGCAATCTCCTCTGCCGCTCTGTCTTGAAGGGAAATCAGAAAATTGAAATCCTTCGTGACGCGTTGGGAGCCCAGGATCACCAAGGCGATACCACCGACGAGGACGGGTTGGAACCCCTTTCCTTCCAAGCCCTTTGCCAAGGCCGCGACCTTTTCCAGATAATCGATCTTATTTGCCATGAATGACGGCGGCCTTCCTTAAGGCCTCGATCGCTTCCAGGTATCTGAAATTTTCCTCAACGCGCCGGACGGCGTGATGAGACAGCGCCCTGGCCCTTCCTCCCAAAGAGGCGATGGCCTTCCTCCGAGCAGAGGGGAGGTTTTTCGCGCGCACCAACCCGCCGCGTCTTCCAAGCTGTTTGGCAATCTGGGTCATATCCATGGATGTATTATGCTTAACGCTAAGTATAATTTCAAGTCTTCTTTGCAATATTTTATGTCTTGACGGCCTTAATCTTATGATTTAATCATATGATTAAATCATATGACTGAATTAAGGCCTACCAAAGCGTCAATAATTCCAGATACTTCCGAGGTCATTCTCCGGGCTGCCACGACCTTGTTCTCCCAGAAGGGTATCAATGGGACGACGACGCGGGAAATCGCGGACTTGGCGGGCGTCAATATCGCGGCACTCCATTACCATTGGGGTGGGAAGGAAGATCTCCTCAAAGCTGTCTATCAAAGGGTGATCGAGGAGCTGATGGGCTTAGTTGCCAAGATTTTCGAGAATCCGGCCGTCCATCTCAAAGAAAACATCGAAACTCACCTTGGCCGCTTTCACGATTTTTTTATCGAAAACCCGGAGTACGCGCGCATCCTGCTCTACGGCGATCTGGAGAAGCCGGTGTTCATCGCTGAGCTTCGCGATCGGTTCATTCTTCCCATCGTCCGCCAGGTCTCCGAGCAGATGAAGGTCCTGATGCGGGAGAAGAAGATTCGGAAGATCGACCCCGAGCCCGTTCTTCTTTCCATGTACGGTTCGCTGTTGGTGCCTTTCGCAGATTTTTCGGCGCAGAAGGCCTGCATCGGAGACACGATCTTGAACAAGAAAATCGCATTACGATTTCGAAATCAATTCGTCGATTCCGTCCTGGCAACGCTAGGACTCTGAAGAGGAGGCCGTATGGAAAACTCATTCTTTGTCCAAACCGCGCGCATGATCACCATGCAAGCGGCCTGGGCCCAGCCCGCAACATTGCGGAGAAAGTTTCGTCCCGTACCGCGTCGTTCCGTCTGCATCTTGAAAAGGTTGAAAGACTTATGCCGAGCCTAAAAGAAACGGCCGAGGCCCTCGGCGAGAAAAAAGAAAAAGTCCGACAGATGGGCGGACCGGACGAAGTGGCCCGTCAGCACAAGGCGGGCAAACTCACCGTCCGCGAGCGTGTGGAGCTTCTTTTCGACAAGGGGACCTTCGTCGAGCTGGGGATCTTGGGACATCATCAGTCGCAGCACCCGGCGATGCAGGGAAAGTACACGCCCGCCGATGGCTGCGTGACGGGCTACGGAAAAATCAATGGACGCTTGGTCGCCTGCGCCGCCTACGACTTCACCGTCATGGCGGGATCGATCGGTTACACACAGGAGAGGAAGGTGGATCGGTTACGCGAGCTGGCCCTGCGCGAACGGATGCCCTTCGTGTGGCTGCTCGATTCGGCGGGCGCGCGAATTCAAGAGCTCGCGGGTTCGCAATTCGCCGAGAGCGGCAAGATGTTCTACGACCAGGTTAAGATGAGCGGCTACATCCCCCAGGTGGCCGCCATGATGGGCCCGTGCGCGGCTGGTACGGCCTACGTCCCCGCGCTTGCGGATTTCGTGCCGATGGTGAAGGGAACGAGCTCGATGGCCTTGGCCGGCCCTCCGCTCGTAAAGGTCGTGATCGGCGAAGACATTTCCATGGAAGACCTGGGCGGATCCAAAGTGCATTGCGAGGTGAGCGGTGTTGGCGATTTGGAGGTCGTCGACGACAAGGCCTGCATCGGCGCGATCAAAGAGTATCTGGGTTTTTTTCCGCAGAACTGCGACGAAAAACCTCCCGTTTCGACCGGAGGCGGCGGATTCGGGTATGACGATGACCTTCCCGACGACCGGGTGGACGAATCGATCCTCAACATCCTACCCGATAGCCCGAAGAAACCCTACGACATGAAGGCGATCATTCAAAAGATCGTCGATCATGGAAAATTTTTCGAGATCAAGCCGAACTTCGCGAAGACGATTCTGGTTGGTTTCGCGCGCTTTTGTGGAAAGTCCATGGGGATTGTGGCCAACCAGCCGATGGTGATGGGCGGGGTCTTGGACGTTGATTCCGCCGACAAAGCGGCGCGCTTCATCAATCTCTGCGACGCCTTCAACATCCCACTCCTGTTTTTGCAAGATGTTCCCGGCTTCATGGTCGGCTCCAAGGTGGAAAAGCAGGGGATCATCCGCCACGGCGCCAAGATGCTCTATGCCGTTTCGCGGGCGACGGTTCCGAAATTGACCGTCGTCATCCGGAAGGCCTACGGCGCCGGCTATTACGTCATGTGCGGACGCGGTTATGAGCCCGACGGGATCGTCGCCTGGCCCTCGGGGGAAATCTCGCTCATGGGCGCGGAGGGGGCGGTCAATATCATTTTCCGAAAGGCGATCGAAGAATCGGCGAACCCGGAAGAGACTCGAAAGCAATTGGTCGATTTATTCCAGCAGGAGATCAGCCTGGAGAAGGCGGCCGGCGCGGCCTATATCGACGACATCATCGATCCGCGCGACACCAAACGGTGGATCGTCAAGACATTAGAGCTTGCGCAAAACAAACGCATCGACTGGCCGAAAAAGAGACACGGAGTCGCTCCGGTCTAACTAGTAGGACAGGAGGGAATCGTTGATCCGGGCGAACTGCTTAGGGACGGACTTCCGGGCTTCCGCCAAAATTTGAGGGATCACGTCGACATCGAGGAGCCCGCCATCGAAGTTGAGATCGATGTTCCAAAATTCGACTCTTGGATCGTTCATGAGGAGGCGCCTCTGATCCTTGATTTTAGCCTGGCGCATAAGATCCGCGTAATACATCGTCATCCGGATGTATTGAATGGCCGGGATTTTTCTCAGAAGCTTGTGACCGAAGTTTCCCAGGGCGGCGAAATGGGGGTTGAGATTGATGCCGATCACCAAGAGGTCCTTTTTCCTCTCCAATCCCAGCTCGAGATCGCGCTTCCATTTTTTGTAGATGGAAACCGTGGGAACTTCCTCATTCGTGCCGCCATCCACATAAAGCTGACTTTTGCTGACGCGCTTGGGCTTGAAGATGATGGGTACGGCGGTGGAGGCCGCCACGGCGTCCACTGGGTCCATATGGTACATCCACCCGTCATAGTAACCCTTGGGCGTCTTCTCCGGCGTCAGGATGTCCGTTTGTTGGGATTCCAGGTTGTAGGCGAGGCAATAGAAAGGGATTTTCGGTTGATGACCTTCGAGCACCTTCCGGCCTGCCCGATAGATGGCCTCGTAATCATGCAGTCCGCTGATGTCCTTCGCCTCTTCGCTGGAAAAAAGGCTTTCCTTGAATATCCCCTTGACGATGGAAAGGACGCTGGGTTTGAGAGAGACGTCGGCCCTGTTTTTGATGAAAATGGAGTGGAGTATTTGCTCGATCTGATCGGATTTCATGCCGCAGGCGTAAGGGAGGCCCACGAAGGCTCCGCCGCTGACTCCCCACACTTCGCGGATATAGGGGGTCGCCCCCAAACGTTCCAAAAACTCCATTACCGCCAAGTGGGCCGCCATGCGGACGCCTCCGCCACCCAGCGAAAGAACGACCTTGGTATTCGGCTGCCGGATGCAGTCATAGAGGTTCTGAAACGAACTCCTCTTTTTTCTGGGGACGGACCTTTTCTTTTTCATGAAAAAAATCATTCTAGCATTAAATCGCCGACTCCGATGACTTTTTTCTGGAATCATCCTTGACGGAGGTGTGCTAGAGGGAACGAAAATCGGGAGAAACTCTATGTCCCAAAAAGTCATCATCACCTGCGCCCTTACGGGCGTGCTTGCGAAGAAGGAGCAGTGTCCTGGGATTCCGTATTCCCCGGTGGAGATCGCCGAGGAGGCGAAGCGCGCCTATGACGCGGGCGCCGTCGTCGTTCACATCCATGCGCGGACTCCGGAGGGCGGGCCGTCCTGGGAGTCGTCGGTCTTCGGCGAGATCAAGAAGGAGATCCAAAAGCGGTGTCCGGTGATCCTCAATTTCTCCTCGGGAGGCATCGGGCTTCCGATTCAGGAACGGACGATCCACATCACGGATCACGGGCCCGAAATCGGGGCCCTCAACATGGGTTCGATGAATTATGCCATTTATTCGAAGAAGAACAAAAAATTTTATCACGACTACGTCTTTTCCAACCCCTTTGGAGACATCCAGTATTGTCTCGAACAGATCAACCAGGCGGGGGCGAGGCCGGAGCTGGAATGTTTCGACGTCGGCCATATCGCGAACGCTTATCCCTTCATCGACATGGGCGTCTTGAAGACGCCCGCGCATTTCTCGCTCATACTGGGGGTCTTGGGCGGCATTCCCACGAAGGCGGGCAATCTCGCATGCATGGCGAGAAATCTTCCCGAAGGGTCGCACTGGGAGGTGATCGGGATCGGTCGCGATCAGTGGCGTCTGATCCGCGAGGCCTTGGAGTTGAACGGAGAAATCCGCGTGGGCCTCGAAGACAATTTCTATTTGCCCAACGGTGAGATGGCGAAGTCGAACGGGGATTTGGTCGGCACGGCGGCCGTGATGGTCAAAGAGATGGGAAAGACGCCGGCGACGGTCGCGGAGGCTCGGGCGATTCTCGGCCTTTCCTAAGATCCGCATTTTTCGTCATCGTTGTATTCGGAGGCATCCTCACAGTCGGCGCGGCAGTCGGGGATTCCGCATCCACAGATTCCTGGTTCCGTCTTGAGGGGATCGATGGGACAAAGATCAAGGCAATTGGGGACGCCGTCTCCGTCCGAATCGCCATCGGAAATTCCGCATCCGCAGATTCCTGGGGCGGACTTGTCGGAGTCCCCGGGGCATAGGTCGTTGCAGTCGGCGATGCCGTCTCCATCCGAGTCGATGTCGGAGACGCCGCACCCGCAGATCCCCGGTTCCGTTTTATCGGGATCGGTGGGGCAAAAATCGATGGGTCCCTCCGAATACCCGACATCGGCCAAGGTCGACGGAGGCAAGGGGGCGAGGTCCGTGGGGACGACCCCGCTGTCGGAGCAGGTTTGGATGGAATCCTCCGTCAACGTGGAAATCCGAAAACATTGGTACGGCTGGTTGTCGAGGGAGACGGCCAGCTGGTCTTCGCTTTCCTTGAATCCCGCCAGGTAGATCACTTCGCTATCCGTGAAGGTCTTGGCGAATGCGACCCTCGCCAGAGCATCGACGTCCTCAATTTTGGAAAAGGCGTCCACGGTCTTGAAGGCCGTCTCCGTCGGGCCTTTCTGGGTGACGAGGAAATGGAGGTTCAGGGTTTCCTCGGACGTTTCCGAAGGCCGCCCGATGACGAAGATTTCCAGCAATCGGTCTTCGGCCTTCTCTTCGTTATAACGAACGCCGATCAAAAGAGTCTCGCCCGTCAGCGCGTTCGGATCCGCGGCGGCGTTGATGCGAAACCGGCCCGAACCGGGATTGGAGGCGGTCGGAGGGACGTCGAAGACACCAGCCAGAAACAATTGGTCGTCGACCGTCATCCGGATGCAGACGGGTGCGGTGAGCGTATTGCCTGAACACGGTTCGGGGACGCCGTCCTTGTCGAGATCGAAGGGTTCGAAATGAAAGGACAGGCGGGAAGGGCCCGACGCGGAGTCGAATTCCGTTTCGAAGGACGAACGAGAGTCGATCGGAATCTTCAGATCACGAAAGGTCGCGAGGATTTGGTCGATGATCCCGCTCATGGAGTTGGCGATCACGCCCCCTTCGATCGGTTGAGGAGGAGCGATGTTGGAACTCGTGAGAGCGGTCAAGGGTGTATTCGTCGGAGGAATAACTTTATCGAGATTGATCGAGAGGTCTTGAGGAAGGCTCAGCGCGGGCACTTCCTGCGGAGGGGCCGGAGGAGCGGCGGGGCTGACCGCGCTGGAACAACTCATCAGAAGAAAAGACCCAAGAACCACCCACCCCGATATTCTGGAAAGGGTAGTCATCATCTTCTATTTTACTCGAGATGAAGAAAAGGATTCTAGGGGGTATCTCTTTTTCTGTCTTAGGAATTAACGCAGA